>CAZYKZ010000001.1:0-7091 GCA_964648175.1 uncultured Anderseniella sp.
CCGTTCCAGACGCCGGGTCCGACTGCGCGAATGTCGACGACAGTCAGAATGACAAGCAGGCGCAGCCGCTCGGGGCTTTGCACCACCGCCGCGAAGTCGATGATGGTCTTGTAGTCCGACAGGTCGCGCATTTGCGCCGTTTCGCTCATCAGCAGATGATGGCGCACCAGCCATACAACGGTTTCGGTTTCGGCAGCCGTCAACCCGAAGCGGGGGCAGAGGGAGCGGGCCACCCTTGCGCCGGCAATGGAGTGGTCTTCCTTGCGGCCCTTTGCAATGTCGTGCAGCAGCACCGCAACGTAGAGCGCGCGCCGGGACACCAGATTCTGGATCAGACCGCTCGCAAGCGGGTGATCGTTCTTCAACAAGCCCTTTTCGATTTTCGACAAAATGCCGACCGCGCGCAGCAGGTGCTCGTCCACCGTGTAGTGGTGATACATGTTGAACTGCATCAGGGCGATGATGCGGCCAAACTCCGGCACGAAACGGCCCAGCACTCCAGCCTCGCTCATGCGTCGCAAGATCGCTTCCGGATCGTTAGATTTAGTCAGGATATCGAGGAATATCGCGTTGGCCTCGGGGTCCTCGCGCAGCGTCTTGTCTATGAGACGGCGGCTACGGCGGACCAGCCGCAAGGTGGCGGGATGAATTGCCAGGTTGTTGTGCTCTGCCACACGGAACAGTTTGACCAGGTGCAGAGGATTGCGGTCGAAGATGTCTTCGCGCACGGCCCGCAGCCGGCCCGCATCGACAACATACTCGCCTTCATCGTCCAGCTTGATCGAGCGACGGCGAAACTTGCCGAACAGCTCGCTCATGCTCGGCGCCTTCTTGAACTGCTGGGCCTCGAGAACTGCCGACATGATCCGGGTCAGGTCGCCTACATCCTTGGCGATCAGAAAGTAGTGCTTCATGAAACGTTCGACCGACTTCAGGCCGCCGTGCGAGGCATAGCCGAGACGCTCAGCCATTTCCGATTGCTTGTCGAAACTGAGCCGGTCATCGCCACGGCCGGTCATGAAGTGGAGATGGCAGCGCACCGCCCACAGGAAATCCTCGCACTTGATGAACCGGTTCTGCTCGCGTCTGGTGAACAGGCCCGACTTGTAGAGCTCGCTGACCGAGCGAGTCCCGTAAACGAATTTGGCTATCCAGAACAGCGTGTGCAGGTCCCGCATGCCACCCTTGCCGTCTTTCACGTCCGGTTCGACGAGATACCTCGACTCACCGGCGCGGCGGTGGCGCTCGTCGCGTTCGGCCAGCTTCTGGGCGATGAACTCGCGCTGGTCGCGCGCCATGATCTCGCTGCCATAGCGCGCCTGCAATTCATCGAAGAGGGACTGGTGTCCGCAAATGTAACGGGCCTCCAGCACGGAGGTCATGATGGTGGTGTCGGTGCGCACCAGCCGGATGCAGTCGTCCACCGACCGTGTCGCATGGCCAACCTTGAAACCCATGTCCCAGAGGAAATAGAGCAGGTATTCGACCACGCTTTCGCCCCAGGCCGTCTGCTTGTAGGGCAGCAGGAACAGCAGGTCGATGTCGGAACCGGGGGCAAGCGTGCCGCGGCCATAGCCACCAACCGCGACCACGGCGATGTGTTCCGACGTCGAGGGATTGCTGGCAGCGTAGACTGTTCTGGACGCAAAATCGTAGAGCGCCGAGATCAGCTCGTCCTGAAGATTGGACAGGCGTGCAGCACATTCTCGACCCTTGCCCGAACTGGTCAGGCGCAGTTCTTCGGCCTTGCGGGATTGGGAGACCAGCGACTTCAGGTAAGCGAGGGCTGCCGGCCGGAAGCCGGAGCCGTTGAGACCGTGTTCGTCCGCAAGCGATTTCAGGCGTTCGACAATTGCGGGGGCACAGTACGCGGGATCTGGCTGCAGGGCGGCTGGCCGCTTGGATTCTTTGCTCATGGCAACCGGAGGTGTTGAACGGGCTTGGCTCTAGCCGATGGTCTAGCCGTTGCTGCGGCTGGCTGCCAGTGTTTTCAGTTCGTAGAGCAGGTCAAGCGCTTCCCGGGGTGTCAATTCATCGGGAAGGATTGCGCGTACGCGATCCAGCACCTCGGCTGCACCCGGCGGAACGGGAGCTGTCTTCTGCACCGGCCGCTGGGGCGCTACCGAAAACAGCGGAAGATCATCGACGATACGCTGATGTGCGTCAGACCGTTCCGATTCCTCGAGCAGATGCAGAACCTCGCTGGCCCGGTCAATGACGGCCTGAGGCAGGCCGGCAAGGCGCGCCACCTGGATGCCGTATGAACGGTCGGCCGCCCCCGGCACAACCTCATGCAGGAATATGACATCGCCTTGCCATTCGCGCACCTTGACGGTGGCGTTGGCAACGGTGTCGAGCCGGGACGAAAGAGCAGTAAGCTCATGGAAGTGGGTTGCGAAAAGGGCCCTGCACCGGTTGACTGCGTGCAAGTGCTCCACGCAGGCCCAGGCAATTGACAGACCGTCATAGGTGGCTGTCCCGCGTCCGATCTCGTCAAGGATGACAAGCGAACGTTCCGTCGCCAGATTGAGAATGGTCGCGGTCTCGACCATTTCAACCATGAATGTGGACCTGCCCCGGGCAAGGTCGTCGGCAGCGCCAACGCGGGAGAAGATCCGGTCGACAACGCCGATGTGTGCAGCGCGTGCAGGCACGAAACTGCCGGTCTGTGCCAGAAGTGCAATGATTGCGTTTTGCCTGAGGTAGGTCGACTTGCCGGCCATGTTGGGACCGGTAATCAGCTTGATGTGCCGCGACGGATTGCCGTCCTCACCCGCTTCGCCTGCCGACAGGCTGCAGTCGTTCGCGACAAAGGCGGCGCCATGCTGCTTGCGCAAGGCCTGCTCCACTACCGGATGCCGGCCTGCCTCGATCTCGAACCTGCGCGATGCGTCCACATTCGGGCGGACATAGTCACGGCTGACCGCGAGTTCGGCCAGCGCCGTGAATACGTCGAGCTCAGCCAGCGCTCCCGCAATGGCATGCAGCATGCCCGCCCGTTCTCGCGCCATGGCCGACATGGCCTCGAACAGATCGATTTCAATTGCGCAGGCCCGGTCTGCTGCTGCCAGGATTTTCTGCTCGAGGCCTGCAAGTTCCGTCGTCGTGAACCGCATCGCATTGGCCATGGTCTGGCGATGAATGAAGCGGCCGGCATGCGAGGCATCCAGCAATTGTTCACCGGCCTGCTGGTTCAGTTCGATGAAATAGCCAAGCATGTTGTTGTGCTTGATCTTGAGCGTCTTGATACCGGTCTCGTCAGCGTAACTTGCCTGAAGGCCCGCAATCACCTTGCGGCTCTCGTCGCGTAGCGCACGGTTCTCGTCAAGTTCGGCATTTGCACCCTGACGGATGAAGCCACCATCGCGGGCTGTCGCTGGCAATTCGTCGGACAACATGTCACCGAGGTAGTCTGCGAAATCCGCATCTGCTGCTGCCATGGTGGCAAAGGCATTGGCAATCCGGCTTGGCCAGGGGTCCATGCCATGCCGGTGTTGAAAGCGCGTCGACAGCAGCACCGCGGCTCGAATGCCGGCGCCCAGTGCTGCAAGATCACGGGGAGATCCGCGTCCAACCGACAACCGCGACAACGCGCGGGTTATGTCGGGTGCGTGCCGCAGCGCCGTGCGGACTTCGTGGCAGACCTCCTGGCCGGACAAATCGGTGAACGAATCCACCGCATCGTGGCGTGCTGAAATTTCTGCGACACTGGTAAGCGGTGCGGCAAGCCAATCGGCGAGCAGGCGGCCTCCTGCGCCAGTAACGGTGAGATCGATTGCGCCGAGCAGGCTGCCGCTTCGGCTGCCGGACATGGTTTTCACCAGCTCGAGGTTTGCCCGGGTGGCTGCATCAATCAAAACGCTGTGACCCGGTTCGCGAATGACCGGAGGACGCAGGGCTGGCAATCGTCCGACCTGGGTGAGCTCAACATAATCCAGCAAGGCGCCGCAGGCCGAAGTCAGCGCCCGGGTGAAATTGCCGTATGCATCGAGCGAGGCAACTCCATAATAGCCCTTCAGGCGGTCACCTGCTGCGGCAGAGTCAAACCTTGCAGAGGGCATGGGCGTCAGCACTGGCCTGTAATCTGCGAGCGCCGGACCTGCGTCTTCATCAGCCAGCAGGGAGTCGGGCACAAGAAGTTCGGACGGATCCAGTCTGGCAAGTTCCGCCATCAGCGACACCTGGCTGACTTCACACGCCTCGAAATCACCGGTCGACATGTCGAGCCAGGCAAGCGCCATCTCGTTGCCATGCTTGACCCTTGCCAACGCGGCCAGGTAGTTGTTGCGGCCCGACTGAAGCAGGTTGTCCTCGGTCAACGTTCCGGGCGTAACGAGGCGGACGACATCGCGCCGCACCACGGACTTGGAGCCGCGCTTGCGGGCCTCTGCAGGGTCTTCAGTCTGTTCGCAAACGGCCACCTTGTGACCAAGACGGATCAGCTTTTGCAGATAGTCGTCCGCGGCATGCACCGGCACGCCGCACATGGGAATGTCCTCGCCCAGGTGCTTGCCGCGCTTTGTCAGCGCGATGCCAAGGGCAGCCGAGGCCACTTCAGCGTCGTCGAAGAACAGTTCGTAGAAATCACCCATCCGGTAAAAAAGCAGACTGTCCGGATTGGCCTGCTTGATTTCCAGGTACTGCGCCATCATTGGCGTTACGCGCGCCTCTTCACCGGCAGAAGATGCGGCCCGTTGTGATGATGGTTGCTCGTGGTGATTCATGACGCCGGACACAGTAAACGATCTGTTCGCCTTGCGTCGCGCGGCTTGTCCCGGCCATCCACAGGGTCAAGTTGCCGGAAGGTTGGTGATGCAAGTCGCTCAGGCGGCGTTGCTGGTCTTGGCAAGGTGCGCAATTGCCGCCTCGAGGTCGGTACGGTCGAAGGGCTTCGACAGGTAGCCCGTCATTCCCGCCCTGGCTCCCTCGGCCCTGTCGTCGGTACTGGAATTGGCGGACAATGCAAGGATCGGAACCGGGTTTCCGGCACTGGCGGCCTGCTCCAGGGCACGAATTTGCCGGGTGGCTTCAAACCCGTCGATACCGGGCATGTGGACGTCCATCAGGATCACGTCATAGCTTGCCGCTGGTTGTTCATCCAGCTGGCGCCTGATCTCTTCCACAGCGGCCTCGCCGGACCCCACATGGCAGACCTTATGGCCCGCCGAAGAGAGTATCTTGCTGGCCAGCAGCATGTTGATGTGATTGTCCTCAACCAGCAGAACACGCAAACCGGTCCTGTGTTCCGGTCCGCGCATGCGGTCTGCAGCCTGGCGCAATCCACTGGCCCACCGGGGGACTGGGGCGTCAGCAGAACCCAGTTGCTGCAGCAAGGTGGTGCGGCGGGCGGGCTTCAGCAGGTAACCGAGCCTCGGATCCTCGATCAGTTCGCGGCAAGAACGGCGATCTTCGGGCCGCAGGATGACCCAGGTTTGCGCCAACTCATCGGCGTGAGCAAGCGCGTGCACACGCGTCTCTGCCGGCGAGGCAGCCAGACTGACGTCCAGCAGCAGTTTCGGTCTCTGTCCGTTACTGCAACATTTTGCAGCTTCTGCGACGGTTGCATCAAGCCTGGACAGATCGGTGGTCTTGAAGACGTTCGCGCCCATTGCTTCGAGGTAGTAGGCGAAGGCTTCCTGGTTCGCGCCCCCGGGCATGGCGAGAACAAACTGTGCGCCTGTGATCGCAGAAGTCTCGAACGCCGTCTCGTCTGAAGCTTGAATCGGGGCCCGGGGCATTGGCAGTTCCACGACAAAGGACGACCCCTGGCCTACGGAGCTTTCCACCCTGATCGTCCCGCCCATCAGCCCCGCAAGCTGGCGCGTGATGGCGAGGCCGAGACCGGTGCCGCCCGCCGCCCTTGCCTGTGGCAAGGAGGAATGGGCGAAACGGTCAAACACCTTTTCCAGTTCTTCCGCAGGGATGCCGACGCCTGAGTCGCGGACTTCTATCCGGACCATGTCAGGCTCCGCAACGCCGCCGACTGCGACCATGATGCCGCCGCTGGAGGTAAACTTGATTGCATTGCCCACCAGGTTGAGCAGGATCTGCCTCAACCGCTTTGCATCGGTCACGACATGCTCCGGCAAGGAGGGCGAAATGGTACAAGCAACCTCTATCCCTTTCGCATGGGCGCGGGGTGACATGAGCTCGACGACCGATTCGACCAGGTCTGGCAGATGTGCCGGGCCCATCGAGATGGTCAGCTCACCCGTTTCGTCACGGGCGGCATCCAGCAATTCATCGATGATCGACAGCAACGATCTTGCCGAGACGTCGACGGCGTCGGCATAGCTTTTCTGTGCGTCGGTCAATGATGTATCCAGCAATAGCCCGTTCATGCCGAGAACGCCGTTCAGGGGCGTCCTGAGCTCATGGGAAACGGTAGCGAGGAAGCGGGATTTGGCGCGGTTGGCCTCATCCGCGGCAATGCGGGCCTGGCGCAACTGGACCAGCGCGTCTTCGAGTTCCTGAACGTGCAGACGTGCAAGGTGCCAGACATGCAGGAATCCGCCGCAAAGAAATGCGAACAGCGCAGCAAGCAGTGTGGAGCCTGCTTGAACCCAGAGAGTGTTGCCGCTTCTCAACCCGGCAATGCCGGTTCCAATGAACAGTGCGGCAAGTACCGTAGCGACGGCGACGAGCAACAGGACCCGCTGGCGCAGGCGCGCCATGCTCATGGTACGGCGCCGGCGCCGGCGCTCTGTCGCAATGTCTGGTCTGGATTTGTCCACGCCCGGTCCCCACTAGGCTGCAGTGATCCCCAAATCGCGATAATGACGCGAGTGGGTTAGAGCCGGCCTAGCGGATCAACTAAAATTCTAACGATCTCCGGACGGCTCAGGCAGCCTGCTGGAAGCTGGCTAGTTTCTGCCTGTAGCTGATCGCTTCGGCTATGTTGATGCGCGAAACCGATTCGTTGCCGTCCAGATCGGCCAGCGTTCGCGCCAAGCGCAGCACGCGATGATAGCCGCGGGCCGACAGGTTGAGCGCATCGGCGGCCTGGCTGAGAAGTGCCAGCCCGTTCGCGTCCGGCCGGGCAAGCTGTTCCAGCAAGGTCCCGTCGAGCTGGGCATTGGTGCGCAGACCCT
>CAZYKZ010000001.1:7191-60313 GCA_964648175.1 uncultured Anderseniella sp.
CGGGCAAGCTGTTCCAGCAAGGTCCCGTCGAGCTGGGCATTGGTGCGCAGACCCTGAAGCCCAAGCGCGGCAAACCGCTCCCGCTGGATGGCGCGCGCAGCAGCCACCCGGGCAGCCACTTCGGCCGAGCCTTCTGAAGGCGGCGGCAAGGTCAGATCACTCGCACGCACCGCCGTCAGTTCAATCTGGATGTCGATCCGGTCGAGCAGCGGGCCGGAGATCCGGGCCTGATAGTCGGCCGAGCAGCGTGGGCCCCGGCGGCAGACATGGCCCGCCTCTCCACTCATGCCGCATTTGCATGGGTTCATGGCCGCGACAAGCTGGAACCGGGCCGGGTAGGTCACATGGTGATTGGCGCGGGCAATCACGGCTTCCCCGGATTCCATCGGCTGGCGCAATGCTTCGAGCGCCCGCGGCTGGAACTCGGGCAACTCGTCAAGAAACAGCACGCCATTGTGGGCGAGCACCATCTCGCCCGGCAGCGCCCGGTGCCCGCCACCCACAAGAGCAGCCTGGGACGCCGAGTGATGCGGTGCACGGAAGGGGCGGACTGGTGTCAGGCCGGTCGTGCGCAACTCGCCGGCAACGGACGAGATCGTCGAAACTTCCAGCATCTCGGCAGCATCCATCGGCGGCAGAATGGAGGGCATCCGCGAGGCCAGCATGGACTTACCCGCGCCGGGCGGACCCACCATCAGCATGTGATGACCACCTGCAGCAGCTACTTCGAGTGCACGTTTGGCGGTTTCCTGGCCCTTCACGTCCCTGAGGTCCGGCAAGGCAATGGACTGTTCAGCAATCTTGGCCTTTGGCCGGGACAGAACCTGCGTACCCTTCATGTGATTGAGCACCTGGATCAGCGACCGGACTGCCAGAATGTCCAGATCATCGGATGCCCACGCAGCTTCGGGACCACATTCTTCAGGGCAGATCAATCCCATGTCCCGGGCGTTGGCGGCCATCGCCGCCGGCAGTACCCCGTTGACCGGCTCGACCTTGCCATCGAGTGACAGCTCGCCCAGCACGACATACCGGCTGGTGAAATCTGCCGGCAGCAGGCCCATTGCAGCCATCAGGCCGATGGCGATAGGAAGGTCGTAGTGACTGCCTTCCTTGGGCAAATCTGCCGGCGCCAGGTTGACGGTAATCCGCCTGGCTGGCAGCGCCAGGCCGATGGCAGACAAGGCCGCACGTACACGCTCCTTGCTTTCAGCCACGGCCTTGTCGCCAAGGCCGACGATGGAAAATGCGACGACGCCAGAGGCCATGTGGACCTGAACGTCCACCGGCACGGCTTCCATGCCCTTGAAGGCCACAGTGGCCACGCGCGACACCATGCGCCCGCCTCCCGAAATGACTTTGGGTCACCTTACAGGAAGGAGGAACAACGTCAAGAACATTAAGGGAACATTCCGGCCTCGGATCAACTCCGGCGGGCTTCGATGGCGTCCCATGTGAGCGCAGCAATGTCAGCCCCGCCGAATTTCTTCACCTCGCGGATGCCTGTGGGCGAGGTCACGTTGATCTCGGTCATGTAGCCGCCGATCACGTCGATGCCGACGAATATCAGGCCACGGCGCTTGAGATCGGGGCCGATGGCGGCGCAGATTTCGCGCTCACGGTCGGTCAGTTCCGACGGCTCCGGCTTGCCGCCCACGTGCATGTTGGACCGGGTCTCGCCCACGGCAGGCACACGGTTGATGGCGCCCACGGGCTCGCCCTCAACAAGTATGATGCGCTTGTCGCCCTTCTTCACGTCGGGAAGATATTTCTGGGCAATGAAAGGTTCTCGGAACGACTGGGTAAATAGCTCCATCAGCGACGCGAAGTTCTCATCGCCATGGGCGAGACGGAACACACCGGCGCCACCATTGCCATAGAGCGGCTTCAGGATGATGTCGCCATGTTCGGCACGGAATTGGGCAAGCCGTACCGGATCGCGCGAAATAAGGGTCGGCGGCATGAACTCGGTGTACTGGAGGACATAGAGCTTCTCCGGCGCGTTGCGAACCTCTGCCGGGTCATTGACGACGAGCGTTTTCGGGTGCACCGCCTCGAGCAGATGGGTGTAGGTGATGTAGTTCATGTCGAACGGCGGGTCCTGCCGCATCAGGACAACATCGCAGGCCGAGAGGTCTTCGACCCGCTCCTGCGAAGCTTCGAAATGCCTGCCGATCTCGTCGCGCACTTTCATTTCGCGGCCGGTTGCCGACAGACTGCCATCGCGCAGCGCCAGTGTATCGGGGTGGTAAACGAAAAGGCTGTGGCCGCGGTGCTGGGCCTCCAGCATCAGCGCGAAGGTGGAATCTCCGCGAATGTCGATACGTTCGATGGGATCCATCTGGACCGCGACCTTGAGAGCCATGGGCAGGTAACTCCGGTTGTCTATTGATCGTCCGATGCAAAGGCGTTGGGCAGGTGTTGCGGCCACTGGTAGGGCGTGACCAGCACGATGTCAAAGCGGCAATCGCAGTTGATGGCGTCCGGGTTTGATGCGAGCCAGTGATGGGCTGCGGAGACGATGCGCCGACGTTGCCGCAATGAGACCGATTCGAGCGCTTCTTCAACCGAAGACCTTGTCTTTACCTCGACGAACGCGATGGCGTTTCCGCGCCGTATGACAAGGTCGATCTCACCGGCGGGCGACTTCCAGCGGCGGTCCAGAATCCGGTAGCCCTTGAGCCGAAGCATCATGGCGGCCCGGGCTTCCGCCAGATGGCCCCGGCGCTCAGCCTGCTGGCGTTCGGGCGCGGGGTGCGACCGGCTCACTTGCCGGCCTCCTTCAATTTCATGGCGAGATCGTAAAGCTGTGCGCGCGGCAGACCTGTTTCGCGTGCAGCCAAAGCGGCTGCCTTGCTGGCGGAATTATCCTGCAGCAACGCCCGCAGACGCTCACCGATATCAGCTTCACTCTGCCCGGCGGTCTCCAGTGGTGGCCCGACCAGCAGCGTGATTTCGCCTTTCACCTTGCCATCCGGCGGGAGCAATTGAATCAGCTCATCAGCCGTGCCGCGCATGACCTCCTGATGCAGCTTGGTCAGTTCACGGGCGACCGCTACCTGCCGGCCAGGCAATTCCGACGCAACGTCGCGGAGACTGGCGGCAAGGCGCGGTGCAGTTTCAAAGAAGATCAAGGTGGCCGGCACGTCCGCCAGTTCCCGAAGGGCAGACAGCCTTTGGCCCTGCTTGTGCGGCAGGAAGCCCGCAAAAAGGAAGCGGTCGGTCGGAAGTCCAGACAGCGCCAGGGCCGTCACAGGCGCGGTCGGTCCGGGTATGACATCTACCGGTATTCCCTTGTCTATGCACTCGCGAACCAGCTTGTAGCCCGGATCCGAAATGGCCGGCATGCCGGCGTCGGATACCAGCGCGAACGAGCCTCCAGCGGCCAGTTCGTCCAGTATGGCCGGACGGACGCGGGCTGCATTGTGGTCGTGGTAAGGCCGCAATCGTGTGGAAATTGAGTAGCGCTGCATGAGGCGGCTGGTTACCCTCGTATCCTCGCAAAGGACTGTACCGGCGGCCGCCAATACGCAGAGCGCCCTGAGCGAAATATCACCGAGATGACCAAGCGGCGTGGCAACCAGATAAAGCCCGGGCGCAAGCGCTGGAGCTTCAAAAACCTGTCCGTTTATTGTGTAAACGGGCCGTGCCCGGTTGATTGACATGTCGATTATGGGGAGCGGAGCGTTTGAAACACGTGGCGAATGCAGTTAAAGGAGGCGCGAGGAGATGGACTCAGCACCGGCCAGAGCCGGCTGACTCCATGAACATGCGGGGGGCATCATGAACCTCAACCGGAAGCTGCGCAACCTGATCGCGATGGCCGTGCGGACCCTGGCGGTCCTTGCGCTGGCCGTCAGTCTGCAGGCCTGTTCGACAGGCGGCGTCAACATGGGCAGCCTGTTCAGCGACGACAAGCCGGCCGCCGGCACAGAGGGCCAATCCCAGTTGCAGCCAGTCCAACCGCCGGCCTCGTCGGGTCCGGTCAAGGTCGCGCTGCTGTTGCCGCTTTCGGCCCCGGGCCAGACGGCCGTCATCGGCAAGGCCTTGAAGAACGCCGCCGAGACCGCGCTGCTCGACTCCGGAAGCCAGAATATCCAGTTAATCACCAAGGATACCCTGGGAAATGCAGATGGTGCGCGGACTGCAGCCAACGCTGCATTGAACGATGGCGCATCGCTCATACTCGGGCCGCTTCTGTCATCGGAAGTGCAGGCCATCTCCCCGATCGCCCGCCAACGCGGCGTTCCGGTCATCGCTTTTTCATCAGTCGCAAGCGTGGCCGGCAATGGTGTCTACCTCATGAGCTTCCTGCCCAGCGAAGAGGTTGCCAACCTGATCCGCTTCGCCAGTCAGCAGGGCATCAAGAACATTGCCGCAATGGTGCCCCAGAACGCATATGGCAGTGCAGCCGAGCAGGCGCTAAGCGAAGCGGCCGGACGCCACGGCGTTCAGATCGTGGCCATGGACCGCTATCCCCGCAATGCAGGAGGGGCGACTACGGTTGCCCAGGCCGTTGCCGGCAAGGTGTCCAACCCCACCAACAACATTCAGGGACTGTTCCTGCCCGAAGGCGGTGAAATGCTCGCTGCTGCCGCAAACGGACTCGCCAACTCTGGCCTGTCAGCCGGGCGTGTGAGAATGCTGGGAACCGGACTGTGGGATGAGCGGTCGACGTCTTCGATCGCCCTGATAAATGGCGGCTGGTATGCAGGCGTAGCGCCTGCACTGGTCGAACGTTTCGATTCCCGCTACCGGCAGACATACGGCAATTCTCCACCGCGCATTGCAAGCCTTGCCTACGATGCAGTGAGCCTCGCCGTGATTGCCGGCCGCAATGCGCCGGGAGGCCGCATATCCACCTCGGCGATCACCAATCCCGAAGGCTTCAGGGGCGTGAACGGCTTGTTCCGCTTCCGTCAGTCGGGTCTGATCGAACGCGGACTTTCCATTCTGGAGGTTACGCCGACAGGTCCGCGCGAGGTTTCGCCGGCGCCGCAGCGGTTCTAGGCAAGGCATCGAGCGCAATCCGTTCGATCACTGCATTCAAGACCTGCCGCCCGGCAGCAGTGGCCGTGATTCTGTCACCCGCCATCTGGACCTCGATGCGGATGAAACCGCCAGCCTCCAGATCGGCAAGAGGCTGCATGTCGAGCCTTGCACCCACAAGGGCTTCGAGTCGCGACAATGAGACCCCTTCTGTTGTCCGCATGCCCATGAGAAGGCACTCGACGGCTGCATCGGCTTGGCTGATCTGTTCGTGCTCGACAATGCCGTTGCCCTGTGAGCGCACCATCGACAGCCATGTTTCAGGGTGCCGCTCGGTGGCGATGGCCGTTCGAGTACTCTCCCGACCGATGAGCCTGGCGTGAGCGCCAGGGCCAACGCCGGCATACTCGCCATAGCGCCAGTACAGCAGATTGTGCCGACACTCCTTGCCAGGGCCTGCGTGGTTCGAAACCTCATAGGCAAAGAGCCCCGCTGCCTCCGTCATCTCCTGGGTGATCTCGTAAAGCTCCGCTCCCGTATCCTCGCCAGGCACCTGCAGGGACCCTGCCTCATGCAGGTCGAAAAACCGGGTGCCCGGTTCGATTGTGAGCTGGTAGAGCGACATGTGCCCGTCCTGCTCGGCCAGCGCAGTTGTCAGCTCACGCCGCCAGTCTTCGGGCGTCTGGCCGGGACGGGCATAGATCAGGTCGAACGAGGTTCGCGGGAAAACCTGCCTGGCAAGCCTGAATGCCGCCAGCGCCTCGTCCGCCGTATGCTGCCGTCCAAGTGCCTTCAGATCTTCATCGTTCAAGGCCTGAACGCCGACCGAGACCCGGTTGACGCCAGCAGTCCGGTAGCCGCGGAAATTCGAAGCCTCGACACTGGTCGGATTTGCTTCCAGCGTAATTTCCACGTCCGGGTGAAAGGTCCACAACTGCGCTACCTTGTCGATCACCGTGGCGACTGCGGCGGGCGGCATCAGGGACGGCGTGCCGCCGCCGAAGAAGATGCTGGTCACCTGTCGGCCCGGCGTGTGGGTGGCAAACCATTCGAGTTCTCGTGAGAGTGCTGCAGCGAACGCGCCGGCATCAACGCCGTGATGGCGGACATGGGAGTTGAAATCGCAATAGGGGCACTTGGCCTTGCAGAAGGGCCAATGCACGTAAACACCGAATGCATTGTCTTCGGTTTGCATGTTGATTGCCTAGCTGGCAGAACCTTTCAACGCGGCCACAAGTTGCTCGAATGCCCGCGCGCGATGCGACATGGCATGCTTGGCGGCCGGATCCATCTCGCCGAACGTAATTCCGTGGCCTTCTGGCTGGAAGACGGGATCGTAGCCGAAGCCCTTGTCGCCGCGAGGCGGCCAGACGAGCACGCCATGAACTTCGCCGCGATAAACCTTCGAAGGCTGACCGGGAATGGCAAGGCAAAGGGCGCAGACGAAATGCGCCTTGCGCTGATCGGGCGACAAGGCATAGCGGTCACGCAGTTCGTGCTCGACCTTCTGCATTGCCCTGGTGAAGTTCTTGTCTGCACCAGCCCAACGGGCTGAGTAGATGCCCGGTGCCCCACCGAGTGCATCGACGCACAGGCCGGAATCGTCGGAAAGCGCCGCCAGACCAGAGGCCCTGGTAGCCGCCTCCGCCTTCAGCCGCGCATTGCCCTCAAATGTATCCTCGGTCTCTTCCGGCTCCGGCAGACCAAGTTCACCAGCGGATATGGCATCAATACCCAGAGGCTTAAGCAGGTCGCCAATCTCGCGAACCTTGCCCGGGTTATGGCTTGCGACGACAAGCTTGTTGTCTGGCAGCTCGATTGCCATCAGCTGACGGCGGCCTTCTGAAGCGCAACAAGTTCACCAATGCCGGCCTTGGCTAGATTCAGCAACTGCAACAGTTCCTGTTCGCTGAACGGCGTACCCTCGGCAGTCCCCTGCACTTCCACAAGCCCACCCGATCCGGTCATCACGAAGTTCGCGTCTGTCTCGGCTGACGAATCCTCGTCGTAATCGAGATCAGCTACAGCGATGCCTTGATAGATCCCGCACGAAAGGGCAGCGACGTGATCGACCAGTGGGGTCTCTTCCAGCGATCCGTCGGCCAGCAGCTTTGCAATGCAATCGTGCAAGGCCACCCAGGCGCCAGTGATGGATGCTGTACGCGTGCCACCGTCCGCCTGAATGACATCGCAGTCCACTGTAATCTGACGTTCGCCAAGCTTTTCCATGTCGACCACAGCGCGAAGGGAACGGCCAATGAGCCGCTGGATTTCCAGCGTGCGGCCCGACTGCTTGCCTGCCGTCGACTCACGGCGCATGCGCGAACCCGTCGAGCGCGGCAGCATGCCGTACTCGGCGGTCACCCAGCCCTTGCCGCCGCCGCGCAGCCATGGCGGCACGCGGTCTTCAAGGCTTGCGGTGCAGAGTACGTGGGTATTGCCGAACTTCACCAGGCAAGAGCCCTCGGCGTGCATCGACACATTGCGCTCCAGGGTCACCCGGCGCATTTCATCAGGTTTGCGGCCAGAAGGTCTCATATGGGCAAGCTTCCATTCATGTAAGGTCATTTCATCTGTGAGGTCCGTGGTGTACCGCTCGCATGGATCGAGCGCAATCGGCGAGCGCGGCAATTGACGCTGCCAATGGCCGCACCTAGATTCCTTCCTGCAACCTGATTTCGCGAGGATTCATGAAAGCGATTGATGATCGCCTGACAGAATTGTCCGTTCTGGACAAACGCTCGCGCGACATTTTCCGCCGTCTGGTCGAGACATTCCTCGAGACCGGTGGCCCGGTCGGATCGCGGACGATCTCGCGCAACCTGCCCATCGGCCTTTCGCCAGCGTCAATCCGCAATATCATGTCCGACCTCGAAGAGGCCGGCCTCATCTATGCGCCGCACACAAGCGCCGGACGCCTTCCGACCGAGACCGGTTTGCGCTTCTTCGTTGACGCACTGATGGAAGTGGGCCGCCTGACCAATGAAGAGCGCGCGAGAATTGATGCGCAGATCGCCGGCCTCAACCGGGACAGGACGACGGACGACATTCTTGCCGATGCGACCAACATGCTTTCGGGCCTGTCCCGCTGCGCCGGCCTCGTGCTTACATCCAAGGTGAACGCCCGGCTGCGCCACATCGAGTTTGTCAGCATCAACCCTTCGAAGGCGCTGGTGGTGATGGTAAGCGAGGATGGAAGCGTTGAGAACCGGACCTTCGAGATTCCGCGCGGACTTCCGGCGTCAACGCTCACCGAGGTCAGCAACTACCTGAACAGCCGCTGCCGGGGCCTGACCATCGCCGAGCTGCGCGAGCAACTCGGCAGCCAGGTGGACACCGTCAAGCGGGAACTCGATTCGCTTGCGTCGCGAGTGATCGAGGCCGGTCTTGCAGCCTGGTCAGATGACGATGGCGAAGGAAAGCGCTCATTGATCGTGCGTGGCCGTTCCAACCTGATTGACGACACCGCGCATGGCGATGATATCGCGAGGATCCGCCAGCTGTTCGACGATCTGGAAACAAAGAAGGACGTCATGAACCTGCTCGGACTTGCCGAAAGCGGCGAGGGCGTGCGGATTTTCATCGGGGCGGAGACCAAGCTGTTCTCAATGTCCGGGTCGTCACTGGTCGTAGCACCCTACAGCGATGCAAAGAACAACATCGTCGGGGTGCTCGGCGTGGTAGGTCCGACCCGTCTCAATTATTCGCGCATCGTGCCCATGGTGGATTACACGGCCCAGGCAATCGGCCGTCTGATCTCTTGATATTTCGGCGCAAAACGATGATATGCGGGTCATCCAAGTGAAACTGACCTGATTTTTGTGGATGCGGGACCATGACCGACACCAAAAGCGATTCCGAAACCAAGCAAGCCGAAACCGTCGAAGAGATCGAGGAAGCCGCTTGCGCCAGCGCCGATGACAAGGCCGCAGCGCAAGGTGCTGATGCCCCGGACGATGAGACCGGGCTGGATCAACTGGAGATCCTGCGCGAGGAGAATGCAGCGCTCAAGGACAAGGTACTTCGGGCGATGGCCGAGACGGAGAACCTGCGCAAGCGGGCTGAGCGGGAGAAGGCCGAGGCCACGCTTTACGCAGCCACAAATTTTGCCCGCGACCTCCTGTCTGTGAGCGACAGTCTCGCCAAGGCGCTTGAAATGATGGACGACGATGCCCGCTCGAAGGCGGACGACGCCACGCGCAAGCTTGTCGAGGGCATCGAGCTGACCCGCCGCGAACTGCTGAATTCGTTTCAGAAGCACGGCATTGTCGAACTCGATCCGAAAGACGAGAAGTTCGATCCGAACTTCCATCAGGCGATGTTCGAAGTGCCGGGCTCAGGCAAGCCGAACGGTACGGTCGTTCAGGTGGTCCAAACCGGCTACAAGATCGGCGAACGCATACTTCGACCGGCTCTCGTCGGCGTTGCAAAGGACGCGGGCAACGGAAAGTCCTGATCCAGTCTGCTTCAAGGCCGTGTCACCCGCCGCAGTGTGAGATTGATGCGGCCTCCATCCTTGAGCAGGGCTGAAGTGCCGGGCAGGATCCGGTCGACGCCATGAAAGCACAGCCGGGCTTCGCCTCCCAGGACCACGACATCGCCGGACTGAAGCTTGATTGATTGGGTTGGCGACTTGCGATCCAGTCCGCCGACCCGGAACACGGCAGTATCTCCAAGTGACACAGACACAACCGGCGCGTCGAAATCTTCCTCGTCGCGATCCTGATGCAGCCCCATCCTGGCTGACGGTTCGTAGAAATTGACCAGGCAGGCTTGCGGTGGATGCCTGTAGTCCGACACTGCAGACCACAGGTCGAGCAGCATCTGCGGTATCGACGGCCAAGGCCTGCCGGTAGCTGGGTGAGCCGCCTGGTATCTGTAACCCGCCCTGTCGCTTACCCATCCCAGTTCGCCCATGTTGGTCATCCGGACGGAGAAAGGCTTGCCCGAACGCGGCATGACTGGCTGGAACAGAGGTGCCTCCCGCACCGCCTCCCGGACCATTTCCAGCAACTGGCGTTGGGCGTCTGGATCGAGCTGCCCAGGCAGCCATTTGACGCCTGCAATCTTCATTCTTGATGCCAACTTCACTTGATGGAGGCTGAACTGGCTCCTATATAGCCCTCGAACGCAGGGCAAAAGCCGGGTCGACCGGCTTTGCGTCCTGAAAACTGAGTAGAGCAACCGGGGTCTGCCACCGGATATTCCGGCGAATTGTGCGCCTGCCAAGATCAGGGCACAAGCGGCAGACCGCTAATGGAGGGCTAAATGGGTAAGGTTATCGGTATCGACCTCGGCACAACGAACTCGTGCGTAGCGGTCATGGAAGGGGGCAGCCCCAAGGTCGTCGAAAACGCGGAAGGTGCGCGCACGACCCCGTCAATCGTCGCATTCACCGGCGATGGCGAAACGCTCGTTGGACAGCCGGCCAAGCGCCAGGCCGTCACCAATCCTGAAAATACGTTCTTCGCCATCAAGCGCCTGATCGGACGGCGCTATGACGACCCGATGGTCGAGAAGGACAAGAAGCTTGTCCCCTACAACATCGTCAAGGCTGACAACGGCGATGCGTGGGTCGAGTCCGGCGGCAAGAAGTACGCTCCGTCGCAGATCTCCGCCATGACGCTGCAGAAGATGAAGGAGACCGCAGAGCGCCATCTCGGCGAACCGGTCACCCAGGCCGTCATCACGGTGCCCGCCTACTTCAACGACAGCCAGCGCCAGGCGACCAAGGATGCAGGCAAGATTGCCGGTCTCGAAGTGCTGCGCATCATCAACGAACCGACGGCAGCTGCCCTGGCCTATGGTCTGGACAAGAAGGAAGCCGGCACGATCGCTGTGTATGACCTTGGCGGCGGCACGTTCGACGTGTCGATCCTCGAGATCGGCGACGGCGTGTTCGAGGTGAAGTCGACCAATGGCGACACGTTCCTCGGTGGTGAAGACTTCGACATGCGCATCGTCGATTACCTCGCCGACGAGTTCAAAAAGGAAAACAGCATCGATCTGCGCAACGACAAGCTGGCTCTGCAGCGCCTGAAGGAAGCTGCGGAAAAGGCCAAGATCGAACTGTCGTCCTCGACCCAGACCGAAGTGAACCTGCCGTTCATCACCGCTGACCAGTCGGGTCCGAAGCACCTGACCCTCAAGCTGAGCCGTGCCAAGCTGGAATCGCTGGTGGACGACCTCATCCAGCGCACCGTTGCCCCGTGCAAGGCCGCGCTCAAGGATGCCGGTCTGTCCGCTGCTGACATCGACGAAGTGGTGCTGGTTGGCGGCATGACCCGCATGCCGAAGGTGATCGAGACGGTGAAGTCGTTCTTCGGCAAGGAGCCGCACAAGGGCGTGAACCCGGATGAAGTGGTTGCCATCGGCGCTGCCATCCAGGCAGGCGTTCTGCAAGGCGAAGTCAAGGACGTGCTGCTGCTCGACGTGACGCCTCTGTCGCTCGGCATCGAGACGCTGGGTGGCGTGTTCACCCGACTGATCGACCGCAACACCACGATCCCGACCAAGAAGAGCCAGGTGTTCTCGACCGCTGACGACAACCAGACGGCCGTGACCATTCGCGTCTTCCAGGGTGAGCGCGAAATGGCTGCGCACAACAAGATGCTCGGCCAGTTCGACCTGATGGGCATTCCGCCGGCACCGCGCGGCATGCCGCAGATCGAGGTCACCTTCGACATCGACGCCAACGGCATCGTCAACGTGTCCGCCAAAGACAAGGCTACCGGCAAGGAGCAGCAGATCCGCATCCAGGCCTCTGGCGGCCTGTCCGACGCCGAAGTCGAAAAGATGGTGAAGGACGCCGAGGCGCATGCCGAGGAAGACAAGAAGCGCAAGCAGATTGTCGAGGCCAAGAACCATGCCGAGGCCTTGATCCACTCGACCGAGAAGTCGCTGGCCGAGTATGGCGACAAGGTTTCCGAAGCCGACAAGTCGGCCGTGACCAGTGCCATCGCCGATCTGAAGTCGGCGCTCGAAGGCGAGGACGCCAGCGAGATCGAAGCCAAGACCAATGCCCTTGCCCAGGTTGCGATGAAGCTTGGTGAGGCCATGTACCAGGGTCAGCAGGCTGATGCGGGCGGCGAAGGTGACACCGGCGGCAAGGCCTCAGGGTCTGACGACGATGTGGTCGATGCCGACTTCGAGGAAGTCCAGGACGACGAAGACAAGAAGGCGTCGTGATGCCATTGTCGCTCCCGCAGCCCGATAGCCGGTGCTGCGGGAGCGATCATGTAATCTTACCCCGGCGCACCTCCCGTCCATATTCCCGGGCGGGAATTTCCGTTAGCAACTGGACAGACACTCCATGGCGAAGCGTGACTACTACGAAGTTCTGGGCGTTTCCCGCAGTGCGGACGAAAAGGAGCTCAAGAGCGCCTTTCGCAAGATGGCCAAGCAATATCATCCGGATGCCAACCCCGGTGACAACACGGCCGAGCAGAAATTCAAGGAAATCAACGAGGCCTACGAGGCTCTGAAAGACCCGCAGAAGCGGGCAGCCTATGACCGATTTGGTCATGCCGCCTTCGAGGATGGACGCGGACCATTTGGTGGAGGCGGGGCTGGCGGTCCCGGCTTCGGGCCTGAGTTCTCGTCTTCCATGTCTGACATCTTCGAGGACCTGTTCGGCGAGTTCATGGGCGGCCGCCGAGGCGGCAGCGGGCGCGGCAACGCTCAGGCGCGGGGCTCGGATCTGCGCTACGACATGGAGATCTCGCTCACCGAGGCCTACACGGGCAAGACTGCCCAGATTCGCGTGCCAACCTCGGTTGCCTGCGAGACCTGCTCGGGTAGCGGCGCGAAGCCCGGTACAAGCCCCAAGACCTGCGGCACCTGCAACGGCGCGGGCGCGGTACGTTCATCTTCCGGCTTCTTCACCGTGGAACGGACCTGCCCGAGTTGTCAGGGCCGCGGCACCGTAATCTCCGATCCATGCGAAAGCTGCAGCGGTCAGGGGCGGGTCAAGAAGGAACGCACGTTGTCGGTAAACATTCCGGCAGGCGTCGAGGATGGCACCCGCATCCGACTTGCCAATGAAGGCGAGTCCGGCGTACGCGGCGGGCCTTCAGGCGACCTCTACATCTTCCTTTCAATCAAGCCGCACGAATTCTTCCAACGCGACGGCGCGGACCTGTTTTCCCGCGTTCCCATCTCGATGACGACCGCTGCCATGGGTGGCGAGATCGAGGTGCCGACCATAGACGGCAAGAAGGCCCGCGTGACCATCCCCGAAGGAACCCAGGGCGGCAAGCAGTTCCGCCTCAAGGCCAAGGGCATGCCGGTACTACGCTCCACGCAGCATGGCGACATGTACATCCAGGTGAGCGTCGAGACCCCGGTAAACCTGACCCGCAAGCAGCGGGAGCTGCTGAAGGAGTTCGAGGCGGAAGCCAAGGACAACTCCCCGCAGTCTGCCGGATTCTTTGCCAAGGCGCGCGCATTCTGGGATAACTTCGGCACCTGATTTGCGACAGCGGAGGAAACTGCAGATGGCCAAGGGTTACTGGATCGCGCATGTGAATGTCACGGACCCTGACCAGTACAGGCAGTATGCCGAAGCCGCGCCTGACGTGATCGCTGCACATGGCGGCCGCTTCCTGGCCCGCGCAGGAAAATTCCAGCAAATGGAGGGCTCGGGCAAGACGCGGAACGTCGTCACCGAATTTCCGAGTTTCGAAGACGCCGTTAAATGCTGGAACTCACCTGGCTACCAGGCCGCACGTGCGAAGCGCGAAGGCGCCGGTGACGTCGACATTGTTATCGTTGAAGGCGTCTAGACCGCCAAGTTCTCACTTGAATCTCTCGGCCAGGGCCGAAAGACCGGCGGTATAGATGCCGCGCACCACCTTCTGCGCCACCTCGTCAGGTGCGCCACTGGCATCGAAACGCCCTGCCCAAAGCACCCGGCATGAACTGTCGGATTCAGGCAGCACCCGAATTGTCGACATATAGCCTGTAACTGGTAGCGGACCATCGACAATTGAATACGTCTGGCTCATCGCGTCATCGTCGAGGGCTTCCAGCCTTTCCACCAGCGATCCTCCACCGGGAATGCTGATGGTGCGGATCGTGTCTGTGCCCTCCTCCGACAGTACGCATGCAATCGCGGCCGGATGCCAATCTGCAAGTCCGCCGAAATTGCCGATCACGCTCCACACATCCTGCGCCGGCGCACTCAATGGCATGACTTCTTCTACTTCAAGCATGGCTCTCTGGGTTCCTGCATCTGATCATCCATCCCTAAAGCCTAACTTGCCGCCTGCACGCCGGGTTGTCCATGATCTAGCCATAACCTGCCGGGGCTGATATCAGAACCGCCGACAGACCAAACCGACTGGAGAGCCAGGGATGCTCAAGCTCGTCATAGCAGGTGCCGGCGGCCGGATGGGCCAGACCTTGACCCGCCTCGTCCATGCCCATGAAGGATGTGAAGTCGCAGGCGGGCTTGAGCCTGCAGGCTCGCCTCATCTGGGAAAGGACCAGGGCACTCTGGCAGGAATTGGAGAGATTGGCGTTTCAGTCACCGATGATCCGCTTGCTGTGCTGGCCAAGGCAGACGGACTGATCGACTTCACCATTCCGGCAGCCAGCACCCGCCTGAGCGAGATTGCCGCGCAAGCCCGTATCGTGCACGTGATCGGCACCACCGGTTTCAGTGAAGCCGATGAAGAGGCCATCAAGGCGGCGTCCCGCCATGCGCGGATCGTGAAGTCTGGCAATATGAGCCTCGGCGTGAACCTGCTTGCCGCGCTGGTGAAGCAGGTCGCTGCCGCGCTGGACGAAAGCTTCGACATCGAGGTGCTCGAGATGCATCACCGCCACAAGGTCGATGCGCCGTCGGGTACGGCCCTGCTGTTGGGGCAGGCGGCCGCCGAAGGCCGCGGCATCGACCTCGCCAGGCATTCGGTTCGCACGAGAGACGGTCACACCGGCGCACGCCCGCAGGGCGACATTGGCTTTGCCACGCTTCGCGGCGGCAGCGTTGTCGGCGACCACAGCGTGATCCTTGCCGGTCCGTCTGAGCGGATAACGCTTTCGCATCATGCCGAATCCCGCGAAATCTTCGCTAATGGCGCCATCAAGGCAGCGCTGTGGGCATTCGACAAAAAGCCGGGTCTGTATTCCATGGCCGATGTGCTAGGCATCAAGGCCTGACCCCAGAAACCACATCATTATTGCAAGAGGTTTGAACGCAGATGGGCGGAACTCTCGTGCTTGTCCGGCATGGGCAAAGCGACTGGAACCTGAAGAATCTTTTTACGGGCTGGGAGAATCCGGGCCTTACCGAAAAGGGCGTTGAAGAGGCCCACACGGCTGGCCGCAACCTGAAGGCCGAGGGCCTGAAGTTCGACCTGGCATTCACCAGCGACCTGTCGCGCGCGCAGAAGACGCTCGACATCATTCTGGAAGAACTTGGCCAGACCGGGTTGCCCATCACCCGCGATCAGGCCCTCAACGAGCGCGATTATGGCGATCTTACCGGCCTCAACAAGGATGACGCGCGGGCGAAGTGGGGCGAAGAGCAGGTTCATGTCTGGCGGCGGTCTTACGACATCGCTCCGCCCGGCGGCGAAAGCCTTCGCGACACGCTGGCGCGCTCATTGCCTTACTACATGAAAGCAATTCAACCGCATGTACTCGACGGCAAGACCGTCATCGTGGCAGCACACGGCAACTCGCTGCGCTCGCTCGTGATGGCGCTGGAAGGGCTGACTCCCGAAGAGATCCTGAAGCGGGAAATCGCCACCGGCGTGCCGATCGTCTACAAGCTGAACCCCAACAGTACGGTGGCCTCAGTCAAGGTACTGGAGCACTAGGCAGCGCCGACTGCGCCAGCCTCCCAGCCCAGTATGGCCTTCTTGCGGGTGAGGCCCCAGTGATAGCCGCACAGGCCGCCTGACTTGCCCAGCACACGATGGCAGGGAACCACGAACGAGATCGGGTTCCTGCCAACCGCCGTACCCACGGCCCGGACTGCCTTCGGCTTGCCAATGTGCCGGGCAACGTCGGAGTAGGTCGTGGCGCGGCCCATGGGGATCCGCAACAGGGTCTCCCAGGTGCGCACCTCGAAATCAGTGCCGATGAGGGTTATCCGTAATGGCTGATCCGGACGCCAGAGGTTCTGATCGAAGATGCGCTTCGCAGTCGGCTCGACAGCAGCGTCATTTCGGACGTATTCCGCATTGGGCCAACGCCTGCGCATGTCCTCGAACGCGGCCTGCTCGCCACCTTCATCGGCGAATGCAAGGCCCGCAAGCCCGTGCGGCGTCGTCAGCACCACGGCGATACCAAACGGAGAGGGATAGAGACCCCAAGTGATTGTGAGGCCCTGTCCGCGCGAACGGTACATACCCGGCGGCATTCCTTCATGGGTGACGAACAGGTCATGCAGGCGGCCCGGGCCGGACAAACCAACCTCGTAGCTTGTATCCAGCACCGTTGCGGAATCACGGAGCAATTCGCGCGCCCGGTCCAGGGTGATTGCCTGCATGAATGCCTTTGGGGTTATGCCTGCCCAGCGGCTGAAGCTGCGCTGGACCATGTCTGCGCTTGCCCCGACATTAAAGGCGATCTCGTCCAGCGACGGTTGGTCGTGCCAGTGTCCTGACAGGTACTCGATGGTGCGTCGAACCAGTTCGTAGTCGCCGGTGGCCGGTATCTGGAGCATTCTGCAATCCTTGCCTGATGGCCCGTTGTACCGAGACCGTATTCGCATGCCCTGCAGCCTGCCACCCGATTTACGGGCAGAACCGGTTGTCAGATACGGGGGCTGACCAGCAAACCGTTCAATGTGGAAGACAGCGACTTTCGATCATCAGGTGACAGAAAGCTGCCGACTTCAGTCTTGATGCCGCGTGAAACCAGGAACAGGCGGCCGATCAGGTCTCGCTCCACATCGTTTTCCAGTTCCACGCGAGTCCACTGCCTCACGAAGCTTTCAGTTGCGTCAGGCTGGCCAGGCTTGTGACGTGCCAGGATAACTTCGCTGTCGTTAAAGGTAATCGTTTCTCGCGCCTTGCCATCGCGGAAATTGCGCTCCAGGGCCCACCAAATGAGCAGCACGTCGAGCCCAAAGAAACCGAAGACCGGCCAAGCACCCATCATCAGGAAGCCCAACCCCGCCAGAAAGCTGACCAGCGCAATGCAGCCCATCAGGATTGCAAATCCACGCCTGCTGAGCGAGCGGTGCGGATACAAGTGGATTATTGTCGGTTCAGTCTTCACCGGGTACAGGCTAAGCCTTTCTGTCAAAGTGGCGATCAGGAGATCATTGATACATGGCACGGCGCAAGAAACTCAAGCCTGCAGAAATCGAGGAAGTGTTCCGCCGGTTCCACGAGGCAAACCCGCATCCGGAGGGCGAGCTTGAGTCGGTCAACACCTTTACTTTTCTCGTTGCAGTCGTGCTGTCGGCCCAGGCTACCGATGAAGGGGTGAACAAGGCGACCCGCGCCTTGTTCAAGGCGGCAGATACGCCGGAGAAGATGCTGGCGCTCGGCGAAGACAAGGTGCGCGAGTACATCAAGACCATCGGGCTGTTTCGCAACAAGGCGAAAAACGTGGTGTTGCTTTCGAAGGCATTGATCGAGAAGCACGGCAGTCAGGTACCGTCATCGCGGGAAGAGCTGGAGGCTCTACCAGGTGTCGGTCGCAAAACCGCGAACGTGGTGCTCAACATCTGTTTCGGCCAACCGACAATCGCAGTCGACACGCACCTCTTCCGGGTGTCCAACCGAGTCGGTCTGGCGCCGGGCAAGACTCCGCTGGCTGTCGAGCAGGGGCTGATCAAAAGCATACCGGAGCAATATCTGCTCCATGCCCATCACTGGCTGATCCTGCACGGGCGCTACGTGTGCAAGGCCAGAAAGCCTGAATGCGAACGCTGCATCATCAATGACATCTGCCTGTTTCCCGGCAAGACGGTGGCGGTCTAGCCGGCGCGCAGGCCTTGGTCCTTGCTGATCCGCTTGAAGATGTGGACGAAGTACGAGGTCGAGAACAGCGGCACCAGGATATTGACGAACGGGATGAGGGCCAGTCCTGCCGGCACAAGCCCTGCTGCCCATATGCGGCCAGCATTGGACTTGCGGAATGCATGTGCATCGCGAACCGGCATGTGCCGCACTGCTGCCATGGTGAAGAATTCGCGGCTGAGCAGGTAGGCGTTCACCACCAGCATGATCAAGGCGCCGATGCCGAAGAAAACCGTCGGCAGCACAAGTATGTTGATCAGCAATACCAGAAGGCCGAACTGCACCGCCATCAGAACTGACGAGAATGTACTTGGTGGCTGACCGGCGCGCTCACCGGGGTAGTGCTTGCGCTCCACGATGTCGGCGACAGTATCGAGAAACAGGCCGGCGAAGATGGCTGTCACCGGCGCCATCAGAAAGAACAGCGCGACCAGCAGCCCAAGGCTGGCGACAGCCGCTATCACCTCGTCCAGCCAGGGCCAGGGCAGGGTCAACAGCAGCGACGACCCGATCCAGATTGCGGCCAGCAATCCGGCGAACAGCAAAAGCGTCAGTCCGATGGCCTTCCAGAGCACGGACCGGAAGGCCGGTGAAAGAACATCGTTCACCGCGCGAATTGCAGCAGAAATCATGACAGTCTGATCCAGTGCGACGAAATCCAGCCTGACTGGCAAGTAGTGGCATCAGACTTGGGTTGCAAGTCTCGCATTGCTTCAGCCGCCAAGGTTTGTGTAAGCACTGTACGAACCACTCGCTCCATCAATCCGGAATTCGCCATGTCTGACCCCAAGCACGATGTCATCGGCATCGGTAACGCCATCGTTGACGTGATCGCCCGCCACGAGGACAGCTTCCTGTCTGCCAACGGGCTTGCCAAGGGCTCGATGCAGTTGGTGGACGAGAGCGGTGCACTGGAACTCTACGAGAAGATCGGACCGGCAACAGAGATCTCCGGTGGATCGGCAGCCAACACCATCGCCGGCATCACATCGCTTGGCGGGACGGCGCGCTATGTTGGCAAGGTCGCCGACGACCAGCTCGGCGCCGTCTTTGCCCACGACATTCGTGCGTCTGATGTCAGCTATGATACGGCGTCACTTTCCGGCGGCCCGCAGACCGCCCGATGCATCGTCATCGTCACGCCCGACGGACAGCGCACGATGTCGACCTTCCTCGGTGCCAGTGCGATGCTTGGACCTCAGGACATTCTGGAAGACCAGATCGCAGACGCAGGCATCGTCTATCTGGAAGGCTATCTCTGGGACCGGCCGGAAGCCAAGGACGCTTTCAGGAAGGCTGCAGAGCTTGCGCGCCGCAATGAACGGAAGGTTGCGCTCACGTTGTCCGACTCGTTCTGTGTCGACCGGCACCGCGACAGCTTTCTGTCGCTCATACGTGATGGCGTGGACATTCTGTTCGCCAACGAGGCAGAGCTCCTGTCACTCTATGAAACGTCTGATTTCGACAAGGCTGTCAGCCAGGTAAGCCAGGATTGCCAAACGGCGGCGGTGACCCGGTCCGAAAAGGGCAGCGTAATTGTCAATGGCAGCGACATACATTCCGTCAGCGCGGTTCCGGTCGACGAAGTCGTGGATACGACGGGTGCAGGCGACCTTTATGCAGCCGGCTTCCTGTATGGCCTTGCCCGCGGGAAGCCGCTCGCGGAGTGCGCCCGCATCGGCCACGTCGCCGCAGCCGAGATCATCTCGCACATCGGCGCACGGCCGGTCGCGAAGCTATCGGGCCTTATCTAGATCTTGCGCAGGTGAACCGTGCTGACCAGATGGTCTGCGCTCTTGCGCAGGATCAGGTCGGCGCGCTGGCGGGTCGGCAGCACATTTTCCCGCAGGTTGACCAGGTTCACCGTCTCCCAGATACGGGTGGCAGTCTCACGAGTCTCGACGTCCGTCAGTTTC
Organism: uncultured Anderseniella sp.; assembly: GCA_964648175.1. Lineage (GTDB taxonomy): Bacteria > Pseudomonadota > Alphaproteobacteria > Rhizobiales > Aestuariivirgaceae > Anderseniella. The sequence continues at coordinate 27,077 of CAZYKZ010000001.1, forward strand.
GAGTAGCGATGGAAGTATGACTTGGGATCGGCAAACGCCGTCTCGCGGAACGAGAAGAAGCGGTTGACGTACCAGGTGCGAAGATCGTTCTCGTCCGCATCGATGAAGATCGAGAAATCGAAATAGTCCGACACGTACGGTATGGCCTTGCCGTCACGCGGCGGGCGGCCGGTCTGAAGCACGTTCAAGCCCTCGACGATCAGGATGTCGGGCTGGTCCACGGTGATGTGCTTGCCCGGCTCGATATCGTAGGTGAGATGTGAATAGACCGGCGCCTGCACATCGCGCTTGCCGGCCTTGATGTCCGACAGGAACTTGAGCAGCACGGGCAGATCGTAACTCTCGGGAAAGCCCTTGCGGTTCATCAGGCCTTCGCGCTCCAGCACGGCGTTGGGCAACAGAAACCCGTCCGTTGGAAGCAGCGAAACCTTGGGGTGGTTGGGCCAGCGCGCAAGAAGCCCGCGCAGGATACGGGCGGTGGTGCTCTTTCCACCGGCGACACTTCCGGCGACGCCGATGATGTAAGGCACCTTGTGGTTGTTGCCACCGAGAAACTTCTGCGTGACTTTGAACAGGTCCTGGCTGGCCGCGACATACAGGTTGAGCAGGCGCGACAAGGGCAGATAGATGGCAATCACCTCATCGAGGTTGATGCGGTCATTCACACCGCGCAGCTCCTCGACTTCCTCAGCCGACAGGGTCAGCGGCGTGTCGGCACGAAGCTTCGCCCACTCCGAGCGGGTAAATACGCGATAGGGCGAAAGTTGTGCTGATAGGTGATCCATGCCCGTTGTCCTAGCCGGCGCTACGCGAGGCCTTTTCCTGCAATCCGCTCTGGCGGAAACGATCAGCCAGTTCCTGCATGACTTCATCCAGCGGCACATTGCCGGCCCGCAAGACGACAAGCAGATGGTAGAGAACGTCCGCCGCTTCAGCCGTCAGATGCCGCGAATCATTCTCCACCGCTGCAAGAATGAGTTCGATGGCTTCTTCACCAAATTTGCGAGCGCACTTCTCGCGCCCTGCCGCCAACAACTTGGCAGTATAGGAAACATCGCCATCGCCGGCAGCCGCGCGCTCGGCAATGATGGCCTCCAGTTTCGACAGAACGTCCGTGCTGCGTGTATCGGTCATGCCCGCTACCCCGGGGTTCGCCAGTCAGGACAGCCTGACGGGCACCCCCTGTTGTGCCATGAAATGCTTGGCTTCGGAAATGGTATGGGTGCCGAAATGGAAAATCGACGCCGCCAGGACGGCACTGGCATGAGCCTGCTTTATGCCATCGACGAGATGCTGCAGGTTTCCAACACCACCTGAAGCGATCACCGGCACGTCGACCGCGTCCGATATGGCGCGCGTCAGCTCGATATCGAACCCGTCGCCGGTGCCATCTCGATCCATTGATGTGAGCAGGATCTCTCCTGCCCCGAGATCTACGACCTTTCGCGCGAATTCCACCGCGTCGATCCCTGTCGGTTCGCGTCCGCCATGGGTGAATATCTCCCACCGCACTGGTTCGCCCTCGCCGGATACCCGCTTGGCGTCAACGGCGACGACGATGCATTGCGAACCAAACTTCGTGGCCGCTTCCTTGACGAAGCCGGGGTTCTTCACTGCCGCCGTATTGATCGACACCTTGTCGGCACCAGCCAGCAACAACTTGCGGATGTCCTCCAGCGTGCGCACACCGCCGCCCACCGTCAGCGGCATAAAACATTGCTCGGCGGTCTGGCGCACGACGTCGAGAATGATGCCGCGGTTCTCGTGGCTGGCAGTAATGTCGAGGAAGCACAGTTCGTCGGCGCCGGCTTCATCATAGGCCTTGGCGATCTGGACAGGATCGCCTGCATCGCGCAGGTCGACAAAGTTCACGCCCTTGACGACGCGGCCGTCCTTAACATCGAGGCAGGGGATGATCCGGGCCTTAAGCATCGGTAGCTTCCTTCAGCTTGCGCAGCGCACTCACCGGATCGATGCGGCCGTCATACAGCGCCCGGCCCGTAATCGCGCCCTCGAGTACGCGGCAGTCCGGCTGCGCAAGTCGCTCAATGTCAGCCATCGAGGCAAGCCCGCCGCTGGCGATGACCGGTATCGAGGTCGACCGCGCCAGATCAAGAGTCGAGTCGATATTGAGGCCTGCGAGAATCCCGTCGCGGTCAATGTCGGTGTAGATGATCGCTGCAACGCCTGCATCCTCGAAGCGGGCAGCGAGCTCCTTGACGCCGAGGGTAGAGCTTTCGGCCCAGCCTTCCACGGCGACCTTGCCGGCCTTCGCATCGATGCCCACGGCCACCTGCCCCGGAAAAAGCTTGCAAGCTTCACGCACAAGGGCAGGACTGCGCACCGCCAGCGTCCCCAGGATGACGCGCGCGATGCCCTTGGAGAGCCATTGCTCGATACCGGCCAGGTCCCGGATGCCGCCGCCAAGCTGAACGGGCAGTGAAACCGCCTCTAGTATTGACTCGACGGCGGCGGCATTGACCGGCCTACCCTCAAATGCGCCATTGAGATCGACCAGATGGAGATATTCGAACCCTTGCTGCTCAAACGTCTTCGCCTGACCGGCAGGATCGTCGGAGAAAACAGTGGCCTGGTCCATGTCGCCGAGCTTGAGGCGCACGCACTGGCCATCCTTCAGGTCAATTGCCGGAAACAGGATCATGGGCGGCGAGTCCTTCAAGGCGACCAGTTGAGAAAATTGGAAATCAGCGCAAGACCCAGCGCCTGACTCTTTTCAGGATGGAACTGGGTGCCGGCCATGTTGCCGCGCGCAACCATTGCCGTGATCGGCTCGCCATAGGACGCGGTGGCGACCACATCTTCCTGCAGGGCAGCCTTGAGGTGATAGGAGTGCACGAAATATGCATGCTGGCCATCCGGACCCGTTTCGATCCCGTCGAGCAACGGATGCGGCCGCACCACATCCAGCGTGTTCCAGCCCATGTGCGGAATCTTCAGCCCTGAGTCACCAACATCGATCCGGTCGACGTCTCCCTCGATCCAGCCGAATCCGGGTGTCTCACCATGTTCCAGACCTCGGGTCGCCATCAGTTGCATGCCGACGCAAATTCCAAGAAACGGCTTTGCCTTTCGGGAGCAGTGTTCGTCTAACGCCTCCCACATGCCGTCAATTGCAGCAAGGCCGTCATGGCAATCCCGATAGGCGCCCACGCCGGGCAGCACCACCCGATCAGCCGCGGCGACCTGCTCAGGCGCCGTTACCAGATCAATCGAGGCATCCAGACCTGCCGTCCTTGCGGCCCGCTCGAATGATTTCTGGGCCGACCGAAGGTTACCTGAACCGTAGTCGATGATTGCAACTTTCATCTGCTGCCTCAGCCGCCCTGGTGTTGCATCCGGTTCGCAAGGAACCGCCAGGCAGCTTCCTCACCGTCGCCTGCAACGATGTCGGCGACCTCTTGATAGCCGCGCCGGGCCAGCGCCTTGCGCCGCAAGTTGTTGCCTTCAAGCCCCATATAGGCGTTGAGCAGCAAGCCCAGCCAGGTGGCAAGACCGTCGGGAAATCCAGCGAGGTAACCGGTGCCCGCCAGTGCTGCCACGGCAATCACGTAGCCGGCAAGCCCCCGCCACAGCCGATGCCATATCAGCCAGAAAAACGGAACGAGGAAGGCAGGCCAGCTGAAGCCATCCTTGACGAAAATCACGCCGCTGGCAGCGTCGTCATGGCTCAACACCTCTGCCCGGCGATGTGCGGTGAAGGTCAGCATGCCGTCATTCCCCGCCGCCCAGCGTGCCCTTGGTCGAGGGCACTGCATCCGGCATCCGCGGGTCTATTTCTATGCAGTCCCGCAAGGTACGCGCCACTGCCTTGAAACAGCTCTCGGCGATGTGGTGATTGTTGGCGCCGTACAGCGTCTCGACATGCAGCGTAATACCTGCATTCATGGCGAAGGCCTGGAAGAACTCGCGGAACAGCTCTGTGTCCATGTCACCAATCTTCGGTGCGCTGAATTCCGTCCGCCAGACCAGGAACGGACGGCCTGACACGTCGATGGCAGCACGCGACAAGGTCTCGTCCATCGCGAGGTAGCAGTGGCCATAGCGGCGAATGCCCTTGCGATCACCAAGCGCCTTGGAAATGGCCTGACCCAGCGCAATGCCGGTATCCTCGGTGGTGTGGTGCATGTCGATGTGCAGGTCGCCCACGGTCTTGATCTTCATGTCGATGAGCGAATGCCGTGACAGCTGGTCCAGCATGTGATCGAGGAACCCGACCCCGGTCGAGATGCTGCGGACACCCTTGCCGTCGAGGTTTACTTCGACCGACACATCGGTCTCATTGGTCTTGCGAGTGACGACAGCTTTTCTCATGCTGTTGATCCCATCCAGTCACGCCAGTTGGGGTGACTTTTAGCAGGCACGGGCGCGCGCGCAAGGGCCGACGGCCTGCTTGATTAACCCTGACGGGTCTTTTAATCGCAAGACGCAGACCCCAAGTTCACGCTGCAACTGGTTTCGGAGGGCGCATGAGCGACGACGGCAATCATACCTGGCATGGCACAACCATTGTGACGGTGCGCAAGAACAATACAGTCGTGGTCGCCGGAGATGGCCAGGTCAGCCTGTCCAACACGATCATCAAGGGCAATGCGCGCAAGGTTCGCCCGCTTGGCAAGGGCGATGTGATTGCCGGCTTTGCCGGCGCCACGGCGGATGCCATGACCTTGTTCGAACGGCTTGAGGCAAAACTCGAGCAATACCCTGCCCAGCTGACACGGGCTTGCGTCGAGCTTGCCAAGGACTGGCGCACCGACCGGTATCTTCGCCGGCTGGAGGCCATGATGATCGTGGCTGACCGGTCCACCAGCCTCGTGCTGACCGGCAATGGCGATGTTCTCGAACCTGAAAACGGCATCATCGCCATCGGATCAGGCGGCAACTATGCGCTGGCTGCAGCCCGGGCGCTGGCCGACTCGGACCTCGATGCAGAAGCAATCGCCCGCAAGGCGATGAAGATTGCCGCCGAGATCTGCGTCTATACCAACGACAACATCACGCTGGAGAAGCTGGGCGCCGAGTGAGTGCGTCCGGATCCCGCAAACCCATTCCAAGAGAAGAACCCATGACCGATTTTTCCCCGCGCGAGATCGTATCGGAACTGGACCGGCATATCGTCGGCCAGCGCGACGCCAAGCGCATGGTGGCGATTGCACTGCGCAACCGCTGGCGGCGCAAGCAGCTCGACCCCGCCTTGCGTGACGAAGTGATGCCGAAAAACATCCTGATGATCGGTCCTACCGGCGTCGGCAAGACGGAGATCGCCCGGCGGCTGGCGAAGCTCGCCAACGCCCCCTTCATCAAGGTCGAGGCGACGAAGTTCACGGAAGTGGGTTACGTCGGCAGGGACGTCGAGCAGATCATCCGCGATCTGGTCGAGATCGGTATCGGGCTTGCGCGCGAAGCAAGGCGTGATCAGGTCAGCGCGCAGGCACAGGCGAACGCAGAGAACCGCGTGCTGGACGCACTTGTTGGCCCGGGAGCTTCAAAGTCAACGCGCGATTCATTTCGCGCCAAGCTTCGCAGCGGCGAACTCGACGACAAGGAAATCGAGATCGAGGTGTTGGACACAGGCGGCGGCATGCCGACCATGGATATCCCCGGCATGCCAGGCTCTTCGGTTGGCATGATCAATCTTTCCGACATGCTGGGAAAGGCGTTCGGGCAGCGGACAAAAACCCGGCGGATGACCGTGAGCGAAAGCCATGCGATTCTGGTTCCGGAAGAATCCGACAAGCTGATCGACCAGGAACAGATCGTACAGGAAGCAATCAGCGCCGTGGAGAACAACGGCATCGTCTTCCTCGACGAGATCGACAAGGTCACTGCCCGGTCGGAGCGGCAGGGTGCTGATGTCAGCCGCGAAGGGGTTCAGCGCGACCTGCTTCCGCTTATCGAGGGTACCACCGTTTCAACGAAGTATGGTGCGGTAAAGACTGACCACATCCTGTTCATTGCATCGGGCGCCTTCCACGTAGCCAAGCCGTCGGACCTGCTGCCTGAATTGCAGGGCCGCTTGCCCATCCGCGTCGAGTTGAAGGCCCTGTCGCGGGATGACTTCAAACGAATCCTTGTAGAACCGCAGGCCAGCCTCGTGAAACAGTATGTCGCGCTGCTCGCGACCGAAAACCTAACTCTCGAAGTGACCGATGATGGCGTCGACGCCCTTGCAGACATTGCAGCCGAGGTAAATGCCTCGGTAGAAAACATCGGCGCGAGGCGGCTTCACACAATCATGGAGCGGGTGCTGGAAGACGTAAGCTTCAACGCCACCGACCGGGCCGGGCAAACGGTAGTGCTGGACCGCAAGTTCGTCGACGACAATATCGGGGACCTTGCACGCAACACCGATCTGTCGAAATTCATTCTTTAGCACTGTTGCCGGATGCAATGAGCAGGGCAATATGCCGGTCGATTTCAGTGTCGTCGAGATCTGCAATCTGCTCGGCCAGCCGGTTAGCCAGTTCGGTCGCTTTTGGCGAGAGCCCGGATGTGTCCACGACGACGCGTGGATGCGATATCCGGGCAAGCCGGGCGATATCCTCGGCTTCGTCCCAGATGACGTTGAAATAGGCAATGATGCGCTGCACCAGGTACCAGCTCGGCAGGCCACGGTGACCATGCTCGAGTGCAGACAGATAGGCTGGCGTGACGCCAATCGCCCGCGCCATGTCCTTCATGCTGACGCCACGCTGCCTGCGCAGCTCCCTGATTTTCACACCGAATGGCGTCATCTTTGCGCATCCTTGCGCCGCAGCCGGACATAGAATGCCCCTCCTCCACCATGGCGCGGATGTGCGGGCTGGAAGCCCACCACATGGCGGGCGAACTCGCGCTCGTGCAGCCAATGGGAAAGCTCGGCTCGCAGTACGCCTTGCCGCTCGGGCGCATGGTAGACGTCCACCGAATGGAGGGTATGTCTGGTAAACGGCGAAGCGCCCTTGCCGGTGATGACCAGAATGTTGCGCCGGCCCAGATCGCGGGACGCTTCAATGAAACCGAGCAACGCAGAACGCGCCCGGGCGACGCTCATCCCGTGAAGGTCCAGGCGAGCGTCAATCTCCACGTTTCCGCGGGCAAGCTTCTGAGTATCGCGGCGGTTAAGGCCTGCGATCCGGGGTTGAACTGGCACTGCAGGCGTCAACACCGGTGCTGAGGCTGCAGTCGTGCGGCGAACTTGCAAGGTGGTACGCGCGGCCGCAACCGGGGCCTGGTCGATGTGGTCTTCAAGCCTCGGGAACTTCTTTGGCTTGAGTGGAACGACCGTTTCAACAACCTTGTGCCATATAGCCAGCTCATCGCCACCCAGGGTGCGCGGCTTGCGAGGCGGCTGCTGGAGCGCACGCTTCTTCATTGATCCTGCCGTTTCAGCAATTTCTTCGCCAGCGCAACCGGTACAACGGCCACAATCTCACCGGGCTGATCCAGCTTGCCAGCGCCAATTGCTGCCTCGTCTCCGGTGCCGAAGAAGATGTCACCTCGCTGCGGACCGCGAATTGCCGATCCCGTATCCTGAACGATCATGAGCCGGTTGAATGGCTCGAGCGCCCGGCCGTTATGGATTTGTGTGGACACCCAGACCGGCACGCCCAAGGCCCAGTAGCTGCGGTCAGCCGCCAGCGAGCGCATCGGCGTAAGCGGCAGCTTCTGGGCGCCGACCGGTCCAAGCGAGGGATCCACATCGTCGAGCCTGCGAAAGAACACGTAGGAGCGGTTTCGCCACATGAGCTCGCGTGCCTGGTGAGGATTGGCATCCAGCCAGGCCCTGAGCGCCTGCATCGACATGCCTTCGCGCGTCATTTCTCCGCGCTCGATCAGCACCTTGCCAATCGATGTATACGGCAATCCGGACTTGGCCGCATAGGCCAGACGCATCACGGAGCCGTCGTTCATGCGAATCCGGCCCGAGCCCTGGACCTGCATGAAGAACAGGTCAGCCCATGACCTGACCCAGGCAAGCTCCAGTCCCCGGCCATCAAGAATTCCCTCCTCGATTTCCTGCCGGGTGAAATAGGCCTGACCCGTTCCATTGACGATCCGGCCATAGCTCAGTCCAAGACGGCTCACGTCCGCAGCATTCAATTTCACAAGATCATCCGGGCGCGCCAGTACCGGCACCGGATATTTCGCCGAGCGGCGACGGCTACCTTCGATCTCTGGTTCGAAGTATCCGGTGAAATGGCCGGGGCCAGAATCCAGGCGAAGGGCTGCGAAGTTCTGCTCGAAGAAATGACGGGCTGTCGCCGGACCGGCTGGAACAGAACTCGCCCGCCGGCAAACCTCCAGCCAGTCTTCTCTGGCGCCTGAAAGACGTGCGTCACGTGCAAAGCCGGCACCTGTTGAAGCAAGTTCGCCGCAAGCAGATACAAAGACCCCAAGCGCTGCCTGGTGGTCGTCGTCCTTCCAGCCGTGCAGATCATCGAACGCCGTCACGTGCAGTTTCATGCCTGCGTGTGCTCCATCAGGCAGCGAGGCCTGCCCGAACAGAAGAAGGCCCATCCATGCAGTTGCAACCGCCAACTTACGGATCACAGGCACGGCCAGCAAGGCGCTCAATCAGCCTCGGTAGCGACAAGCTTCCAGTTCGGATCACGGGATTTGAGTGATCGCTCGAAGGTCCAGACGTCGGTAATTTCCTGGATTTCGGTCGGGTTGCCATCCACGACGCTGCCTTCCCCATCCAGGGTAGCCGTGATCAAATCGCTGACAAACTTGACGCTCAACTGCGCGTTGCGGCCACCCACGACTTCTGCGCGGACGATTTCGGCCTTGTTGATCCCGACGAACCGCGATTCGAGAATGTGGCCGTCTTTCTTGCGCTGGTCGATAGCCGCGACAAAGCCATCGTACACCTCACGCGAGAGAAGCGGTTTCAGCTCCTGCTTGTTGCCCTCTGCAAAGGCCGTAACGATCATCTCATAAGCGATCTTGGCACCTTGCAGAAACTCGCGTGGATTGAACGAAGGGTCTGCGCCGTGGACTGCCTCGATGCCCTTCGCCGTGTCCGAATCCTTCGCCGCAAATCCTTCCCAAACAGGCTTGCGTGCCTCTTCATCATCCTCATCAACCGAAACGGGCTTCTCAACAGGCTTGTTCCTGCCCGGCAGCGGCACCACATTGTCGTTCGACTTCGAAGCTTCGGCAGGATCACCCGGCTTGTTGTTGCCCGCGAAAGGATCGAACTGCTTTTCATTGCCGGTCCGTGTTCCCAGAACGCTGCGCAGCCGGAAAAAGATGATGACGGCAACGGCGAGGATGATGATGTTGAACGGATCGAAAACCTGATTCATCGACTGGAACAATCCTTGTCTCAAAGTGGAGCCGGATCGAGCCGGCTGGGCAACTGGATAAGGCTTTTGCTTTATATAGGCATTGATGGTCCGGGTGGGCAATGGCACGAAGTCGTTCAACCTGCACCGGAAAGAAATATTTGAGACAGCCATGCGCTACATTCTGTTTACGGCTTTCATTGTCGTTCCCGTTCTCGAGATAACGCTGTTCCTGAAAGTTGGTTCGCTTATCGGGATTCCTGCGACCATCGGGCTCATTCTGCTGACAGCCATTGTTGGAACCATGCTCGTACGCAGCCAGGGACTTGAGGTGCTGACGAAAATCCGCAGGTCTGCAGAACGCGGCGAGGCACCTGTCGAGGCGCTCGTGCAGGGCGCATGTGTGCTGGCGGCCGGCCTGCTGCTTCTGACGCCCGGATTTGCCACGGACACCATCGGGTTTGCCTTGCTGATCCCACCCGTGCGGTCTTTCATGGTGGGAAAGGTCTGGAAAATGATCGAGCCACATGTGGTCACAACCACCGTGCACGAAACGCGCTGGCGCCAGGAAAGGCCGTCTTCGCATGGACCAGGGCAAGTAATTGAGGGCGAGGCGGTGGAAGTTGACGAGGAATCAAGCGTTCGAGGACGCAACAGGGACCATTGACGCGACAAGCTTACCTGACAAAAGGCAAGCTTGAACCTTTTCCGGCAGCGTGCTAGCCAGCCGTTCATTGCACTCATCATTTGGCTTACGACAAGGACCTCAGAACTATGGCTAAGGCGGCAAAGAAGGCAGCTTCCGAAACGGCAAATGCAGCGGACGAAGCCGGGAGCGGCGCCGGCAATGGGCAGGGCGGAGCGCCATCGATGAAGATCCTCGGACAGTATATCAAGGACCTGTCGTTCGAAAATCCGAATGCGCCGCAGTCGCTTGCGGGCCAGGACGGTCAGCCTGAGATCAACATCTCGGTAAACGTCAACGCCAAGCCGATGTCCGAGACGGATTTCGAGGTCGAGCTGCACCTCAACGCCAAGGCGGAAGGCAAGTCCTCAGTGGTATTCGCGGCGGAACTGCTTTACGCGGGCATCTTCCGGCTTGAGAATATTCCACAGGAAGCCTTGCATCCCATCGTTCTGGTGGAGTGCCCGAGAATGCTGTTTCCCTTTGCACGGCAGATTATCGCCGATGTCTCGCGAAATGGCGGCTTCCCGCCCCTCATGCTCGATCCGATAGATTTCGCAGCAATGTATCAGCAGCGTGCTGCCGCGGCTTCCAACCAGGCGAAAAACTGAGAAAAACTCAGTTCTTGCCCTGACTGTTCCATAGTGCATTGCCGCCTAGGCGGGCAATCATGTCATTGTGAGCCGAAATTTCCCGCTCTGTCAGCCGCGGCGGGAGCGGCTCCATGCGCGCCCGGGCCCTGACCGTTGTCCTGACTTCCTGGACGATACGCGTTTCGCGGACTTCAGTCAGGCTGAAGGCTGTCTGGCGGCCACCAATCAATTCAATGTAGACATCGGCAAGAAGTTCGGAGTCGAGCAACGCGCCGTGTTTGTCACGCTTCGAATTGTCGATGCCATACCTGCGGCAGAGCGCATCGAGACTGTTCGGGCCCATCGGATGGCGCTTGCGGGCCAGAGCAAGGCTGTCGATAACCCGCTCCATTGGCAATATTGGACGCTTGATCCATGAAAGCTCAGCATTGATGAACTTCATGTCGAACTGGGCATTGTGGATCACCAGTATGCCGTCTCCGATGAAGTCGAGAAATTGCTCCGCAATGTTTGAGAAAACAGGATAGGCGCGCAAGAATTCCTCGGACAATCCGTGAACGTTAAAGGCCTCTTGAGGCATGTCCCGTTCGGGATTGACGTATTGATGATAGAAATTTCCCGTCGGTATGTGATTGACAAGTTCAACCGCGCCAATCTCGACGATCCTGTCGCCGTTCGCCGGGTCGAGCCCGGTGGTCTCGGTATCAAGAACAATTTCGCGAATCATGATTGGCGGTTTTCCTGCATTGCCCGCTGCCGAAGTTGCTCCACAACTCTTTTCACGGCAAGCCGCGTGTCGTCCAGAGTAGTGCCTGTGGAAATCACAAAGTCTGCCCGGCGTCGCTTTTCTTCATCAGGCACCTGACGGGCAAGAATGCTTTCGAATTTTTCCGCGGTCATGCCAGGCCGGCTGAGAGCGCGCTCCCGCTGCTGTTCGGGAGACGCCGAGACCACAATTATGGCATCGAATTCTTGTGCCCTGTTTCCTTCGAACAGCAACGGTATGTCGAATACGACTACCGGATCGCCACGCTGCCCGGCCTGCTCCAGAAACCTTCGCTGTTCGTCGTGGACCAGCGGGTGGACGATTGCCTCGAGCGCCTTGATGGCGTCGCTGTCTCCGAGGACCAGTTGCGCCAGTCTTGTCCTGTCGACTGCCTCATCAACAATGGCGTCGGGAAACCGCCTTCCTACTGGGGCCACGGCGAGGCCGTTCCTTGCATACATTTCATGGACGGCTGCATCGGCATCGAAAACCGCGATACCCTCGTCGCGCATCATCTGGGCCACCGTAGACTTGCCCATTGCGATCGAGCCCGTCAGTGCGATCCGTAGTGGAAGCCTGTCAGGCATGTGGCGGAATATCCTTTGCGATCAGAGCGCGCAGTTCATCTGTGACTTCTGGCCGTACTCCAAACCAGAGTTCGAACCCTCTGACTGCCTGGTGCAACAGCATGCCGAGTCCATCGAGGACAGGCCGGCCAACTGCTTCTGCATGCGCAAGAAACGGCGTTTTCAGCGGTACATATACGATGTCTCCAAATATGCAGTCTGGCTTGGTCTGTTCCATCGGAAACGGGAACTCTCCCTCACCGCCAGTACCCAAAGACGTGGTGTTGATGACGATATCAGCGGTTGCGGCAACCGAAGCAAGATTGTCGACGCGCACAGCCTGCGCAACGCCGGGCGCCAGCGAGGCCACGTCACTGGCGCGGCGCTCCGTCCGGTTTACGATGCTGATGGTTGAAGCACCACCTGCCGCAAATGCGCCCAGTATGCTCCGGGCAGCGCCACCGGCTCCAAGCAGGACAACGCTGCTGCCGCTCACTTTGAACCTGGGGTAGTTCGCCAACAGGTGAGCCATGAATCCTTCACCGTCTGTCGAGGTGCCAAGGACCTGTCCTGCACGCTTGTAGATCGTGTTCACACTGCCGGTTTGCCGTGCAGCTTCATCGATCGAATCAAGAAGCGGAATTACCGCTTCCTTGTATGGAACAGTGATGTTGCAACCTTGCAGGATGCCGGAGCGGATATCGCCGATCAAGGTCGGGAGTTCGGCTTCGGTTATGTCCCGGATCGTATAGTCGGCATCCAGTCCATAGAGCTGGATCCAGTAGTTGTGAATCTTGGGCGATCTGGAATGGGAAATTTTGGAGCCGGCGACGCATGCGTGGTTCATTGCCCTTGCTTTCTCTTGGCATGTGATAGTTCCCGCAAGAAGCCGAGAAGCGGTATCAAGGGCATTCCCATGATGGTGAAGTGATCGCCGGTTATCTCGCGAAACAAGCGGACTCCCTTTCCTTCGATCTGGTAGCAACCAACGGATCCCAGAATGATCTGGCCAACATCCTGAAGATACAGAGATATTTCTCGATCATCGAGTGGCCACATATCCAGTTCTGCAGTCTCGACACATTGAAATTCGATGCGGCCATTCCTGCAACAGACCGCGGCAGAATGGAGGAAGTGCTTCCTGCCTTGCAGGCTACGTATCTGATTGGCCGCTTCATCAAGGTTGCGAACCTTGCTCAACAGTTGGCCATCCAGTTCCAGGATCTGATCTGAACCGATCACGAGTTTGTCGGGATGGCGAGCCGATACAGTCTTGGCCTTGGCAGTTGCTAGGATCTCGGCGATTTGTGGCGCCGGCGTCCGGATTTCGACTGCCTCTCGCTTTAGAGCTGTTTCATCGAGATCGGCTGGATCGACCTCGAAGGATATGCCGGCATTGGTGAGCATTTGCTGCCTGGCACTGCTGCCTGATGCCAGAATGATTGGTAGATGGTCAGGCACTTCTGGAGGCCATCTTCTGGTGGAGGAGGTTCAACACAGCTGCAGCGGTCTCTTCGATCGATCGTCTTGTCACGTCTATGACGGGCCAACTGTTAGCCGAACAAAGTTTTCGCATATCAAGGATTTCCTGCGTGATCGCCTTGCGGTCTGTATACGTCGTGTCGCGGCCTTCATTGAGCGTCAGCAGACGATGACGCCGTATCTGGGCAATCCGTTCGGCGCTCGCCACGAGTCCGACGACGAGGGGTTTCCTGACATTGAGCAGGGCTGGAGGAGGCTTGACTCCAGGGACAAGTGGAACATTCGCCGTTTTGATGCCCCTGTTCGCGAGGTAGATGCTCGTCGGTGTTTTCGACGACCGGCTGATGCCAAGCAGGATTACGTCAGCATCGTCCAGATCTGCAATCATTTGTCCATCGTCGTGCGCCATTGTGTAGTTGAGTGCGTCGATGCGCTTGAAGTACTCGGCGTTCAGGACATGTTGCCCACCGATTTGTGGTTTGGATTTGGCGTTCAGGTAAGTCGCCAGACTCGCGATGACCGGATCCAGGATAGAGATGCAAGGAGTGCCCATTGCCTCGCAGCGACGTTCGATTTCCTCCTTGAGGTTATGGTCGGCGATCGTGAACAGGACGATTCCGGGCTGCTTCTCGACTTCCGAAATGACGCGATCAAGCTGTTTGCTGGTTCTGACCAGGGTGTAGATATGCTCAATGGGTTGGTAGCCCGCATAGTAGGCGGTTGCAGCCCTGGCTACAGTGTTGAGGGTTTCGCCGGTGGCATCTGATACCAGATGCATATGGAAATACTGCTTGGCCGTTGTGCGCATGCTGTCTGCATAGCTTGTTTGCTAAATGTGGAAAAGTTCCTTCCGGTTTGGCTATCGAGATTTTTCTCCAGATCTTGTCCTCCACCAGTCTGGTGCCAGGTGGCAGTGAACTTTTGAATCCCGGTTATGTGATTTTTCCGGATTAAAGGAATGTTTTGGGGATTGATTGTGGATCAAGTCGGAAAACGCTGGTTTGGTTCAACTTTAATTGGGGAAAATCAATGACTTATAGCTTTTTGACTTGGTACCTGCCCGGATGTTGGAAACGGAGAATATTTTTCCGCCAAAGCCGTATTTGTGAATAAAGTGGTATTGCTTTCATCAACGGTTCAGCAGCAACATCATCAAGAGATTCAAGGTTCTGGTTTGGGTAGGGGATTGTGGGCAAGGCATTATTGGACACGTTGCAGGGCAGGACTCCGGAGAAGCGTCCTGTCTGGTTGATGAGACAGGCTGGCAGATACCTGCCGGAGTACCGGGAAGTAAGGGCGCAAGCCGGTGGATTTCTGGATCTTTGCTATACGCCAGATCTTGCCTGTGAAGTGACCCTCCAGCCATTGCGCCGTTATGATCTCGATGCGGCGATCCTGTTTGCAGACATTCTGCTTATTCCCCAGGCGATGGGATGTGCTCTGTCCTTCAAGGAGAATGAGGGTCCTGTTCTGTCGGCGGTTCGCACTTCGTCCGACGTGAACGCACTGACGGCTGAGATTGGGAAGCTCAATGAGACATTGTCTCCAGTTTACGAATCCGTATCGAAGATCAGGGCGGGTCTAGAAGCAGACAAGACCTTGATTGGTTTTTGTGGCGCGCCGTGGACTGTTGCCACGTACATGATTGAGGGTGGCACATCGGCTGAGCGCAGTATCGGCCGGCTTGCGGCATTCCGGTCGGAGGGTTGGGTTGATGATCTGATCGCCAAGCTCGTGGATGCCTCGATCGAGTATCTGAACTGCCAGATCGAAGCGGGAGCAGAGGTGGTGCAGATTTTCGATACGTGGGCCGGGGACCTCAGTGGAGAGCTGTTGACCAGGTTGTGCTTTGATCCAATTGCAGCGATTACGAATGAGCTGAAACGGCGCTGGCCAGAGGTGCCGGTTATCGGGTTTGCGAGGGGTGTTGGGGTGTCGCAACTGGACTTCGCACGCGCTACGGGTGTCGATGCGGTCGGTATTGAATGGCCGGTGTCTACATCCTGGGCGCGGGATAACCTGGTGCCGGAGTGCGTTGTGCAGGGCAATCTGGATCCCCTGTCCGTTGTGGCTGGTGGTGATGGGATGAAGATTGCAGCTCGGCAGATTCTTGCTGATCTGCCGGTTGGCAGGCACATCTTCAACCTTGGTCATGGCATTCGGAAGGAAACGCCGCCCGAGCATGTGTCCGATTTGATTTCGGCGATCCGGGAATTCGACCGGGGGGCGTGACTTCGGTGTACGAGTGGATCAAGGCCGTACATGTACTGGCGGTAATATCTTGGATGGCCGGATTACTCTATTTGCCGCGCTTGATGGTGTATCATGCTGGCGCAGCCTCAGGTGGGACGCTGTCGGAAACGTTGAAGGTGATGGAGCGTCGGCTGCTCAAGGCGATCATGAACCCGGCTATGGTCGTGTCGTGGGTTGCGGGGATCTGGCTTGCCTGGGAGGCGGGGTTGCTTAGCGACTGGCCTGTCTGGTTTGTGGTCAAGTTTTTGTGTCTGATCCTGATGTCGGCATTTCACATGTGGTTAGCCGCCCAGGTGAAGGTGTTCGCCAGGGACGCGAATGAGCGGGGGCACGTTGCCTTCCGTGTGGCTAACGAGCTGCCGACTGCCCTGATGGTCGTTATTGTGGTAATGGTCATTGTGAAGCCATTTGTTTGAGTTCGGCTCATTTACGTGTTTTGCGACGCGTTGTTTCCTGTTATACGGTCTGACGGGTGTTTGCTTCGCTTCATTGCGGAGTTCTGCCCCTCCTCTCCTTTCGCGGTTGCAACTTGCCGGTTCGGGCCGCGCTCTTTCCTATCAGTCGTTATGGGTCGGATGTCATGACCAATCTGGATGAACTCGAACAGATCAAGCTTTTTGACCTGAAGCAGAAATCCCCTGCCGAGCTTTTGAGTGCTGCTGAAGAACTCGAAGTCGAGAACGCAAGCGCCCTGCGGAAGCAGGAGTTGATGTTTGCGATCCTGAAGAGCCTGGCTGCCCGTGATGTCAACATCATCGGAGAGGGTGTTGTGGAAGTTATGCCTGACGGTTTCGGCTTCCTCAGATCACCTGATGCCAACTACCTGGCTGGTCCGGATGATATCTACGTCAGTCCGAGCCAGATACGGAAGTTCGCGCTCAAGACGGGTGATACCGTTGAAGGGGATATCCGCAGTCCAAAGGAAGGGGAACGGTACTTTGCCTTGTTGAAGGTTAATACCGTCAACTTCGAGGAACCTGAAAAGGTCCGGCACAAGATCCATTTCGACAATCTGACGCCGTTGTATCCGGATGAACGCTTGAACATGGAAGTTCAGGACCCGACGAAGAAGGATTATTCATCCCGCGTGATTGATCTGGTCGCGCCTCTGGGCAAGGGGCAGCGTGGTTTGATCGTGGCGCCGCCGCGTACCGGTAAAACCGTATTGCTGCAAAACATCGCCCAGTCGATTACCTCCAATCATCCCGAGTGTTATCTCATCGTGTTGCTGATCGATGAGCGACCCGAGGAAGTGACGGATATGCGCAGATCGGTTCGGGGCGAAGTGGTGAGCTCGACGTTCGATGAGCCCGCCAGCCGGCACGTTCAGGTCGCTGAGATGGTGATCGAGAAGGCGAAGCGACTGGTCGAGCACGGTCGCGACGTCGTGATCCTGCTGGATTCGATTACGCGTCTTGGACGCGCCTACAATACCGTCGTGCCGTCGTCCGGCAAGGTGCTGACCGGCGGTGTGGACGCGAACGCGCTTCAGCGGCCGAAGCGATTCTTTGGTGCTGCCCGCAATATCGAGGAAGGCGGGTCTCTGACGATCATTGCTACCGCCTTGATTGATACCGGCAGCCGCATGGATGAGGTGATCTTTGAAGAGTTCAAGGGTACGGGCAACTCGGAGATCATTCTGGACCGGAAGGTAGCCGACAAGCGGGTGTTCCCCGCAATCGACATTCTTCGTTCTGGCACCCGCAAGGAAGAGTTGCTCGTGGATCCAGTCAAGTTGAAGAAGACGTATGTCCTGCGGCGCATCTTGAACCCGATGGGGACGGTCGATGCGATCGAATTCCTGCTCGACAAGCTGCGGCAGACGAAATCGAACAGCGATTTCTTCGATTCGATGAATGCCTGATGCGGTGCCTGCAAGGCTCCCGTCGTAGTTTGTGGGAATTTGACCAGGTAGTTGCGGGAAATCCCTGCTAGGGCGGTATGCCTTAGCAGTGGTCGGCTTAGACTATCATTGATTGTTCCTCATGGGCGTTAACGGCATGCGATGCATTTGTATTGCCTGGCGAGTTGCCGGTTTTCAAATCGCGTGATTTGTCATCTTTTGGTATCGGGTCGATTCCGAAGCGATCTTGTCCGGCGCGGTTTCGCGAGACTCGGCTGATGGTATGGCCGTCGGGCTGTTTGGTCTGCGGGTAGGCGAATTGGCAAAGTCGCATGTCCTGATTAGAGGCTGCCGGGGGACATTTCGATTCGAAGACGTAACAATTGAATTTTCCGGACTCTCAATAAGCCGCCTGGTTGCGGATCTGGCCCATGATTGCTGTTTTCCTGACATGGTATGGCTGGTAGTGCCTGGAATGTCCGAAGGATTTCGCGGGATTGTGGCCTGCGAGCCTTTGCGGGTCATACTGGCGGCCCAAATTTCTCATCCAGTGTTTGCTTGACCAAAAGTGGGCTGATGGTTGTCCGATACAATGGTCGAATGGTGCTATGGCGGGAAGGCAGGGCGCTACTCTCCAGACATGAAGTCCGGCCTGGTCAACTGCGCGTTTCAAGGGCGTCCGGCGGTTGCGCTTGCAAGATGCTTGGTTTTGCTCAATGCAGGTAACATCTATCCAGGTACTTCTTGAACGTTGGATGTGAAGCGTTGAGCACAGCAGACACGATCTATGCGTTATCGTCCGGTGCCGGCAGGGCTGGTGTCGCCGTGATCCGGGTATCCGGGTCGCGGGCCGGTAGTCTGGTGCGCGATCTGTGCGACGGTCTGCCCGAGCCACGAAAGGCTGTTTTGCGCCGCTTGAGAGCACTGTCTGACGGACAGACCATCGACGAGGCACTGGTCGTCTGGTTTCCGGGCCCGCATAGCTTCACAGGTGAGGATGTCGCAGAGTTTCATGTTCATGGCAGCTCCGGCGTGGTGCGATGGTTGTGTGAAGAGTTGCGTGATCATGGTGGAAGCCGTCCAGCATCAGCGGGAGAGTTTTCCAGGCGCGCCTTTCAGAATGGCAAGCTCGACCTGGTTGAGATCGAAGGTCTGGCCGATGTTCTTGCTGCTGAGACGCGGCAGCAGGTCAGGCAGGCGTTGTTTCACGTGGATGGGCACGCGTCTGAAATATTTGCGGGGTGGCGGTCGGAATTGGTTCGAGTGCTTGCGCTCATAGAGGCCTGTATCGATTTCAGCGACGAAGAAGGAGTTGAGGCTGGCGCCAAGCCGGAGATCTCATCGGTTCTGACAGGGCTGCGGGATACTATGGGTAGGCAGCTTGAGGGTGCTCAGCGGGGACGGCGGGTCCGGCAGGGCATCCGGGTGGTGCTTGCGGGCGGACCAAATGCGGGCAAGTCGAGCCTCATGAATGCCATCGCGGCCCGTGATGTGGCGATTGTCAGCCGGCATGCCGGTACGACGAGAGACGTGGTTGAAGTGAGTCTTGATCTTGCAGGCCATGCGGTTGAATTGGCCGACACGGCCGGCATTCGCGAGACTTCCGACTCCGAAGTGGAGCAGCTGGGAATCGGGCGCACTTTGGATCGGATCGCGGAAGCAGATCTGGTCCTTGCCGTTGCTGCTCCAGACGTGCCGTGGCCAGATGTGAAAATGGATTCGGAGGCGATACGAGTTTGGAACAAGTCGGATTTGCCGGTTCACGGTGAGCAAAATGAGGCAGATGTCTCGGTTTCCGCTGCCACGGGGGAGGGCCTGCCAGAACTTTTGCGGATGATCGAGTCGCGGGTGAAGGCGCTTGCGGGCGAGAGTGAACCGGCGTTGCTGGTGCGCGACAGGCAGGTCCACGCTGTCCGCGCCTGCCTCAGACATATCCAGGCAGCGGACAGTGCTGCATTGCCCCTGGAGATCGTTGCCGAAGAAATCCGCTCAGCTGTCCGGGTTCTCGAGCAGTTGATTGGAAAGGTCGATGTGGAAGACCTTCTGGATGACATTTTCTCCCGCTTTTGCATCGGGAAGTGATCGTTTCGGAGACGAAAATGTTTCACGTGAAACAAAGCGGTTTTTGATGTTTATCCACAGTTGGTGTATTGAGCGGGAATCATGACACAGACAGGCATATATCAGTTCGATGTCGTTGTGGTCGGAGGTGGCCATGCGGGTTGCGAAGCGGCGGCTGCAGCTGCACGCCGGGGTGCCAGGACCGCGCTTGTCACCCACCGCCGGGATACGATCGGCGAGATGTCCTGCAACCCCGCAATGGGCGGGCTCGGCAAGGGTCATCTCATGCGGGAAGTTGATGCACTGGATGGCCTGATTGCCCGGGTTAGTGATCGCGCAGCAATTCAGTACCGGCTGCTCAATCGGTCCAAGGGACCTGCGGTACGCGGTCCACGGGCCCAGATCGACCGCGCGCTGTACAGAAAGGCCATGCAGGACGAGATTGGTTCGATTGCCGGCTTGACTGTCATCGAGGCGCCAGCCGCAGGGTTCCTCCTGGATGGCGGCCGTGTCGAGGGGATCTACACCGAAGATGGTTCAGAAATCCGCTCACGATGCGTGGTTCTGACGACCGGCACCTTCCTGGGTGGCCTGATCCACATAGGTGAGAAGAAGGTACCAGCGGGACGCGCCGGCGAGGCTCCCAGCAACGCACTCGCTCAGGTTTTAAGGGGAACTGGCCTGAGGATCGGCCGGCTTAAAACGGGGACACCTCCAAGGCTTGATGGCCGGACAATCGACTATCAAGACCTCGAAGCCCAGCCAGCAGACGAAGACCCGTATTATTTTTCCACGCTCACCCGCCACACGCATGCGCGGCAGATTTCCTGTCACATCACTCATACGAACGAACACACACACGAGATAATTGAGCGAAACCTCGCCCGTTCAGCCATGTATGCGGGTCACATAGAAGGCACCGGTCCACGATATTGTCCATCAATCGAAGACAAGATCGTGAAGTTCCGGGATCGTGCATCGCATCAGATCTTTCTCGAACCGGAGGGGCTTGATGACCCTACCGTTTATCCGAATGGCATTTCCACGTCGCTGCCGGAGGATATCCAGGATCAGTACGTGCGCTCCATAAAGGGGCTGGAGAACGTCCACATCATCCGGCACGGCTATGCGATCGAGTATGATTACGTCGATCCACGTGAACTTGGCCAGCAGCTCAATGTTCGTGCATTGCCGGGCCTGTACCTCGCTGGCCAGATCAATGGCACGACCGGATATGAGGAAGCCGCGGCACAGGGACTGCTCGCCGGCGCAAATGCGGCTGCAGAGGCGCTCGATCTGGAGCCGCTCATGATCAGCCGGTCACAGGGCTACATCGGGGTCCTGGTCGATGATCTCACCACCCGGGGTGCTTCAGAACCCTATCGGATGTTCACTTCAAGGGCGGAATACCGCTTGATGCTTCGCGCTGACAATGCAGACGAGCGGCTGACGCCTGTTGCGATCCGGCTTGGCCTCTGTTCGGAACAACGGAAGCAGGATTTCGAAACAAAATCGGCAGCCCTAGCCGGACTTCGCGAAAAGCTTCAGGCCATGAAATTTTCAAACGCACAATTGCAGGCGGCTGGATTGCCCGTGAACAAGGACGGCAGGGCACGAACAGCGTACGAATATTTGTCATACGACGGCGTCGAATACGCTCAGCTGTGCCATGCGGACCCGACTCTATCGGCTGTAGATGAGGAGTTGAAAACCCAGATCGCCGCCGAGGCGCTTTATGCTGCCTATACTGATAGGCAGAAGGCAGAAATTCGGGCCCTGGAACAGGAGCGCAGCTTCGTGCTGCCGGACAGCCTTGACTATGACCTCGTTCCAGGCCTGTCCAACGAGGCGCGGCACAAGCTGTCAGTAGTGCGGCCAACGACGTTGGCGGAAGCAGCCGTCATCGACGGCATGACGCCATCTGCTCTCGCCTTGTTGCTGTCGCACGTCCGCAAGACCTCCAACGGTCGGTTGGCCGGCTGATCATGAACGCCGCTCCGGATCCCAATCCTGTTCTGCGAGCACCGGCGGGATTTGCGGAGGCCTGGAATGTTTCACGTGAATCACTGGTCAGGCTGGAGATCTATGCGGCGGAACTGCTGCGATGGCAAAAGACCCACAATCTGATTGCCCCATCCACCATAGCACAATTCTGGGTGCGGCACGTGGCTGACGCCCTACAACTGGTTGCCCATCTAAAGGATGCACGAAGCAACATCGTCGATATCGGATCGGGTGGCGGAATTCCCGCCATACCCATGGCGATCGCCCTTCAGGACAGCACGGGCAAGCCCCTTGTCACCATGGTCGAGAGCAATGCCAAGAAATGCGCATTCCTGCGGGCTGCCGCCAGGACGTGCGGATTAAATGCACGAATCATAAACAAGCGGATAGAATCGCTGACAGATTCGGATGTGGAACGACCGGTCGATGCCGTTGTGGCCAGAGCTCTTGCCCCGACCTCGGAATTGCTGGACCTGGTCAACAAAATGCCGGTTCGTCCACAAAGAATGTTGTTTCTGAAGGGACAACATATTGATGCCGAATTGACCGAAGCTACTAAATGTTGGAATATTTCGTTCAGCAAGCATCCGAGCAAAACAGCCGCTGACGGGTGCATTCTCGAGATTGAAGAGGCCGAACGTGTCAGTCCAAAATCATCAACCGGCTAGTTCCGCAAGCCCGCGCATCCTGGCAGTCGCAAACCAGAAAGGTGGGGTTGGCAAAACGACAACTGCAATAAACCTGGGCACAGCACTTGCTGCCGTCGGTGAACGGGTGCTCGTTATCGATCTCGATCCGCAAGGCAACGCCAGCACCGGACTGGGCATCAACCGGCTGCCCGGCCAATCCTCCACCTACCAGGTCCTGATTGGCGAAGCAGGTCTCGCTTCAGTCATACGCCAGTCTGAAATACCGGGGCTTGATTGTGCTCCGTCATCGATGGATCTCCTCGGCGCAGAACTCGAGCTGGCTGAATATGACCGCAAGACCTACCGGCTGCGCGACGCAATCAACGCCATGTGCCATGCCATGCCGGACGAGCAGAAGTACACCTACATACTCGTGGACTGCCCGCCATCCCTGAACCTGCTGACGATCAACTCCCTCTCAGCCGCAAATGCCGTCCTGGTGCCGCTGCAGTGCGAGTTCTTTGCGCTCGAAGGCTTGAGCCAGCTCATGAAAACAGTTGACCGGGTGAAGGCGAACCTCAATCCGGAACTGGAAATCCAGGGCATCGTCCTCACCATGTTCGACCGGCGCAACTCTCTGTCTGAACAGGTAGCGCAAGACGTGCGTGGCGTTCTGGGCGCAAAGGTCTACGAAACAGTCATACCGCGCAATGTACGAGTTTCGGAAGCACCTTCATACGGGAAGCCGGTACTGCTTTATGACAACACCTGCGCGGGTTCCCAGGCATATATTCGACTCGCATCCGAAATAATCCGGCGCGAACGTTCCTTGCGCGCAGCCTGACCCAATATGCAAAGAGACAAAATTCGATGACGGCACTACCCAAAAAGAGACTGGGCCGCGGCCTTGCTGCGCTCATTGGCGATGATATCGCCGATGAACTTCCCACGGCAGCTGAAGGACCTGCAACGAACGGACTCCGCGAAGTTCCGATCGAAATGGTTCGCAGCAACAACCTGAACCCGCGAAAGAGCTTCAACGAGCAGGAACTGGAAGACCTCGCCAGGTCAATCTCGGAAAAGGGAATCCTCCAACCGGTCGTCGTGCGGCCGGTGGGCGAAGGCGCCACCTATCAGATCGTTGCGGGTGAACGGCGCTGGCGAGCTGCCCAACGGGCAGGCCTGCACACGATACCCGTTCTCGTGCGCGAATTGTCCGACAAGGAAGTTCTCGAGATCGCGATCATCGAAAACGTACAGCGGGCAGATCTCAACCCTGTCGAAGAGGCGATGGGATACCAGCAACTCATCGACAGTTTCGACTACACGCAACAACAGCTCGCCGAATCAATCGGCAAGAGCCGCAGTCATATCGCCAATACGCTGCGGCTTATGACCTTGCCCAAAACAGTGCTCGACCAACTTCAGCAAGGATCCCTGACTGCAGGCCATGCCCGGGCGTTGATTGCGACGGATGATCCTGCCGGACTGGCACAAAAGATTGTCGCGCTTGGCTTGTCAGTGCGCCAGGCAGAAGCACTTGCCCGCAACAAAGCTGAAGCATCTGACAACCCACCAGCTGAACCGAAGGGGCAGAGCGATCTTCGTGCAATCGAGAAAGCAATCTCTGAAACCCTTGGTTTGAGAGTCTCGCTCCAGCCAGGAGCTGGCGAAAAGGGAAAATTAGTTATTAATTTCAAGACGTTAGAACAGTTCGAAGAACTCTGCGCCAAGCTGGGAGCAAAGCTCTAACGACCGTCAAAACGCCTCACCGCAATCTGGTGGAAACCGCCAAAACGAGCCGTTCCAGAACAGGCCATTCCACTTGCCGCTCCCGCCGGGCCAGGGCATTGGCGGCAGAAACAGCTTCGAGAATTCCCGATTGGTCAACTGAAGCAAGCCTGCGAACCTGATCAATAATGGCATCTTGTCTTTTCCAGAAGACCGGTGGCTTCCATTGCTTGATGACCACATCGGCACGGCGGCCGCCACCAGCGGCGGCTGCCATCTCAACCAAAAGCAACAGGTGATTTGTAAGACCGACCAAGGTGGATGTGGCTGAAGCACCTTCCGAACGAAGCTCACGCAGACCAGTCAACGCTCTCCCGACCTGACCAGCGAACGCACTATCCAGAACACTGTCCAACGTGGCCGATCTGTTCAAAGCGCACGCAGCTTCCACATCCTCAAGCGAAAGCGTGTTGCCATCACCAACAAAGCTCACAAGCTTGGACACCTCGGTCTCCAGCAGTGCTGCATTGCCGGCTACAGCGTCAACGACAGCCGCGCAAACCTCAGACGATGCCTGAATTCCGGAGGCCGAGAGCAGCTGCCGCGCGACATTGGCCAACTCCCCTGCAGACTGCTCATAGCAAACGACAGCGAGTAATCGGGGACTCGCCTCAAACTCCTTGCGCATCGGCGACGACTTCTTCAGGTCTCCGGCAACGACCGCAAGGAATGAGCCGGTCCAGCCAAGCGACAAAGCTGAAATCACTTCGCGTTGCACACCGCTGCTGGTGGCCTCAACCACCACAATCTTGAAACCGCCAAACAGCGAGATAGATTGCAGTTCTTCAAGCAACCTGCCAGGCTGCGACTCCACGTCTGCGGAGGAAAGCCTGATAACCTCCGAACCCGCCCTAGCTTGCTCTGTCTTGCTTGATACAGAGGACTTGAGGCGCTGCACCAAATCCCAATTCGGCCCAAACAGCATTATGCCGTCGTGTCCGAGCAAGTCCTCGCCAGACAGCCGGCCAAAGGCATCGGGCTTCAACCCAGCCATTCAGTTACCAGCAAGAAAAGCCGCCACGCGAAGCCGGACTTCCTGTCCCACCTGCTGCGCTGCCTGCTCTTCCGCATTCACGCGGGCCTGGACATTGGTGAAAGAGGCATTGAGCCGATCGTAGGGCACGCGGCTGAAAGCGCGGCCAGAGAAAATCGGCTTCTGCGATGAAATGTCGATCAGTTGAAAATCGGTAGTCAGGTTATAGGCCAGCCGCCGATGCACAGTATCTGACGTATCCACCAGAGTTTGCGAATCACCGGTGGCAGCGAGCTTCAAGACATACCTATCCGGAGCGGCGCCCCCGGCAGGACGAATGGAACGGACAATCTCATTGCGAACGAGTTGCCCCACACGCGTTGACTGCATCTCGACTGAAACTGATGCCAGATCCTGGCTAACAGACGATCCGTCATCCCGAGTGGCGTATAACGGCTGATAGCCGCAACCCTGCAGGAGGACTGCGCCAAGCAGCAAAAGTGGCAGGCCTATCTGGTTAAGACGCATCTTCATGAAGCAACAATATTGACCAGCTTGTCAGGCACAACAATCACTTTCCGCACCGACATCCCATTGAGACTTCTTACCACACTCTCGTGATTCAGGCATGCCCGTTCAACGGCCTCGCGCGCAAGGCCCTTCTGTAGTGATGTCTCACCGCGCTTCTTGCCATTCACCTGAATAACAATGGTCACTTCGTCAGACGTCAGCAATGAAGGATCGTGCGACGGCCAAGCCTCCTCGCACACTAACCCGCTCTGCCCAAGCACCCTCCAGCACTCCTCGGCCAGGTGAGGCATCATCGGTGCAAACAACTGCACCAGGCGAGTAACTGCCTCACGCTGAACAACGCGTACCGACGCATCTTGCGCCTCCTGAGCCGCCAGCGAAGCTGCGATGGCGTTGACCAACTCATACAACCGCGCGATTGCCCGATTGAACCTGAGAGCCGAAATATCGTCGCCAACCGAAGCGATGGTTGCGTGCGTCACCCGCCGAAGCGCCAAGGCAGCCGTGTTGTCTGACGCCGCGCTTAGGGACGCCGCACCCAGATCGACATCAAAACCAGCTACCTCACCCACTATGCGCCAGATTCGCTGAACGAACCGCCAGGCGCCAAGCACGCCAGCTTCCGTCCACTCGATGTCACGCTCCGGCGGCGTATCGGAAAGCATGAACCACCTGGCCGTATCAGCACCATATTTCTCGATGATGTCATCGGGGTCGATCACGTTCTTCTTCGACTTCGACATCTTCTCAGCCGGACCTGCTACCACCGGCTTTCCAGATGATGCCTCAATCCACCCGTCATCCACCCGGGCGACCTGGCTCGGCATCAACCATTCGCCGCTGGCGGATTTGTATGTCTCGTGAATGACCATGCCCTGCGTAAACAGGGACTTGAACGGCTCCTCGATGCTGAGGTGCCCGGTCATCTTCATCGCCCGCGCAAAAAACCGCGAATAGAGAAGGTGCAGAATTGCGTGTTCAATGCCGCCAATGTACTGATCGACTGGCATCCAGTAGTTCGCAGCATCCTGATCCACCGGCTCGCTGGCATGGGGTGAGCAGAAGCGAGCGTAATACCAGGATGAGTCGATGAACGTATCGAACGTATCTGTTTCGCGCTGAGCCGGCCCATTACATTTCGGGCACGAAACAGACTTCCACTTCTCGTTCCGGTCCAGTGGATTCCCCGGTTTGTCGAACGTTACATCATCCGGCAACACCACGGGCAGCTGATCGAGTGGCACCTCGACCACCCCGCAGGACTGGCAATGGATAAACGGTATCGGGCAGCCCCAGTAACGCTGCCGAGAAACGCCCCAGTCCCTGAGGCGATAATTCGTGGTGCGTTCGCCGACCCCCATTTCTTCAAGCCGCCTGGCGACTTCATTCTTCGCGTCCTCGACCGACATGCCATTGAGAAATGCCGAATTGATCAGATGGACGGATGCCTGCTCCTTCTCGATCAAGGCTTCGTTGGCGATCTCCACGTCTTCCTCACCGCGCCGAGCAACAACGGGGATAACGTCAAGGCCATATTTCCTCGCAAAGTCCAAGTCGCGCTGGTCGTGCGCAGGGCAGCCAAACACGGCGCCCTCACCATATCCGATAAGGACGAAATTGGCGGCGTACACCGGTAGTTTCCTGGAAGGGTCGAACGGATGAACCGCATACAGCCCAAGCGGGACGCCCTTCTTCTCGGCCCGTTCAATTGCTTCCTCGCTGGTGCCCAACGAAGCGCATTCCTTGCGAAACGCTGCAATCTCGGTCGATGATTCTGCCGCCTTCCGGGTGAGCTCATGATCAGCGGATATGGCACAGAAGCTGGCGCCAAAAATCGTATCGTGCCGGGTCGTGTAGACGGTCAACCGCTCGTCCAGCAAATTGCCACGAGCGTCTTCCAACGCAAAGGAGAAGCGCAGGCCTTCAGATTTGCCAATCCAGTTGCGCTGCATGAGCCGGACCTTTTCCGGCCAGTCCGTCAGCGTGTCCAGCGCTGCCAGCAGCTCTTCCGAAAAATCCGAGATCTTGAGGAACCACTGCGCCAACTCGCGTTTCTCGACCGGTGCCCCCGAACGCCAGCCCTTGCCATCGATGACCTGCTCATTGGCCAGTACGGTCTGATCAACCGGATCCCAGTTCACGACCGAGACCTTCCGCTCGACAAGACCGGCACGGTAGAACTCGATGAACATCCGCTGCTCATGGCCATAGTACGACGGATCACAAGTGGCGAATTCCCTGCTCCAGTCGATAGCAAGACCCATGGACTTCAGCTGGGCGCGCATCGTCGCAATATTGTCGTAGGTCCACTTGCCCGGATGAACCTTGCGCTCCATTGCAGCGTTCTCAGCCGGCATGCCGAACGCATCCCATCCCATCGGGTGGAGCACGTTGTAACCGCACGCCTTGCGATAGCGGGCAATCACGTCACCCATGGTGTAATTGCGGACATGGCCCATATGGATACGGCCGGACGGGTACGGGAACATCTCCAGCACGTAATATTTCGGCTTGCTGGAAGAATTGCTGGCAACGAAACTGCCCGCTTCTTCCCAGGCCTTCTGCCATGCGGGTTCCGACACTTTCGGATTGTAGCGCTCACTCGACATTATTGTGATAAGCCTGCTGCTGTACGGAAATTCAGACGCGATGCAGTAACAGGAAGCATCCACACGGGCAAGCCAGAGCACCAAGGAATGATGACCGCGGCCAACCAGATCACGCAGAATTATAACGAAGTCATGTCCCGCATTGCAGCGGCGGCAGGCAGAGCCGGGCGGCAGACAGAAGATATAACGCTGGTTGCCGTATCAAAGACGTTCGGACCTGAAGACATTGAACCGGTGCTGCAAATCCCGCACCGCACGTTTGGCGAAAACCGGGTACAGGAATCCTACGGCAAGTGGCCGGAGCTGAAGTCGCGCTATCCAGATACGGTGCTTCATCTCATCGGCCCCTTGCAGACCAACAAGGCGCGAGAGGCAGTCAGCCTGTTCGACTGCATAGAGACACTTGATCGCGAAAAGCTTGCCCGCACCCTTGGCAAGGAGATTCAGGCGGCAGGCAAGGCGCCGGAGCTTTTTGTACAGGTCAACACGGGACTGGAACCCCAAAAGGCCGGGATCGAACCACAGGAACTGGACGGCTTCATCCAGACCTGCCGAACCATCTATGACCTGCCGGTCACCGGGCTAATGTGCATTCCTCCGGTAGACGAGGAGCCCGCCCTGCACTTCGCATTGCTTGCGAAGCTCGCCGGCCGAAACGGATTGGCAAAACTCAGCATGGGCATGAGCGGCGATTTCGAGACGGCAATCGAGCTTGGAGCGACCCACGTGCGCGTAGGCAGTGCCATTTTCGGAGCACGCGGCTGACTGTTGCAGGTTGCCTCATGCCCGCACGACAAGACTTGTCGACGTGCTCCACGTCTCCAACATGTGCAACAGCTTCTTTCTGTCGAAAGCAATGCAGCCCTGCGTGGCGCCTCTATCGGGACGCTGAATGTGAATGAAGACGGCACTGCCGCGACCGGCCACCGGTGGACTGTCATTGTGACCGATCACCACCACCAGATCATAGACGCCATCCTCCCGCCAGAGCCGCTCGTGGCCTTCGTCAACCGGTAGCCCGACGGGTTGGTTGTAGTGCAAGGACGCTGGATCGTCGCACCAGCCGCTGTCGGGGCGAATCTTGAAGACGGGCAAACCGGTTCTCGGCCGCATCAAGCGGTCGGGCCTGTACATCACATAACGCATTGGCCAGATGCCGGCCGGTGTCGAACCGTCACCCTCACGCTTCTGCAAGCGGATGCCGGCGGGACCAATCGAACAGGGATAATGCACATGACCGCACTGCGCCATGGCGTTGTGGCTGTTGACCGGCCGGCCATGGATCACCACCTGATGAACAAACGTGTTTTTGCGTGACACGGCTTGGGCTTTGCAAAACAACGGCGTGCAACTAGAATCATCCAACAATCTTTGATCCAGACGGGCAACAGCCGCAATGAGCAAGAAAAAGAAAATACTCATCGTCGATGACGACGATGCACTGCGCGAAACAATCTCCGAACAGTTTGCGCTTCATGACGATTTTTCTGTGACAGCCCTGGCCGGCGGCCTTGCGGCAGTCAACTACCTGAAGAACGAACTTGCCGACCTCGTCATTCTTGACGTCAACATGCCCGACCTCGACGGACGCGAAGCATGCAAGATCATGCGCAAGAACGGGTATCGCGGACCGGTGATCATGCTGACAGCAGAGTCGTCCGATGCCGACACGATCCTGGGCCTTGATGCTGGCGCCAACGACTATGTCACCAAGCCATTCAAGTTCGCGGTGCTGTTGGCGCGGATTCGTGCCCAACTGCGCCAGCATGAACAAAGCGAAGATGCGGTATTCAAGATCGGCCCTTACACGTTCAAGCCCAGTGCAAAACTGCTGCTGCAGGATGACAATCGCAAGATCAGGCTGACCGAGAAAGAAACGGCCATCCTGAAATTTCTCTACCGCGCGGGTGACAAGGTCGTGGGCCGGGATGTCTTGCTTCACGAGGTCTGGGGTTATAACGCTGGCGTAACGACTCACACCCTGGAGACCCACATTTACCGGCTGCGGCAGAAGATCGAGACCGATCCCAGCCATACGCAGTTGCTTGTGACCGAAGCTGGCGGATACAAACTGGTTCCGTGAGAGGACCAGACATGAGGCAGGTCTGAAATGAACATCCGAGCGGCCGTGGACCTGCTGAGACAGATACCGTTGTTTTCCAAGGTCGACGATGCACATTTGCAGACGCTGCTGTTTTCGTCAGACGAACTGGTCGTGCCGCAGGGCAGGCGGATTTTCGAGGCAGGCGATCCCGCAACCAGCGCCATCGTCATCACCAGCGGTGAGGCCGTCGTTCACGACGGTCAGACAGGCAGCGTGCTGGCTCTTGCCGGACCTGGCTCCATGTTCGGTGAACAGTCCATGATCGCTGGCCTGCCAAGGCAGGTAACGGTGAATGCAAAGACCGAAGTCGAGGCGATCGTGATTGAGCAAGCCGTCTTCATCAGGCTTTGTTCGGAATTTCCCGAAGTCGGCATGCAAATGCTCGACGTACTTGGCCGCCAGCTCGGTGAAAGCTCCGAGGCGCTGGCAGAAGTCCAGGAGCACTTCCAGGTTCAGCCGGTCGATGAACTTCTGAGACCGAAGCGGGAAGACTGATCCGCCGTCTTACTCGTCAATATCGACAATGACAGGGACGTGGTCTGAAGGCCTGTCCCATCCTCGCGCTTCTCGAACAATGGTGACGTTGCTGCACCGGTCAGCAATATCCTGCGGCACCCAGATATGATCGAGACGGCGGCCGCGATCAGCCACATCCCAATCCCGCGCCCGGTAACTCCACCAGGAATAAAGCTTCTCCGGTTCTGGATGTTGTTCGCGGACTGGGTCGTGATATCCGCTGCTCGTCATGAGGTCATTCAACTTGCCCGTTTCCAACGGCGTGTGGGACACGACCTTGAGCAACTGTTTGTGTGACCAGACATCGGATTCGAGGGGTGCGATATTGAAGTCACCGGAAAGAACGTGGTGGCCGTCCGAATTTGCGCCGAGCTCGCTGGCCCATGCCTTCATTTCATCAATGAACTGCAGCTTGTGAGCAAACTTAGCGTTTATCACAGGGTCTGGCTCATCACCGCCTGCAGGTACATAGAGGCTGTGAATGACAAGACCCGATCCGTCCAGCCGGACGCTGACATGCCGGCCATCATTGCGTCCGCAGAAGGTCTGGACGCTGCTGTCTACAATTGGAATTCGCGAAATGATCGCCACCCCATGGTGGCCGGTGTAGCCATTATCCGCAACATGGCCATACCCCGCGTGCCGCAAGTCTGACGTGGGAAACTGGCCCGGTGGACACTTGGTCTCCTGAAGACACAGAACGTCCGGTTGCCATGTTTCAAGAAATTTGGTGACCAGCCCGATGCGAAGCCGCACCGAATTGATGTTCCATGTCGCAATCCGCACAGAGGTGCCTAGCGGTCAGACCGGTTCTTGCGTTCGCGTGAACGCTCTACCACGAACAGGTCAGGATTGGGGTTGGCGCTCTTGTCGATGTTCGACAGTTGCACACTTGTGCGCTGCCCCTTGCCGTCAATGATGATCCACTGAACGAGTTCATTGTTGGCGCGATCGAACACCATGGTCAGCTGGCCTGCAACAAGCTGACCCTTCTCCTGCATGGTGATGGCCGAAAGCGATTCCTGGTGCTCGACGTTCAGAATGACCGCCTGATCGAAGAGATTGACCTGGTCGGACAGGACGAGTTTCAGAGGCGTCGTGGAGAGAGGATACTGATCATCGCTCTTGCGCGCTGTATTCTGCACGGTCACCCAGCTGCCGTCGGACACCACCAGCAACGGGCTGGGCGGGGCATACTCGAACCGCATCTTGCCGGGCTTGGCAATGTAGAAGATGCCATTGGCGACCTGTCCGCGGGGGCTGGTCTGTGTGAATTCACCGCTCATGTTGCGAATCTCGTTCAGATAGGCGTTCAGCTGCACCAGAGCGGCCTTGTCGTCTTCGGTCAGCTGGGCGTTGGCCCAGGCCGTCGCGCCGGTCGAACCTGGCAGCATCCGGACGGCTGGCGAAACAACCAGTGCTGCTGATAGCAGTGCGATGGCAGAGGCGCGTTTGATCATCGATTCACTCCTGGATGTCCGGTCAATGGTGCATGTTTCGCGAAGAACTTGTCTGCCGTCAACGCGGCGATAATGCGGCATCTGCGTCAGGCAGCATCGGAGCCAGCGAGAATTTCGCGCTTGCCGGCGTGATTGGCGGCGGAGATCAGTCCTTCCTGTTCCATTCGTTCAATCAGGCTTGCGGCCTTGTTGTAGCCGATTGACAGGCGCCGCTGGATGTAACTGGTCGACACCTTCTTGTCGCGAAGGACGACAGCGACAGCCTGGTCGTACAAGTCATCGCCCGAACCACCGCCGCCAATGTCCCCGCCAAATCCTCCGGACTCTCCGTCGCCGGTGTCTTCGGTGACCGCCTCCACATATTCGGGCGCGGCCTGGGTCTTGAGGTAGGCTACGATCTGTTCAACCTCGACGTCCGAAACGAAGGGGCCGTGCAGGCGTGATATGCGCCCGCCGCCGGCCATGAACAGCATGTCGCCTTGCCCGAGCAGCTGTTCTGCTCCCTGCTCACCGAGGATGGTGCGGCTGTCGATCTTCGAGGTGACCTGGAACGAGATGCGGGTCGGGAAATTGGCCTTGATCGTGCCGGTAATCACGTCAACGGAGGGACGCTGCGTCGCCATGATGACATGAATGCCTGCGGCACGCGCCATCTGGGCAAGGCGCTGGACGGCGCCCTCGATGTCCTTTCCGGCCACCATCATCAGGTCAGCCATCTCGTCGATGATGACGACGATGTATGGCATCGGCGAAAGATCCATCTGCTCTTCCTCGTAGATTGGAGAGCCGGTCTCGGGGTCGAAACCTGTCTGGATCTGACGGGTGAACACCTCACCCTTCTTCTGTGCCTCTTCGGCGCGCATGTTGTAGCCATCGATGTTGCGCACGCCGAGCTTGGACATCTTGCGATACCGTTCTTCCATCTCGCGTACGGCCCACTTCAGCGCCACCACCGCCTTGTGCGGATCCGTGACGACCGGTGCCAGCAGGTGAGGGATGCCCTCGTACACAGAAAGCTCGAGCATCTTGGGATCAATCATGATCAGCTTGCACTTGTCTGGCGGCAGGCGGAACAACAGCGACA
>CAZYKZ010000002.1:0-44442 GCA_964648175.1 uncultured Anderseniella sp.
TGATTTCCGCTGCAGAAACCTGCAATCATTTCGGCACGACTGCAAGCCCGGCCAGTCATTCCGGTTGCACTATAAGTCAGGTGCAAGCCACCTGAAGGCTGTGCTGTCATGCCGTCACAAAACCATCCACGGGAGGAAACCAGGTGGCATATCCGGATCTGGCCAAGTTCGGGCCGTTTGTTCAGCAGCAGCATCTCGAAATTCGCGAGATGATGATGCGATTTGCGCAGGAACAGTTGGCGCCGGGAGCGCATGAGCGTGATCTCTCGGCCGGGTTTCCGGTTGAACTCATCGGGGAACTGGCTGCGCTTGGCGGCATGTCGATGAAGACATCCACCGACGATGACGGACCGGGGCTCGACAATGTGGGCTATGCGCTGTCCATCGAAGCCATCTCCAGGTTCGATCCGTCGGTGGCCGTAGTTGCCGTGGCAAGCAATCTGGCAGCAGCGATTCTTGCCCGGCACGCCACGGCGGACCAGCGCGAGCGTTTCGTGAAGCCGATAGCGCGCGGTGAAAGAGGTGCCGTGTCATTCGCCCTTACCGAACCCGGTGCGGGCTCGGATGCCGCCGGCATAAAGACCCGCGCCGTGCGCGATGGTGACAGTTGGGTGCTCGATGGGTCGAAGCAGTGGATCACCGGCGGCTCCCACGCGAAGGTGTTCACGGTGTTCGCCAAGACGCCCGGTGAAGGCGGTGACGACAAGGCGGTGTCGTGTTTCGTGGTGGAAGCCGGAACGCACGGTTTCTCTCTTGGCCGGGTCGAGGACAAGATGGGCCTGAGGTCGTCCGGCACTGCGCAGCTGTTCTTCGAGGGGTGCCGCGTGCCGCACGCAAACCTGATTGGCAATCCGGGCGAGGGCTTGCGCATTGCGCTTGGCGCCATCGCCCCCAGCCGGGTTGCAATCGCGGCCCAGTCCATCGGCATTGCCGAGCGCGCCTTCCAGCTGGGGCTTGAATATGCCAGCGAGCGCAAGGCGTTCGGCCAGAGCATCGCCCAGTTCCAGAACAGCCGCTTCGTGCTGGCCGACTGCCGGACCGAGCTGGACCAGGCATGGCTGCTGATGCTGCGCGCTGCCCACCTGCTGGACCAGGGGGTGCCGATCCGCTCCGAAGCCTCGATGGCGAAGCTTGCGGCTTCCGAGACCTGTGGCCGCGTGGTCGACCGGATGCTGCAGCTGCACGGCGGCAACGGATACTCTCGCGAATACGAGATCGAGCGGCTTTACCGGGATGCCAGGGTGATGCGCATTTTCGAGGGAACCAGCGAGATCCAGCGCGAAGTGATCGCCCGCGACCTGGCCGTCTGAGTGCGGAGTTTCATGTCCGGTTAACCACGTTTCCAACAAGCTGGCCATTCCAGTTTGAATCAAATCCGCATTTACCCGTTGGCAAAGGATTAACCGCAATCTGGACGCACAAGAGTTCAAGCTGTTGCCGGGAAACCCGTGCCTTTGCAGGGACCCGGCCGGGAGAGAAGACAGCATGTCAGTTAATGCGTATCAGGTTGGCGGCGCCCTTATCGCACTGCCGGGAGGCGCTGCATGAGCGCCGTTGCACTCAACGACGACGAATGGGAGTTCCCGCCGGAGTGGAAGCGCGACCGCAAGGCCGAGGCGAAGCTCCGGGCCATGCTGTGTGCGGAAGACGAAGAGCCTTCGAAGGCCAAGCCGGCCAAGTCCAGGCGCCGGTCCGAGCCTGAACCCTTCAACCCGCCGCAGCAACCCGCAGCTCGGCCTCGCCGTGACACCATCGAAGTGATCTTCGTGGGCGCCGCCTTGCGTGACACAAGCGAGCTGGTCACCGGCAACCGCGCGCCCATCCGCGCCCGGCACATGAAGTCGATCGATGACCTGTTGGCCCACATCGAGGATCACGACGTCGATTGCGCCGTGGTCGACCAGTCGCGCCCAACCGAAAGCCGCGGACTGAAGCTTGCGCTGCTGGCGGCGGCCAACCGGATCAAGCACCTCATTGTGCTGGCGGAGCCGAAAAGCGTTGCTGAAGCCGAAGCGATCCACGGCGTGCACGAGGTGCTGAAGGCGCCGGTACAGGACAACGATATCGTCGAAACCGTCGTTACCCATGCAGCCACGGTCACCGCACCCGAGGTTCTGCCGCAGGTGAAGCGGCTGGCCGTGCGCAATGCGCGCAATGCGCCCCCGGAGGATTTCGACGAGGACGCCGCATTCAACTGGAAAGCCGTGCTGCGGCTGCCGAAATTGCCTGCTCCGGTTTCTCTGGTGAAGGCCAAGCTCTCTGACACCAGGGAGAAACCGGCAATCGCCGAAACGGTTCGCAAGCTGGCAATACCGCAGCAGAACAGATGGATTGCAGCCGGGCTTGCGCCACTGCTGGCAGCCTGCGTCTGCTTTGGCGGTCTTGTTGCCTTCTTCATGTCGTCAGCAAGCTGGTCGGTACCCATCACGCTGAACCCGCAGCACGAGGTTGTCAGGACCGCAGCCCTGCAGCTGGACGGGCTTGAAACCCGGCGCATGGAGCTGCAGACGGCTCTCGCAGGCGCAGAAGAAGCCCTCGAACAGGCCCGCGCAGACCGTCAGACGGCCATCGGCCAGATCGGCCTTGCCGAAAACGCCATAGAGACCGAACTCAGGCAGCAGGCCAAGCTTCTCAAGCAGGCCCGCGCCCACGTGGCGCGGCTCGATCGCATTGTCGCCAATGCGGGCGGGCAGGGCGACGACAGGACTGTCAGCTTGGCAGGCCTTGAGTCAATGCACCAGCTGGCCGTCGTCACCAACGAACTCGCGATCAAGCAGATCGATGTGGACCGGCTCGCCGAACGCGTCGCCTTTCTACAGTCGTTGCGCGACCAGACCAGCCAGTCCACCTTCCGGTTGACCACGTCAGGCGATGGCGAGTTCGCCAACCTGGCGCAGGCCTATTCAACTGCCCATACGCGGCTTGCAGACGCCGAGAAGCAGATTGCAGGCAAGATGGCCGAAGCAGACAACCTCGGTGCGGCGCTGGAAACGATTGGCAGCCAGATCGAGGCGTTGCGCGCAACGCCTGCCGCGCAAGCGATGGACAAGCCGGTAACCGTGATGTTTGTTCCGGATGCGAATGCACCGTCGTATAGCGAAGGCACGCCGGTTTACGCCTGCAAGCTGCTGGTGGCCAACTGCCATGAAGCCGGGCGGACAGGCAAGACACTGGCGGGCAGCGCCAGCGCGGATCATCCGCTGTTCGGCAAGCCCGTGGCGGGACGCTATGTCGAAGTCGAACTTGGCAACACTGCAGATGCCGGCCGGTCGCTGCTGCATGCAGGGCGCCCGCCCCTGTTCTTCTGAAGCCATTCGCAAAGGCACGCATGAATTGTTTCGGATTTTACCGGGAACGTGCAGGCTCGCGTAACCAACATGATTCAATCGGCGCCGTCCTCACATGACGTTAACTTTTGCGGCACGATTGGCGGTCTAAGCTGGCCTCGTCGAACAAATCGCAAGTTCCTGCGGGACGGCGAACTCTCCTGTAAGGGAGATTGGAGCCCGCGGACCGTCTTGCCGCTCTGCTACACGGCAAGATGATCTCGAAGGGGCGGCACCGGTGCAAGGGTGCCGCCCCTTCTTCATTGCAATCAGGACATAGCCGAACATGGGGGCTGCGGTGCGATGGCCGCGCCGCGCGTCAGCTGCGGCTGCAGGCGCTGTCCGGGCGGGCGCGGCGTGGTGAAATGACCGCGTCGCTGCCCTGGCAGGTGATGACGATCTCGCCATTGGCCGCGCAGATTCGCGACTGGAACATGACCGGCTGGTCAGCCAGCACCCGGGCCCTTGACTGGTCAACGTCGAATGCCTGCACGATCTCGTCGTGGCGGGCGCGGCAGGCCTTGCGGCCAATCGGTTCGCGAAGCGTGTCGAAGCCGGTTATGCGAAGCGAGCCCGATGTCTCGTTGAATGAAAGCCAACCGGAGAATTCGGCGCGGGCGGCGTCACGGGCGGCCGGATCGGCGGAGCCTTCCTCGAGACCTTCAGGCAGGTTGCCATCCGTTTCAGGGCTCGCGCCCGCAAGGTCGATGAGTTCCGTGACGGTCTCGGGCTGCCCAGCCACCTGAACCGGCGATGGAGACGGCGCACGGTCGGACTTGGCGTGGGTCCAGGTGACCCCCTGCTTGCCAACGATGGTGACCATCGCTGCCGGCTGTACTGGCCCAGGCTGCGGCGCCATGGCGGCTGCGGTCATCTGGCTGCCATCGCCTGCTTCCCAGCCCAGCGCCGGCAACAGCGCGGTTGCACCTATGGCAAGGGCCGTGCGCAGACAGGCGCTGCCGGAATGATCCCGGACGAAGGCGCGGAGGATGCCCATCGGACTCACGCCTTCTCGCGGACGATGCGCTTGCCGCTTTCGTTGAGCAGCTCGAGATTGTTGCGGATGAACGGGTTGTCCGGCTCGGCCTCATAGGCAGCGAGGAAGTACTGCCGGGCCTTGCGCAGGTCGCCGCGCAACAGCTGCGAATAGCCGAGGTTGTTCAGCATCATCGGTGTCTTTCCGACCAGCTTTATCGCCTGCTCGTAGGCGCGGTCAGCCATGTCGAACCGGCGCAGACGGTCATAGGACGCGGCCAGGCCGATCCAGGCTTCCGCATCGCGCGGGGCCAGTTCGACGGCCTTCCTGTAGTTCTGTTCGGCAAGACCAAACTGGCCTTCGCGGAATTGCGCCTTTGCCGACAGCAACAGGTTGTCGGACGGATAGTAAGGCGCCACGCCTGCATGATGCCTCGTGCCCGTTTCGCCCTGCTGGTGATCCGAAGTTGCCGGTGCGAACGCGGCAGGCGTTGCCTGGGGCGTGGAAATGCTGGCGCCGGCATCCGAAAGGCCCGACGACGGTCCTTGCGCGCAGCCTGCAAGGCCAAGCCCGGCCATCATGGCAACAATCATGGTATAGCGGTTCATTGTGCGCCCTCCCTGACACAAATCCGGGGACGACGTTACACACCATCTGTAAATCAACGATAATTCCCGAATGTCAAATCTTAAATAAAACGAGATAGATAAAATTTTACACAAAATATTTTATATACGAATTTCTTTCAGATGATTCTAATCATGAGAACCAAAGCTTAACTCTGACTTCAAAGCGCTCTCACTATTTGAGCTTGCATCATGTAATTTTCGCCGTGGGTATTCAGGCGATGGGGAGCAAGCGCAATGTCAGAGAACACCGTCCGCCGCCAATGGCGGGAGAAGCATCGTACGCGGCATAGTAATGCGTTGCGCGACGGGCTTGGCCCGTTGCAGCTCAACTCTGCGCGCAGCCGCGGCCTTGCGCTGGCAGCCATCGCACTGACCGCCGCCGTGGTCGGCGCCACTGTCACGGGTCAGGTTTTCGCCTACAAGATGAGCAAGATGCAGACGGCCTCGCTTGCTGCCGTTCCTGCCGAACCGCCCAAGCCCGCATTCGAGATGACGACGGTCGTGGTGGCGGCGCAGCCGCTGCGCTTCGGCGACAAGATCGATACGTCCACCATTCGCGAGGCCAAGTGGATTGCCGGGTCGGAGCCGCCGGGCTCGTTCAAGACCATTGCCGAACTGGTGGCCAATGCCGAACCGCGCAGCGTGCTCGCGCCCATCGAACCGGGTGAGCCGGTGCTTGCCGCCAAGATGACCGGTCCCGGCGAGCGGGCCAAGCTGGCCGCAGTCGTGGCCGAAGGCATGCGGGCGATCACCGTATCGGTCGACGAAGTTCTCGGCGTTGCAGGCTTCGTGCTCCCGGGCGACCGGGTAGACGTGATGCTGACCCGCAACAACCGCGCCGGCAACCCGCTTTCGTCGCGTTCGGACGTCATCCTGCAGGACGTCAAGGTTCTTGCCATCGACCAGTCTGCCGACGAGCGGCTGGAAAAGCCGTCGGTGTCGCGCGCCGTGACGCTCGAGGTCGACACGCTGATGGCCCAGAAGCTTGCTCTGGGACAGAGCGTCGGCAAGTTGTCACTGCTGCTGCGGCCGGCGGGCTCCGTGCACCGGGCGCAGACGCCCGCGGTGCGGATATCCGACCTGGCCGGCGCCACGCGCGGCGACGCACCCGTCATCAATGTCATCCGCGGCACCAAGGGAGCCTTGCAGCGCGTCAGCGACGAGGAGACCGATGCACCGGCTGCACCGGCGGCCCCGTCCGGCACCGCAACGCCGAATGCAGCCGCCGCCGCAGATGCGGCAGCAGCCGCCGCGCAGCAGGCACGCGCTGCCGGCGCGCCAACAGAGTAACACACGGGGATCAAGGGGAACTCGACACGCAGATGACCTGGGCGCCACAGCAGACCGGCGACCCGATCTAGCGCAAGAGGGACAGAGGGAGAGTGGAAATGTCAACTTCAGCAATGCCTGGCCTGTCAGGGGCGTGGAGGGAGCAAGCTGTCAGGCTTGTGGCCGCGCTTGCCTGCATCATGTGCCTGTGGGCAACGGCTGCGCCGGATGCCCAGGCTGCAAAGACCTTCAAGCCCGGCTTCGACCGGGTGATGCAGATCAAGGTGCCGGCCGGCCAGTCGGAGACCGTCAAGTCCGCCAGCGCGATCACCAACCTGGTCGTGGGCGATCCGGAGGTGGCCGATGCCTCGCCGCTCGGCGCGACCTCGTTCTACGTGCTGGGCCGCAAGATCGGGCGGACCAACCTGTCACTCTACAATGCCGATGACGAACTGATGGGCGTCATCAACATCGAGGTGACGCACGACACGTCCGGTCTGTCGGATGCGTTGCGCGCAGTGCTGCCGAACGAACGCATAACCGTGCGCACCGTCAACGGCCGCGTGCTGCTGCAGGGTACCGTGCAAAGTGCGGGCGCCGTGGCTCGCGCAATGCAGCTGGCCAAGGACTTTGCCGGCGACGACGTGACCAATGCGCTCACCGTCGGCTCCAGCCAGCAGGTGCAGCTGGAGGTCCGTTTCATCGAGGCAAACCGCAATGCCAGCCGCGACCTGGGCGTCAATTACCGGGTCAGTGCGGGCGGCATCACGTTCCAGCCATTTGGCGGACCGAACATAGCCTCTGGCGCTGCAACATCGCCTTTTGGCCGGCTGATCGCGGACATGCTGACCGGTGGCGCCACGGCCGACATCATCATCCAGGCGCTGGAAAAGAA
The DNA here is from genome assembly GCA_964648175.1 of uncultured Anderseniella sp. GTDB lineage: Bacteria > Pseudomonadota > Alphaproteobacteria > Rhizobiales > Aestuariivirgaceae > Anderseniella. Next base: position 7,096 of record CAZYKZ010000002.1, read on the forward strand.
GGGGGCCGCGCGCCGGCTGGCCGAGCCCAACCTGACCGCCCTGTCGGGAGAGACGGCGAGCTTCCTCGCCGGTGGTGAATTTCCCATACCGGTGGCGCAAAGCAACAACAACATAACGATAGAGTTCAAGAAGTTCGGCGTCAGCCTGTCGTTTACCCCGACGGTGCTGGACAATGGGCTGATCAACCTGACCATCGAACCTGAAGTGAGCGACGTCGACTATTCGCGCGCAGTAACCAGCGGCGATTTCGTGGTTCCGAGCCTGACCGTAAGGCGCACCAGGACCACGGTCGAACTGCGCGACGGGCAGAGCATCTCCATCGCAGGCCTGCTGCAGAGCTTCAACTCGCGCAATGCGGACCAGATCCCGTGGCTGGGAGACGTGCCGGTGCTGGGCACCCTGTTCCGCTCGGCCGGCTTCCAGAAGCAGGAAACCGACCTGCTGGTGATCATCACGCCGCGCCTTGCCCGGCCCGTGGACCCGACCAAGCGCATCCCCACGCCGCTCGACCAGACCGCAAGCTCGACCGATGCCGAGCTGTTCCTGGAGGGCAAGGTGGAAGTGAGCCGCAACTACCAGAAGTTCGTCGAGAATGGCGGCCACGTGCAGGGCCCCTATGGCCACATCATCGACCTGCCGGGAGGGAAAAATGAAGCCGTTTACAAGTAATTTCGCCTGCTTCAAGCACACCGCCGCATCGGCAGGCCTGTGCCTGCTGCTGGCCGGGTGCAACAGCTACAGCCACATGACCCGTGACGACACCATCACCCCGTCGGCAGGAGACGCCGTGAAGGCCGCCATGGCCATCCAGACGGTCGATCCCTGGCCGGACTATGTGCTGGACACCGACACGACGATGGATGGCGAACTGGCGCTCAAGCGCGTTGGCGACTACAAGGCCGGCAAGACCAAGGCGCTCGAGAATGTGAGCGCCTCCGGACAGACCGGCCAGCAATGATGCCCGGGCACGGGCGACAATGCTTTGAGCTTTCGCCCGTTCTGGCCTAGAACTGCAAGTCAGGACCGGCGGCGCCGGTCCTGAACCATTTGCAAGACGAGACGCCCGTGCAACCGGCTCCCCAGTGGACAGACATGACGGCTGAAGCCATCGCGGCGGCGGACACCGGTGGCTGGATCGCGGTATTGCCGGTTGCCGCAACCGAGCAGCACGGGCCCCATCTGCCCGCTTCAACCGATGCAGACATTGCACGGGCGATGATTGCGGCCTGCATCGAGCAGCTGCCGGAAGGCCTGCCAGTCACGTTCTTGCCAGTGGAGGAAATCGGCTGGTCTGCCGAACATGGAGACAGTCCCGGAACCGTATCGGCCGATCCGGTGGAGCTTGCGGGCAAGTGGTTTTCCATCGCCGCAAGCCTCAAATCGCATGGACTGCGCAAGCTGGTCATCGTCAGCTCGCACGGCGGCAACACGCCGGTGGTGGACACGGTGATCATGCGCGCCCGCGCCGAGTTGGGGCTGCTGTGCGTGGCCACCGCATGGTCGCGGTTCGGCACGCCGCCGGACCTGTTCAGTGACGACGAAATCCGCTTCGGCATCCACGGTGGCGACATCGAGACCTCGATCATGCTGGCCCACTGCCCGGCTTCAGTGAACATGGACAAGGCACAGGATTTCGCTTCGCTGCAGCAGAAGCTGGCCCGCAGCATGAAGCACCTTCGCGCCTATGGTCCGCACCGGTTCGGCTGGATGATGCATGACCTCAACGCGAATGGCGTTGCCGGCAACGCAGCCGCCGCCACGGCGGAGAAGGGCCTGGCCGTCATCGCGCACCAGGCAGCCGGGTTCATCGAACTGCTCAAGGATGTGGACCGGTTCGAGCCGGACTGGCTTGGCGGGAACTAGACCGACAGGTACTGGTCGCGGATTTCCGGGTGACTTTCCAGTTCCGCGAATGATCCGTCGAACACTGCCGAACCGCTTTCGATGATCACCGCCCGGTCGGCGACGATGCGGGCAAAGTGCAGGTTCTGCTCGGACAGGAGCACGGTCAGGCCCTTCGCCTTGATCTCCAGCAGGGTTTCGGCCATCTGCTCGACAATGACCGGCGCGATGCCCTCTGACGGTTCGTCCAGCAGGAGGAGCTTCGGGTTGCCCATCAGCGTGCGGGCGATGGTGAGCATCTGCTGTTCGCCGCCCGACAGCTGCTTGCCGCGATTGCCGCGCCGCTCGGCCAGGTTCGGGAACAGCTCGAACATGTGCTCCACGGTCCAGTCCGGATAGCCGTCTCGGTGCGGCTGGCGACCCACTTCGAGGTTCTCCATCACGCTGAGGTCGGCGAAGATGCGGCGTTCCTCGGGCACGTAGCCCAGCCCGGCGCGCGCCACCTTGTGGGTCGGCCAGCGGGTTATGTCCACGCCCTCGAAGCGCACGGTACCGGAGGCCGGGCGCACCAGCTGCATGATCGAGCGCATGGTGGTGGTCTTGCCCGCACCGTTGCGGCCCAGCAGCGCCACAACCTCGCCCTTGCCGATGGAGAACGACAGGCCGTGCAGGATGTGGGCCTTGCCGTAGTAGGTATTGACCTTGTCGAGCACGAGCATCGGGTCAGCCATGGGCCTTGCCCTTCTCCTCGAACAGCCGGCCGCCGCCCAGATAGACTTCCTGGACCCGCGCGTCATTGCGGATGTCGTCGACGCTGCCGACGGCAATCAGTTCGCCCCGGTTGAGCACCATGATGCGGTGGGCGTGGGCGAACACCACGTCCATGTCATGTTCGGTGAACAGCACCGAGATGCCCTGGTCCCTGACAATGCCGGCGGTGAGCTGCATCAGCCGGACCCGCTCCTTCGGCGCCATGCCGGCGGTGGGTTCGTCCATCAGCAGGAGCTTCGGGTCGTGGGCGAGCGCGATGGCAAGCTCGAGCCGCTTCAGGTCGCCATAGGCGAGAATGGCGGCGGCGCGCTCGGCCTGGTCCGCCATGCCGACAAGCTCAAGCAGGTCGTTGGCCCTGTTGACGTGGAGCGCCGATGCCCTCGACCAGAGGTTCCAGGTCTGGCGCGCATTGGAGATCAGCGCCATCTGCACGTTCTCGCGCACGGTCATCGAGGCATAGGTGGCGGTAATCTGGAAAGTTCGGCCCACGCCCTTGCGCCAGATGCGCCGTGGAGACAGGCCGAGGATGCTTTCGCCGTTCAGCTTCACCTCGCCGCTGTCGGCCCTGAGCTGGCCGTTGAGCATGTTGAAGCAGGTGGTCTTGCCGGCACCGTTCGGTCCGATCAGGGCGAGCAGTTCACCCGCGGCCAGGTCAAACGACACATCGGAGACGGCCTGCAGGCCGCCGAACGACTTCGACAGGTGGCGGACTGAAAGGACCGGCGTGCTCATCTTGCGGCCTCCCCGTCACGTTCCAGTCCGGCCTTGACGGCGATGCGCTTGATGAACCCGGCGATGCCCTCAGGCGCGATGATGACGATGGCGACGATGATGCCGCCGAGGATGGCGCGCCAATAGTCGAGCCGCGAGATCTCGTCCTCCAGCAGCCGGAAGACGCCGGCGCCAACGATAGGACCGGACAAGGTCTGCACGCCCCCCAGCAGCACCATGACCAGCGCGTCGACCGAGCGCGGTATCGCCGCCTCGTCAGGGAAGATCGAGCCCTTGGAGAACACGTAAACGCCGCCGGCAATGCCGGCAAAGACGCCTGCGATGACGAACGCCGCCCATTGCTGGGCGCGAAGGTCGATGCCTATGGATTCGGTGCGGTTGGGGTTGTCGCGCCCGCCGCGCAGCGCATAGCCGAAGGGCGAGAAGATCATCCGGCGCAGCAGCAGGATGCCGCCGCCGCACAGGGCCAGCGAGAGATAGTAGAAGGCGGTCTTGGACCGTGCCCAGTCGGATGGCCAGATGCCCAGCAGGCCATCGTCGCCGCCGGTCAGTTCCTGCCACTGGAAGGCGGTGGACCACACGATCTGGGCGGCCGCCAGCGTCAGCATGGCCATGTAGACACCGGACAGTCGTACGCAGAACCAGCCGAAGACGAGCGCGCCAAGGCCTGCAAACAGGGGGCCTGCCACCAGCGCCAATTCCATCGAGCCGCCGAAGTACTTGACGAGGAAAGCCGCGCCGTAACAGCCGAGCGCGAAATAGGCGGCGTGGCCGAACGACACCATGCCGCCATTGCCCATGATGAAGTGAAGGCTGGCGGCGAACAGGGCGAAGATGAGAATGTCGGTGGCCAGCACCAAAGCGAACTCGTCCATGACGAACGGCAGCACCAGCAGCAGGGCAAGCAGCGCCAGTGCGATGGCGCGCTTGAGCGGGCTCGCCGGACGGATGGGGGCTTCCACCTGACTTGCGGCATGGGCGGCGGTCTCCTGCTTGCCGAACAGGCCATAGGGCCGGATGACCAGGACGACGGCCATCACCACGAAGGCCAGCACGATGGTGGCCTGCGGCAGCACCAACACGCCGAAGGCATTGAGTTCGCCGATCAGCAGGGCGGCCACGAAAGCGCCGGGTATCGACCCCATGCCGCCGATGACCACGACTACGAAGGCTTCGGCGATGATTGACAGGTCCATCAGCAGGTTGATCGACACGCGTGGCACCTGCAGCGCTCCGCCCAGGCCGGCCAGGAACGAGCCGAGAAAGAAAACGGTTGTGAACAGCCACGACTGATTGACGCCGAGGCTGGCCACCATTTCCCGGTCCAGCGTGGCGGCGCGCACCAGCACGCCCCAGCGGGTGCGGTTGAGCAGCAGCCACAAGGCGCCCAGCACGGCAGGACCGAGGGCGATGAGCAACAGGTCGTATTGCGGGATCGGTTCACCGAAAATGCGCACGATGCCATCAAGGCCGGGCGCGCGGGGACCAAGCTTGTCCTCGGCGCCAAAGATCCAGAGGACCGCATCCTGCACGATCAGCACGATGCCAAAGGTGGCGACCAGCTGATACAGCTCCGGTGCGTTGTAGATGCGGCGCAGCATCACCACCTCGATGACGGCGCCGACAAGTGCGACGATCAGGGCGGCGGCAATGACCGAGCCCCAGAACCCCAGGATCGAGCCGGGCACATACTGAACCAGCGTGTAGGCCAGGTAGGCACCCAGCATGTAGAACGAGCCGTGGGCGAAGTTCACGATGCGGGTGACGCCGAAGATCAGCGACAGGCCGCACGCCACCAGAAACAGCGACGAGGCGCTGGCCAGGCCCGTCAGGAACTGGGCAAAATAGAAGCTCATCAATGCCCCTCGCGGCGATCACTCAGTGCATGGCCGGCAGCCGCCGGAAGCGGCAAACCGGATGAGGCGGGTGCAGTTTCTGTGCTGCACCGCGCCTGTTGTTGCCCCGGTCAATCGTCAGGCCTATTCGGCCGGACGCATCTTGGCGACTTCCTCGTCGCTCGGCTGGTAATCGGCGCCATCGGCATAGAACCAGTCGACCATCACGCCCATGCCGTCCTTGACATCGGTCTTGCCGACCCAGGCGCCCATGGTGGACTGGTGATCCTGTGCCCGGTACATGAACGGACCCGACGGCGACGAGGGAACCTCAAGGCCCTTCATGGTTTCGACCAGCGTCTCGGCGTCATACTTGTCGGCCTTGTTGAGCAGGGCCTCGATGGACTTCACCGTGTTGTAGCCGACGATCGAACCGAGTTTCGGCGCCTCGCCCCACTTCTTCATGTAGGCATCGAAGAAAGCCTTGTGCTCAGGCGTGTCGATGTCCTTTGCAGGATAGCCGGTGACGATCCAGCCCTTGGGCGCTTCATCCTTGAGCGGCTCGAGGTACTCCGGCTCGCCCGACAGCAGCGACACCACGGTGCGGCCCTCGAACAGGCCGCGCAGGTTGCCCTCGCGCACGAACTGGGCAAGGTCGCCGCCGAAGGTGACGTTGAAGATGGCTTCAGGCTTGGCAGCCTCGACCGCGCGGACCACGGGACCGGCGTCGATCTTGAACACCGGCGGCCACTGCTCCTCGACGAACTCGGCGTCCGGCACCAGCTTGGTCAGCTCCTTCTTGAAGGCGGCGACGGCTTCCTTGCCATAGGCATAGTTGGGAGCGACGGTTGCCCATTTCTTGGCGCCGGTCTTGGCGGCTTCCTTGGCCAGCATGGCGGCCTGCATGGTGGTCGAGGGACGCAGGCGGAAGGTGTAGCGGTTGCCAGATTCCCAGACGATCGCGTCGGCCAGTGGCTCGGAGGCCAGGAAGAGCGTCTTGTTCTGCTTGGCGAAGTCCGCCACGGCAAGGCCGATGTTCGACAGGAAGGTGCCGGCCAGCATGGTGACGTTTTCCTTCGACACCATTTCCTCGGCGATCTTCACGGCGTCACCGGGCTTGCCGGCATCGTCGCGGTCGATGATCTGGAGCGGACGGCCCTTGATGCCGCCAGCCGCATTGATCTCGTCCAGGGCAAGCTGCCAGCCCTTCTTGTAGGGATCGGTAAATGCCGGCAGGCGGGTATATGAATTGATCTCGCCGACCTTGATCGGATCGGCCGCCTGGGCAGCCATCGCCGACAGGCCAACCACGGCGGCGACCAGCGCCGCCGCAACACATCTCAACAGTTTCATCCGTCTCCCTTTCTCTTCAACCGGGTCGAACCCTTTTGTTTATCAACCGCCCCGTCTCTTCAGCGAAGGCCGTCTTCACCCTTCGCCTCGTCCTTGGTCAGTCCGCCGACGCGCGGCAGCGGGCGGCCTGAGTCCGTTACCGCCACTGCCACCATGATCTCGTTGGCACGCGGCGCGTCGTTGATGCTCACCTCCATGCCGTCAAAGTGGGAGCGTACGTAAGCAGCATCCTTGTGGCCAAGCGGAATGTCGAGCACCTGGCCCATGCCGCCGCGCTTCTTGGACGACGGCACCAGGGCCGCACCCTTCTCCACCGCCTTGCGCAAGGGCGCGCCCATCTTCGGGTGAAGGATGGCGGCGGCGTGTTCGAGCTCGCCGTTCTCGCCCACCAGCGCGGCCTTGCCGTAGCTTTCGGCCTCAGACGGCGATATGCCGAGCGCTGCCACGCAACGCTCGCCCAGCAGGCCGCCCAGTTCCTCACCGATCTCCATCAGGTCCGACAGGTCCTCGACATACTTCCCGGCGAACGGATTCTCGATTACGGCCACGGCGGCTGCCCGGCGCGTGGGCGGATCGATCGGCTTGCCCATCTCGGTGTGGATCTCGTCCACGAATACCGCGATCTTCCTGATCTTCGCCTTGCTCATTTCTGCCCGTCCCTCACCTTGATGTCTGCCGCCGCAAGGCCGCCTGCACGGTTGTGCACGCGCGCGCCGGTCGTCATCACCAGGATGACCACCATTTCATTGGCCCGGGGCGCGTCGTTGATGCCGACCTCGATGGCATCGAAATGCGAGCGCACGTAAGAGGCGGTGACATGCGTTACCGGCACGTCGAGGCGCGCGCCCGGCCCGCCAACCTTCTTGGTGGACGGCACGATGGCGAGCGAGTCCGGCACATGCTCGCGCATGGAGTAGCCGCCCGGCGCATGCCACAGGGCGGCGTGCTCGGTTTCGCCACCCTCGCCCACGATGGCGCCCTTGCCGTAGCCCTCGATGCCTTCGGGCGGTACGCCCATCGCCGCGATCAGCTCGCCCGCCATGGCCATGCCGAGGGGCTTCAGGTCCTCCATGAACGGCTGGATGTCCTCGACATAGCGCCCGGCAAACGGGTTCTCGATCACCTTGGCAATGAAGCCGCGCCGGTGCGGCACGGCAGCCACCGGCCCGCCTTCGTGGAAAATGTCCTCGATACCGACGAGGGACTTTCTGATTTTCACCTCAGGCATGGGCTGGCTTCCTGTCGATCAGCGTGACGGGATCGACCCGTTCGACCCTGTCATTGAGACCCAGAGTGGCCGCGATGATCAAGCCCCGCTGTTGGAATTCTCGCGCTACGGCAACGCCGCGGGCCAACGCATCGGCCGTCTCGCCTTCATCGAGCGGCGCCACATCGACCGTGACCAGCCTGTCGCGCAGGTCGCTGTCGGGCGACAGCTCGCACGCCGGCATACGGTTGACCTTCTGCGATCCCGGCAGGTCGACCGCGTTGGCAATCAGGGTCGCCGCCACGTCCGCCGCGGCGCCGGTACGCGCCAGAACCGTGACGCTGTCGGCAATGCCCAGCGAATGCGACCGGCCATGCCGGCCGGAGGTGGCAATGCCGCCAACGCCATCACCCGCCTCGACCGTCACAAGCCCGTTCGCCGAGGCGATGGAAAACCGCTCACGGACACCAAGATGAAGGGCAATGTCGCCGCCATTGTTGACGTAGGCGCGACGCAAGCTCGCCGCCTTCAGCATGGCCTGCAGAATCTCGTCGGCCACGGCGCCGGCCACCGCCGCCATCGGCGTCACGCGCTGCTGCCAGTGTGGCTGCACGGCGCAAGCCATGCGCAGGGCCACCGGCCCCTCCAGCGGCAGGCCCTGTTCAGGCATCTCGGTGCGCAACGTGGCCAGCTCTTCGCAAAGCCGCGCCAGCACCGTATCGAACCGGGCACGTGCCGCCATGTACGCACGACGAACCTCCGCAGGTTCACCGTCAGCCCCGATGATCAGGTCGATGGGCCCGTGCTGCAGGTGCAGCCGCTTGCCGTCAGGCAGCATGGCAGCCTGGATGCTCATGCGCCGGGCTCCTTCTTCGCCGCCTTCGACCAGCCGAAATGCCGCTCGTCCGTGGGCCATGGCACACCCTGCTTCGAGGCCGCCCCCTTCTGCCCCGCCAGCACGTGGTCGTTCTGGATCGCCTTCTTGCCGGCACGCGCCTCGGCCAGCGGCATGACGTGCTTCATGTGGCCGCCCAGCGCCTCGTAGTCCTCGCGGCGCATGGTGAACTCGATTGGGGCAACCAGCGCCGGCGTCGGCACGTAGCCAAAGGCGTTCTCCGGCAGCAGGGTGACGTCGGACATGATGGTGATGCCGCCACCGGGCCACACATAGGCCGGTGCGCCACCGCAGGTAATGCGGGTCAGGGTTTCCTTCACCGAGCGGGTCAGCTTGACCGGGTTCTCGGTCACGCCTGCACGAAGCGAACCGCCCGCGCCGCCCATGAACAGCACCGTGCACAGGGCCGGTTCGCAATTCTCCTCGATCAGCCGCACCGACTTCATCAGCCTCTCGGGCATGTCCTTTTTCTGCGGCTTCAGCTCATCGTCCAGTTCGTAGTAGGCGAACTGCTCGCCTGTGGTGGACACCATCAGCAGCGACTGGCCGGCTTTGGCAACCTTCGGGTCGAAGTCGCCCAGAATGACCAGCGGATCATCGACATTGGTGCCACCCCAGCCGGTGCCGGGCTCCGCCACCTGGAAATAGCGTCCGGGTGTTGAGCGCCTGCCCTTGATCTTTATGCCGGTGGGCGCCCAGCCGATCACCTTGCCAGCCTGGTGTTCGGAAATGACGCCGGTGATGTGATCATCGACCACCACCACCTCATCGACCAGCCCGTGCCATTGCGAGGCGAACATGCCGACGGTCGCTGATCCGCAGCCCACCCGCATGCGCTCTTCCTTCACGCCGTTGACGATGGGCGGCTTGCCTGCCTCGATCACCACTGTGGAGCCTTCGTCGATGGCGACTTCCACCGGCCTGCCATTGCACAGGTCCAGCAGCGCGGCGCAGGTGACCCGGCCTTCCTTCTTGCCGCCGCCGGTCAGGTGATGCACGCCACCCAGCGACAGCATCTGCGAGCCATATTCCGCCGTGGTGACGTGGCCGATGGGCTCGCCGTCCACCCGCACCAGCGCGCGCTCGGGCCCCAGGTGCCGGTCGGTATCGATCTTCACCTTGACGCCGCAGTACGAGAAGATGCCCTCGGTCACCACGGTGATCATGTCGACGCCATCAACTTCGCGCGACACGATGAACGGTGCAGGCTTGTAGTCCGGGTAAGTGGTGCCAGCGCCAATGGCGGTAATGAAGCTGTCGTCGGTGTTGATGATCTCGCCGTCCCACTCCGCGCCCCGGTCGAGGAAAGGCACCAGTTCGCCGCCTTCGGCCTTCGTCTTCTCGATGATCACCAGCGGGTCGACGCGGACGAGATTGCCGTCCTCGTTGGCGTAGCGGTCGCATGCGCCGGACCGGCCGGGCGCGATGTAGCACATCACCGGGCAGGCATCGCAGCGGATCTTGTCGCCTTCGCGCGCCGGACTAGCCATCGCCCTGCTCCTTTGCCCGGATCGCCGCCAGCACCTTGTCCGGCGTCGCAGGCAGATGGCGCACGCATGCGCCGGTGGCATCGCGAATGGCGTTCAGTATCGCCGGTGCGGTCGGGATCAGCACATGTTCGCCCAGCCCCTTGGCGCCATATGGCCCGTGCGGGTCGGGCACTTCGACGATGATCGATTTCACCTCCGGCATGTCGCCGAAAGTGGGAATGAGATAATCGTGCAGGTTCTCGGTGCGGCCCGGGATGTAGTCTTCCATCAGCGCGAGGCCAATGCCCTGTGCTGCACCGCCCTCGATCTGGCCTTCCACCAGCAGCGGATTGATGGCGCGCCCCACGTCGTGTGCCGCCGTCAGCCGGTCCAGCTTCACCGTACCGAGGCGGGTATCGACGGTCAGCTCCATCATGTGTGCGCCATAGCCGAACACGGCGTAGGGCTCGCCCTGGCCGTTCTCGTCCAGCGGCGTGGTGGGCGGGTCATAGGTTTCGACTGCCTTGAACACGTAACCCTCGGCATCCGCGTCGAGGGACGCGAGATCAATGCGCCGCTCGCCGTCGCCATCGGTCAGCACCAGCGCGCCCGGCTGCAGCCGTATGCTGGCGTCCGCCGCGACGTTGGCATGGCGCAGAAGCTGTTCGCGCAAGGCTTCGCCGGCAAGCCGCGTGGCGTTGCCCGACACGAATGTCTGGCGCGAAGCCGACGTTTTGCCCGCATCGGGCGTGATCGCCGTGTCGCCTGATCTGAGCCGGATCGCATCTGCCGGCACGCCCAATGCATCCGCCATGATCTGGACCATCACCGTGCTCGCGCCCTGGCCGATGTCCATCGCGCCCTGGTGCAGCCACACCGTGCCCGAGGCATCGATGCCCACCTTCATGGTGGATGGATTGGGGAGCGAAGTGTTGCCGCAGCCATACCAGCAGGTGCCCAGCCCCACGCCCTTCCTGAGGTGACCGCCTTTCTTGTTGAAAGTGCCAGCTGCTTCGCGTGCTTTCGCATAGGGATCGCGCAACGCCTCGAGGCACGGCTTGATGCCGACGCCGGAGGAGAACACCTGCCCCGTCGCCGTGGGCAGGCCGTTGTCGAGCGCGTTGATGAGACGGAACTCCAGCCGGTCAATGCCCGCCATGTCAGCGAGTTCGTCGAATACGCTTTCCTGCGCCACCGCCGATTGCGGTACTCCAAAGCCACGGAAGGCACCCGATGGCGCACAGTGCGTGTGCACGGCGACGGACTGCGCCCGGTAGTTTTCAATGTGGAACGGACCCGAGGCATGAACCGGCACCCGGTTGGCCACGGTCGGGCCCCAGCTCGCATAGGCGCCGGTATTGAACGTACCGGAGAAATCGAACCCCGTTATCCGCCCGGCCGCATCACAGCCGGCCTTCAGCGTGATCTCGCTCGGGTGGCGCTTGGTGGTGGAGCGCATCGACTCCTGCCGCGTGTAGACGATGCCGCAGGACCGCCCCAGCTTCCACGCCGCCAGCGCGATGTAGGGCTGGAACGACAGGTCAAGCTTGGAGCCGAAGCCGCCGCCGCAGGCCGACGGCACGATGCGCACCTGGCTGTCCGGAAGGTCGAGGATAGGCGCGGTCGACTCGCGGTCCAGGTGGGGCGCCTGGGTGCAGCCATGAATGACGATGGTGTCGCCATCGCGCACGGCCCAGCCTGCTTCCGGCTCGATATAGGCGTGTTCGACGAACGGCGTCGAATAGGATCGCTCGATGACATGAGTGGCCTTTGCCAGCCCGTCGTCGACGTTGCCCTTCTGCACCATGCCGCGGACCATGACGTTGCCGGCCCGGTTCTGGTGCAGCAACGGCGAACCGGGCTTCAGCGCCTCGGCAGGCTTGAGCGCGTGGGTGAGCGGTTCCCACGTCACGGGAAAATGGCTCATATCAAGCGCGGCAATCGCCTCGCGCTCGCCCACCACCATGGCAATGGCTTCACCACGAAACCGCGCAACGCTTTCGGCAAACACCGGCTGATCGGCAAATGGCGGAATGGTGCCGTGGATGTTGGCGCCCGGAATATCCGCCGCGGTCATCACCGCGACAAGACCGGGATGAGCGTCCAGGAATGCGGCTGTGTCGCCGATCTCAAAGCGGGCGTGATGGTGCGGCGAGCGGATCAACTTCACCATCAGGGCATCCGCCGGAATGCCGTCGGCGCCGAACTGCTCGCGGCCATCGACCTTGGGTTCGCCATCGACCCGGCGGATCGGCTGGCCGACGGTGTTTCCTGACTGGGCAGGTGAGCGCACAGCGTTCGAACCTGCAGCAAACAGCACCGCGTCGATGATCTTGGCGTAGCCGGTGCAGCGGCAAAGCACACCGCCCAGCGCATCCTCGACCTCATGCTTAGACGGCGCCGCGTTCGTGTCCAGCAGGGCGGCCGCGCTCATCAGCATGCCCGGCGTGCAGATGCCGCACTGGGCCGCGCCGAACTCCAGAAACGCATCCTGCAGCCGGGTCAGGCGGCCGTCCTGCGAAAGTCCTTCAAGGGTGGTGATGCTGCAGCCCGTCACCTGCCCCGCTGCGGTCAGACAGGCGCACACCGGCTCGCCATCTACCAGTACGGTACACGCGCCACAGTCGCCTGCGTCGCAGCCGACCTTGGTGCCGGTCAGGCCAAGTTCGGTGCGCAGGACAGTCGACAACCGCTCGTGGGGCGCAGACTTCAGTTCGGTCTTGCGGCCATTGACCGTGCAGGTAACGGCGGGCGGGGGGACGTGACGGTTCATGCGCTTGCTCCTTCGCCCGCCATGGTCAGCGCCCGGCGAACGCCTTCCAGTGCCGCATCCATCCGGTAACCGGCAGGCGCGCGCACATCGTCGATGGGCGACAGCGCGGCGAGATGCTGTGGCGCCGCGATTCCGGCAGCGGCTTGCAGATTTTGCCCGATGAGCGCGGATTCTAGCGCTGGCAGCCGTTGCGCAACCGCCGAGCAGGCGCCGACCGCAACCGCGGCACCGGTGATGATGCCATTGCCGTCCGCCGCCAGCCTTGCTGCAATCATGGCGATCGAAATGACCAGATAGCGCCTGGAACCCAGCTTGAAAAAGGCAGAATTTCCCTGCAATCCGGCTGCTGGAACGTGAATGAAAGTAAGTAATTCGCCAGAATCCCGGGCGGTTTTCCGGTTGCCCTGGATGAAATCCGACAGTGGCAGCGTGCGGTTCCCGGACCGGCTGGCAAGCTCCACGCGGGCATCGAGGGCGAGAAGCGGCGGCACGCCGTCAGCCGCCGGCGAGGCGTTGCACAGGTTGCCTGCGATCGTGGCGCGGTTCTGGATCTGGACCGAACCGACTTCCCTTGCCGCCTGTTGCAGCGCCCTGAAGGCGGACGGCAGGCTGGCGCGGACGATGTCGGTCCAGGTGGTCAGCGCGCCGATTCGGATGCCGCCATCCGGCGCGGGCGCAATGCCGCGCAAATCGCCGAGGCGCGAAATGTCCATGACCGGAGACGTGAGCGGGGTCTCGCCCAGCGCAGGGTAAACGTCGGTACCGCCGGCCAGCACGGTCCAGCCGCCGTCGCCGAGTAGCGTGACCGCCTCGGCCAGTGAAGTGGGCTGCGCGTAACCGGCCATCGCTGCTCCCGGTAATTGTTTGTGTGCTAATGGTAGGGTTGGAGTTTCACCGGAGTCAATCGCGAGGTGAGCGGTTCCGGCAGAATTAATCCGGCAGCCGCCTCAGTACCTGGGCTTGCCCAGACCAAACGGGCCGTCCTGCACGAAGCGGCGGATCAGCGCGAAGTAGAGCCGGTAGGGCAACAGCCGCATCAGCTTGGTCTGCAGCACCACCGGCCACGGGAAGGCGATCTCGAAGCGGCGGGTGGCCAGGCCGGCAATGATGCGGCGGGCGGCATCATCGGCCTCGATGATGCCGGGCATGGGGAAATCATTGACTTCGCTCATCGGGGTTCGAACAAAGCCGCAATCGACGACGCTCACATCGATTCCGCCCTTTTCGAGATCGGTGCGCAGGGCTTCCGCATGGGCGATCAATGCTGCCTTGCTGGCGCAATAGAGCGAGGCGCGCGGGATGCCGCGATAACCCGCCACCGACCCCATGAAGCACAGCTGCCCCCGGCCCATCGCCCGCATGCCCGGCAAGGCGGCAGCAGCGGTGTTGACTGCTCCCAGATAGTTGACCGTCATGACGCGGGCGGCTTCGCTGGCGGAATAGTCCACGCCATCCATCAGCACCCAGATGCCGGCGGACATGATGACCAGATCGGGCACGCCCATTTGCTGCTCGATCCTGCGATAGACGTTCCGGCAGGCAGCCTCATCGGTGACGTCCAGTGGAAAGGGAGAAATGCCGGGCTCGACGGCCGCCACGGCCTGCAGCCGGTCCTGTCTGCGGCCAGAGACGGCGACACGCGCCCCTGACCGGGCCAGCTGGATGGCAAGCTCGCGTCCAATGCCCGTTCCGGCCCCCGTGATCCAGACGGTCTTGCCAGAGAACGTTTCCGTCATGAGACGGATTAGTAGTGGATTCAACCGGGCAAAGCGATAGGCGGCGTCACAACGAAAAGGCCGGACCTGATGGCCCGGCCGTTCTCAATTACCTGATGGCTTTCAGCGATCAGCGCGGCGCCAGGATCATGATCATCTGGCGGCCTTCCATCTTCGGCTCGAATTCCACCTTGGCGATTTCCTCGGTGTCGGCCTTGACCTTCTGCAGCAGGTCGAAGCCAAGCTCGGTGTGGGCCATTTCACGGCCGCGGAAGCGCATGGTGACCTTGACCTTGTCGCCTTCCTCGAAGAACCGCTTCATGGCGCGCATCTTCACGTCATAGTCGTGCGTGTCGATGCCGGGGCGCAGCTTGATTTCCTTGACTTCGATGACCTTCTGCTTCTTGCGGGCTTCGGCGGCCTTCTTCTGGGCCTGATACTTGTACTTGCCGTAGTCCATGATCTTGCAGACCGGTGGTTCTGCGTTCGGTGAGACTTCGACTAGATCAAGTCCGGCTTCCTCAGCCAGTGCAATCGCCGCTTCGGTTTTCATCACGCCGCGCTTCTCACCTTCGTCGTCGATCACCAGAACCGTGTTGCTGGTAATCGCGTCGTTGACGCGCGGTCCATCGTCCTTGGGCGGCATCTGCCCGTTCATCGGCCTGCGAATGGTCAAGTCTCCTTGTTTCTGGTGGTGGACGGCGTGAAACACCGTACCAGCCTTGGGGGTTCAAATCCTGCGAAAACGCACCTAAACACCCTTACCAGATTTTGCAAGCAATGTTGAGAGGGCTAAGCAATGCCGGACAGCGCCACCCCCACCCTGCCAGCCGCCAAGATGCACGCCATGCCGGACGGCACTGAGATCGCGTGGCTTGCGGACGGCGCGGCACCGGGCGCGGACAGCCGCTGCGGCACATTCTGGCTTGGCGGCTTCAAGTCGGACATGCGCGGCACCAAGGCGGAAGTGCTGGCAGACCATGCCCGGCGCAACCGGCGCTCGTTCGTCCGCTTCGACTATTCGGGCCATGGCGAAAGCGGCGGCGCCTTCGTTGACGGCACCATCTCTTCGTGGCTCAGCCACGCAGAGGCCATCTTCAACACCCACGCAGCGGGCAGGCGGGTGCTGATCGGCTCCAGCATGGGGGGCTGGATTGCACTGCTCCTGGCGCGCCGGCTGATTGCAGCGGGCAAGGCGGACCGGCTGGGCGGACTGGTGCTGATCGCCCCGGCAGCCGACATGACCAGGGACCTGATGTGGGACAAGTATGGCGAGGAATTCCGCGACGAGGTGGTGCGGCTTGGCAAGTACGAGCGCCCGTCGGAATACTCGGACGAGCCCTATGTCATCACCCGGGCGCTGATCGAGGACGGCCAGCAGCACCTGATGCTGGAAGAAGGCCTCGACGTGCCCTGCCCTGTGCGAGTGCTGCAGGGAGAAGACGACCCGGACGTGCCGTGGGAACACGGCCTGAAGGTGTATCGCGCCCTGCGCGGAGACGACATCAGCTTCGACCTGATCAAGCACGGCGACCACCGGCTGTCGACGCAGCGCGACCTTGCCCGCCTTGACGAGACGGTCGAGGCGCTGTGCATCCGGGCGGACGGGCTGGTCTAGGCCAGCGCCTTCAGCCCTTCGCGGAAGGTCGGATACCGGAACCGGTAACCCAGCTCCTCCTTCACCCGGGCGTTCGAGACACGCTTCGATTCGGCATAGAAGCTTTTCGCCATCGGTGACAGGTCGGCGTCCTCGAACGCCACTTCCGGCGGCGGCTCCACGCCGATCAGCTCTGCCGCCCACTTCACCACGTCCTGCGGCGGGGCGGGCTCATCATCACAGACATTGTAGGCCGTGCCGGGGTTGGGGTGTTCCATCGAGGCGCGCAAGATGCCCGCGATATCCTCGACGTGTATGCGGCTGAACACCTGGCCCGGCTTGACGATGCGCTTTGCAGTGCCGTTGCGCAGGCTATCGATCTGGTTGCGGCCCGGCCCGTAGATGCCGGCCAGACGGAACAGGTGAACAGCCAGGCCGAAGGCCTCGCGCATGCCCAGCCAGCCGGCCTCCGCCTCCAGCCGCGCTTCGCCGCGCGAAGTCGAAGGTTCGAGCGGTGAGTTTTCGTCCACCCAGCCGCCGTCCCGGTCGCCATAAACGCCGGTGGTGGACAGGTAGGCGAACCAGGCAATCCGGTCGGCCCTGGCCGCAAGATCATGACCATGCAGGCGCAGCACCGGATCGCCATCCTTGCCCGGCGCGATCGACTGGACCACATGGGTCACGCCGTCGAGCACGCTGGCGTCCATCGGCGTTTCGCCGTCGAACAGCACGGCCTCATACCCTTGCGCGCGAATACTCGCGCAGCCCTCTTCGGACCGGCGGGTGCCGGTGATGCGCCATTCATCGCGTGGCAACTGGCGGGCAAGTTCAATGGCCGAATAGCCGAAGCCAAAGCAGAACAGGTGCTTCTTGTCGTCAGGCATTCCATTCCTCTTTCACTGCTTCGTCCGTTTCATGCGGCAGACAGCGTTCGCGCAGAGCCTGGAACTGATCATCAGGCAGGAGCTGCGACAAGGCCCAAACCGCCATTGCCCTGACCAGAGGCGACGGGTCTGACAGCAGGTCAATCGCGCATTCAACGTGAGATGCATCGCCGGAGTTGCCAATGGCAATGAGAACGTTGCGCACGAAGCGGTCGCGCCCGATCCGCTTCACGGGAGAACCCGAGAACAGCGTGCGGAAGCCGGTATCGTCAAGCAGGGCAAGCCCTGCCAGCTGCGGGGCGATCAGGTCTTCGCGCGCCTTGAGCTTCGCCTCACGCGCCACTTCAGCGAACTTGTTCCAGGGGCACACGGCCAGGCAATCGTCACAGCCATAGATGCGATTGCCCATCGCGGCCCGGAACTCGCGGGCGATGTGGCCCTTGTGCTCGATGGTGAGATAGGAAATGCAGCGCCGGGCATCGAGCCGGTAGGGCGCGGGAAAGGCATCTGTGGGGCAGATGTCGAGGCAGGCCCGGCAGGAACCGCAATGATCGCCTTCAGGTTCGTCTTCCACCAGTGCCGCAGCGCTCAGGATGCTGCCGATGAAGAACCAGGACCCCAGCTCCCGCGACACGAGGTTGGTGTGCTTGCCCTGCCAGCCGAGACCGGCCTGCTGGCCCAGCGGCTTTTCCATCAGGGGTGCCGTGTCGACAAACACCTTCACGTCCTTTCCGGTTTCGGCTGCGAGCCATCCGGCCAGTTCCTTCAGCTTGCCCTTGATGACGTCGTGATAGTCGCGGTTGAGCGCGTAGACGGAGATGACGCCCGTGCCGCGCTGTTCGAGCCGGGACATCGGATCGATGCCGGGCGCATAGCTCATCGCCAGCACGATTGCACTTCGCGCATCCGGCCACATGGCGTCCGGCGACCTTCGCCGCTGCGCCGTGTCCGCCAGCCAGTCCATGCCACCGTGAAAGCCGTCCGACACGGCTTGATCCAGCCGCTCACCCGTCTGGTCCGGCAGTTGCGCACGCGTTATGCGCACCGCATCGAACCCGAGGGCGGCGGCGCGCTCGCGCAGTCTGTCTTCAAGGCTGGCCGTCATCAGGCCAGACTATCAGAAATCCAGCTCGGCGTAGTTGGCAGATGGCGTGATGCCGCGCACATGGTCTGCCAGCAGCGGGCGGAACGAGGGGCGCGACTTGATGCGCTGATACCAGGCCTTGGCGTCGGGCACGCCGTCCCAGACGATGTCGCCGGTATAGTCGGCAACCGACAGGTGGCAGGCCGCGGCGAGATCGGCGACGGTGATGTCGTTGCCGGCCAGCAGGTTGTGATGGCTGGTCAGGTGGTCGATGTAGGCCAGGTGATCCTTGAGCGCGGCAATGGCCGAGCGCACGCGGTTCATGTTTGGCGAGCCGCCGCCCTGGGCTGCCGGCACGAAGCGCTTGACGATCTTCTCCATCAGTAGCGGCGACGTCACCTCGTGATGGAACTTGCCGTCGAACCAGGCCACCATCCGGCGCACTTCCGCGCGCTGGGCAGGACCGGTTCCCCACAGGGACGCGTGCTGGCCTGCCCGGGTCTCGTCGAGATGGGCGCCGGCAGCCTCCACGCCCGCGCACACGGTTCCGTCCTCGTCGATCAGGACAGGCAGCGTCGCTGCCGGGTTGAGCGCGATGAAGTCCTCGCGCGCCTCCCACGGACGCTCCTCCAGAAGCTCGCAGGCAATGCCCATTTCCGACAAGGTCATGCGGATGCGGCGGGAGAACGGGTCGAGCGGAAAATGCAGCAGACGCACCATAGTAAGTTCACCAACTTGTCTGATAAGACCTTGCGCGCTGACTGGCGGCAGGTGATTCGTAACCGGAACTGTTATGCCAGTAGTGCCGACTTGTGGCCACAACTGGGTGGCGGCAGTGCCTGAAGGGGACTTCTCATGCTGATTGAGCAGATCATCGTGCTCGCGCTCATCCAGGGTATCACCGAATTCCTGCCGATCTCGTCCTCCGGGCACCTCATCCTCGTGCCGGCGCTGACCGGCTGGCCCGACCAGGGGCTGATCGTCGATGTGATGGTCCACATGGGATCGTTCCTGGCGGTGATCGCCTATTTCTGGCGCGATATCCTGCGGCTTGCCATTGGCGGGCTGAACCTGCTGCGCGGCAAGTTGACCGATGACGGGCGCATGGCGATCCTCATTCTGATCGGCACCATTCCAGCCGTGGCGTTCGGCCTGTTCGTCAAGCAGACCGGCCTGATCGACAGCGTGCGCGGGCCGGAAATCGTTGCCTGGAACGCCATCATCTTTGGCGTGCTGATGTACATCGCAGACCGGTTCGGCAAGACAATCCGCTCGATGGAGCACATGACGCTGGTATCGGCCATCATCATCGGCGTCGCCCAGGCGGTGGCGATCATGCCGGGCACCAGCCGGTCGGGCATTACCATGACGGCGGCGCGCGCGCTGGGCTTCACGCGGCCTGAAGCCGCGCGCTTCTCGTTCCTGCTCGGCGTACCTGCGATTGCGGGCGCGGGCGTGCTGGTGCTGGGCGAGGCCATCGCAGAGGGCGCGACGATCTCTGGCGATGCGATCCTGACCGGTGTCCTCACCTTCTTCACGGCGCTGGCAGCGATCGCCTTCCTGATGGCGATCGTGAAGCGCTATTCGCTGGCGAGTTTCGTGATCTACCGGATCATCCTTGGCGTGGTGCTGCTCTATCTGGTCTATACCGGCTTCTTTGCCGCCGCCGCCTGACGGGCGATCTCAGCGGCTCGCTGACACGGGACCGATGATCTCGCGCACCAGCTTGCGCCGTATGGCAACGCGGAAATCCTCGAAGTCCGAGGCCGTCATCATGAAGGCGCCCGGCCCGCCGATCACGTTGTTGGCGTAGTGCTCGCGCAGGTCGATGTTGGCGAGTTCGCCGAGACTGTAGTCCTGCTGGTGGATGACGAGGCCGTTGATGGTGATGCCCCGGGCGTTGGCGGCGTCACGGGCCGCCCGCGATGACGCCGCATCGCTTGAGCCATCGCCTGAAATGTCGATCACCCGGCGTTCTCCCTCATATGCATTGGAGCCGATGCTGGCGACGGCATGGTCAATGGCGCCGGCAATGTCGGTGAGACCCTCGATGGTGCGCGGCACGGCGGCTATGCGGGCAGCCAATTCAGCAGCGTCCTGCCCGTCGCGCAGCAGCTGCCAGCCGACCACCGTCGCCTGCCGGTTCTGACCGGCCCAGTGGGTGACCGACACGGCGACGCCGCGCGGACCGGCAAGACGGATCGCGTTGACAACGTCAGGATGCAGGAAGGCATTGGCGAGGCCCTCGGTCTGCAGCGCGAACTCGCGCTCATCAACGCTGGTGGAGGTGTCGATGGCGAGAACCAGCTCGAGCTCGACCGACTGCTGGGACCGAGCGGGCGGGGCGGGCGAAATCAGCCCGCAAAGGGTGAGTGCGGCGATGGCCAGCCCTGCAGCTTTGACCGGGCGGGCCAAGCCGGACCCTCAGCTTGCCTGCGCGGTGAACTGGCCGGCCTTGCGGTAGCGGTAAAGGTACGTGGGCACGATGACTTCGACCGTCTCGGGCTCGATGCCGAGGCCTTCCAGCGTGCGCCCTTCGGCCTTTGCGGCATCGGATACGACGTTGTCGGTCTTGAGCAGTTCGACCTGATCGGCGGTCAGCAGGGGTGCGGGCAGAAGCCCCATGATGCCACCCATGATGCGCGCCACCGGAAACGGCAGCGGCAGCAGCAGGCGCTTGCGGCCGGTCACCTTGAGCACGTATTCGAGCACCTGGCGGAAGCTCATTGTCTCGGGCCCGCCCAGCTCATAAGTCTTGCCGCTTGCCTCGCCGGAGGCCACAAGTTTGGCAACCGCCTCGGCCACGTCGCCGACGAACACCGGCTGGAACAGCGTTTCGCCACCGCCGATCAGCGGCAGGACCGGCGAGAAGCGGGCCATGCCGGCAAACTGGTTGAAGAAGTTGTCTTCCGGGCCGAACACGATGGACGGGCGGATGATGATGGCGCCGGGAAATTCGTCGCGCGCCGCCTGCTCGCCTGCGGCCTTGGTGCGGGCGTACTCGGCGCCTGAGTCTGCATCGGCGCCAATGGCCGAAATCTGGATGAACTGGCTCGCTCCGGCATTCTTCGCGGCGCGGGCGGCAACGCGTGCGCCATGGGCATGAAGCGCCGAGAAGGTCTGGCCGCCGGAGGAATACAGCACGCCAACGAGGTTGATCACGACATCGGCGCCGGCACAGGCTGCGGCCACCGATTCAGGATAACGCAGGTTGCACTGGACCGGCATGATCTGGCCGGGAAAGCCCAGCGGCTGGACGTGACCGGCAAGGTCGGGCCGGCGCACGGCGACCCGGATGCGGTGGCCGGCACGGGCCAGGGCACGGGTGATGTGCCGGCCCAGAAAGCCGGAACCGCCAATGATGGTGATGAGCTTGGGTGAAGCGGTCATGCGTCCCGGTCCCTCGTCCGTCGTTTTATCGGAGTGCGGCGCGCAAGCTGATGCGCGCAGCCCTGTTTGACAGTGCTTTTAGCGGGCGGAGCAGCAGGTTGCAAAGACGGTTTCGTGTCTCACCGGCAAAAATGCGGACAGGCCCTGTGGCCAGCCGCGAAACAAAAGTGCCAAACGGCAAACAGGCCAGTTGACAAGCAGCCTTGGTGGCCACTATGACAGCGCCTGCTTCAGCGGCCGTTCGCCTTGCGAACCAGCTGCTTTGGGCCCAGGTGGCGGAATTGGTAGACGCGCTAGCTTCAGGTGCTAGTTTCCGAAAGGAAGTGGAAGTTCGAGTCTTCTCCTGGGCACCAACCTTCCTGAAATTGCATGACACATTTCAGCAGGCAGCCTGACCCGGCATTGACACGGCCGGTCCGGGCGGCAAGCCTTGCGGGTTCAACTGGCAGCCTCGAGCCCGGAGAAACCCCATGACCAGCCTTACCGGAAAATCCGCCATCGTGACCGGCGCCAGCCGCGGGATCGGTGCGGCCGCGGCACATGCGCTTGCCGCCGAGGGAGCGAAGGTGTTGCTGGCTGCACGGTCCACGCAGGAGATCGAGGTTGTTGCCAACGACATCCGGCTGGCCGGTGGCACGGCCGAATTCGTCACCTGCGACGTGACCAGCTGGGACGACGTGCAAGCCATGGTGAAGGCCTGCAAGGACGCCTTCGGCAGCGTGGACATTCTGGTCAACAATGCCGGCGCCATCGAGCCCGTGGCGCGACTGGCGGACTCGGACCCCGTGGAATGGGTCAAGGTTGCCGACATCAACTACAAGGGCGTCTATTACGGCCTGCGCGCGGTATTGCCGGTGATGCTGGAACAGGGCTCCGGCACCATCATCAACATCTCGTCGGGCGCTGCCTACAATGCGCTGGAAGGCTGGAGCCACTACTGCTCGTCAAAGGCGGCGGCGCTGATGCTGACCCGCGCCGTACACAAGGAGTACGGGGCCGAGGGCATCCGCTGTTGCGGCCTGTCGCCGGGCACCGTCGCCACGGACATGCAGGTGATCATCAAGGCGTCGGGCATCAACCCCGTGAGCCAGCTCGATCCGTCGGTTCACATTCCGCCAGAATGGGTGGGCAAGGCCATTGCCTGGCTGGCCGCCGACGGCGCCGATGAGTACCTCGGCGACGACATGCACCTGCGGACGGACGAAGCACGGGCAAAGCTCGGCCTGCCGCCGGTTCAGGCCTGACGACAAGGCAAGCGTCGTATCCTCAACCTGCCGCCGCGCGCCCGCTCAGCAATGCCCCGTGCACCGTGCCCGGGTAATCGGCGCTGCACGCCTCACCTGCAAAGCGCAAGGCACCCCCTGCCTCGGGGCGCGACAGCTCCTGACGATCAGCCCTGCCACTGCCCACGGCATTGTAACTGTAGGACCCAAGCGCCCATTCATCCCGCGACCAGCGGGTGATCTGCGAGCCAACGGGCTCCGGCGCCGATGACCCGAACATCTCGCGCAGTGCGGCGACCGCATCAGCGATGATATCCCTGTCGCCGAGGCGTTCCAGCTCGCGTGCCGCTGCAGCGCCAGTGAAACCCAGCAGGACCGGCGCTCCGGTCTTTGCAAGGCTGACCCATTGCGACCACTTGCCGGGCTCATGCCTGAGCAGTTCGAACCAGTCGATGCCGGGGGGCCAGAATGCCACTTCGAAACGCAGGAAGTGCTTGTTGAGAAGACCCATGCCCAGCCGCTCGATTGCCTTGCGTTTGGCGGCAGGCAGCTCCGGCACAAAACGAATGCCGCCATGCTGAAGCACGCCAAGCGGCACAGTCACGATGATCCGGTCCGCCCTGATCGTTTGGCCAGAGCTCAGCCCGGCCTCCACGCCCCTTCCACCCCAGCGCACCTCGCTGACGGGAGCATTGGTGGCAATGTCCAGACCCCGGGCGAGGTAGTCCGTCAACTGGCCATAGCCGCCGGGAAACAGGACGTCTGTGCCGCCAAACTCTTTCCCGTCGTCGACGAACCATGCGGACAAGCGGTCTGCGGCGCCGCCGTATTCCTGTTCGAAATTGCCGGCGAGATGGAACTCAAGCTGGGCAGACTGTGCGGGCGTGCGCTGCGAGGGCAGGCTGACCTGGTCGATTGCGGCCCTGAGCGAGATGTCGTTGTCCGAGCTTTCGGCTCGCTGCAAGGCCTTGCGCACGACACCGGCTGCCCACGTCTCGCCGGCGTCGCGCACACCGGCTTCAGCCAATGCCGCGGAAATGCGGAGTTCCGAACTGTCGTAGCTTGTGGGCACCGTCCTGACGCCCGCCCGTTCCGCCAGTTCGGTTACCGGATTGCCTTTGCTTCCATGTATCCAGGACGCGCCAAGGTCCATCGGCAGGTCCGGCCATGCACGGCTGGTGTGAATGCGGCCACCGATGCGTTTGCGCGCCTCGAGCACGGTCACTGCATGGCCCTTCTGCGTCAATGCCTGTGCCGCCGACAACCCGGCGATGCCGGCGCCGATGATCACGACAGACACAGGCTTCGATCGAACCGGATCGCTGGACCGAGCAAGGATCAGTGCACCAAGGGAGGCAACCACGCTTCTTCTGTGCGGCATTCGCTTTCAACCCTTCCTTGCATTGCAGCAAGCTGCAGGACTCAACGAAGGATTGAAGCTCGAAGGCATCGATGGCAAGGCTTGTTGTGCAGACACGCATTCGTGCTATAGCCATGAGGACCAAACGGAAGGCATTGACGAGATGGCAATCAAGGTACACCAGGGCGACCTGCCCGAGGGGCTCGACTTCGGCAGCATGGTTGCCGTCGACACCGAGACGATGGGGCTCAGTGCGCACCGCGACAAGCTTTGCGTGGTGCAGCTTTCGGCAGGCGATGACGATGCGCACCTGGTGCAGCTCGACCGCTCGACCTACCATGCGCCGCGGCTCAAGGCGCTGATGGAAAATCCCGGCGTCACCAAGATCTTCCACTATGCCCGCTTCGACGTCGGCATGCTGAAGGCCTATCTCGGCGCCGACACCGGACCCGTGTACTGCACCAAGATCGCCTCGCGGCTGGCGCGCACCTATACCGACCGGCATGGGCTGAAGGACCTGGTGCGCGAGATGCTGGGCATCGAATTGTCAAAGCAGCAGCAGAGCTCGGACTGGGGCACGCCGGTGCTGTCGGATGCGCAGAAACAGTATGCCGCACTGGACGTGGTCTACCTGCACGAACTCAAGGTGCGGCTTGACCAGATGCTGCGCCGGGAAGGCCGCATGGAACTGGCGCAGGCGTGCTTCGAGTTCCTGCCGACGCGCGCCGCGCTCGACCTTGCCGGCTGGCCGGAAGAAGACATTTTCGCGCATTCTTGAGCGGCTGCCCTTTTTCGGCAAGATTTGACGGGCAAACACCCGCCCACGGCATGCGCCATGAACCTGCTGATGCAGGACGTGGCGATGCCCGTTCAAGGGAGCGGCGATGACCACTTACGAAGACGCCGGACCGGTTCGGCGGCGCAAGCGGCGCAAGGGTTCCATGCTGATGGCGTGGGCCATGCTGCTTGTGGCGATGGCGGTGTTCGGTGTGTTCATCTACCAGGCGTCCGGGTTCGGCGAGAGCGATGCAAGTTTTGCCACCGCGCCACAACCCACGGCACCTGAAGCCGCAGGCACGGGCAAGACCGACGCCAGCGGCGACAAGAAGCGCTTCGAACTGGCGGGGTCGGAGGTTGCCGGTTTTGATGACGAAAAGCAGCCTTACACCATCTCGGCCGAGATGGCGCGCCAGGACAAGGAGCAACCCAACCTGGTGCACATGGACAGGGTCAGCGGCATCCTGCGGCGGGCCGATGGCCGCAAGATGGACATCACGGCCGCCAACGGGCTGTTCAACTCGAAGGACAAGTCGCTGACGCTGGACGGCAACGTGGCCATCGTCCTGCAGGACACGTTCACGGCAAGCATGTCCACCGCCAGCGTGGACGTCCAGAAAAAGGCACTGATGTCGGATGCAGACGTGCTGGTGGAACTGGATGGCGGCCAGATTTTCTCGTCGGGCATTGAGGTTTCGGACAACGGCGCCCATGTGTTATTCCGGTCCAGGGTGCGGGCGCAGTTCGAGGACAGCGCGCCTGCGACAACGATCGACGCTTCCCCGGCCGGCAATTCCACCGGGTCCACCAGTTCGAAGGGAAACCTGCAACAATGAAACTGCGTGCCACCGCACTGGCGCTCATGGCCGGACTGGCCATGTACGGCCCGGTCCTGACCCACACAGCCGCCGCGCAGCAGGCCAGCGGCAAGGTCGACATCGAGGCCGACTCGATGGAACTGTTCGAACAGCGTAACGAGGCGATCTTCCGCGGCAACGTGAAAGCCAGCAAACGTGACATGAAACTGTCGGCAAACACGCTGCTGGTGACGTTTGCCAAGGATAGCGCCGGCAAGACCGAGGTGACCTGGCTGGAAACGCAGGGCGGCGGCGTCCAGATCGTGACATCCAAGCAGACCATCAACGGCGACTGGATGAAGATGAACGTGAAGGCCAATACGGCCGTGGTCGGCGGCGGGGTAACGGTGAAGCAGGGCACCTCGGTGGTGCAAGGCGACAAGCTCGACGTCGACCTGAACACCAACCAGTCGAAATTCTCCGGCGGCCGGGTCAAGGGCAGCTTCCTGCCCGACTGAACACGCCCGCGGCGAGCCAATCCGCTTGCAAATTCATCAATCATTAACCATACGGCTTCAGGCAACCTTAACCTTGATGAGCGGTAATCAAGTGAAGCGAACCGGCATCTCGTCCTTGTGGGCTTCGCTGACCGGCGGCGGCGCCAGAAGGACCGCCAACGGCAGCAAGGCAGCAAGGGGTCCGGCGCCCGGCGAAGGACTGGTGGCGCGTCACTTGCGCAAGTCCTACAAGCGCCGGCCCGTGACCCGCGATGTGAGCGTGTCGGTGCGCCGTGGGGAAGCCGTAGGGTTGCTTGGTCCGAACGGTGCGGGAAAGACGACGGTGTTCTACATGATCAC
Organism: uncultured Anderseniella sp.; assembly: GCA_964648175.1. Classification (GTDB taxonomy): domain Bacteria; phylum Pseudomonadota; class Alphaproteobacteria; order Rhizobiales; family Aestuariivirgaceae; genus Anderseniella. The sequence goes on from CAZYKZ010000002.1 coordinate 33,658, forward strand.
CGGCCTGATTGCCGCAGATTCAGGAACCATCACGCTCGACGGGGCCGATATCACGGACCTGCCGATGTATCAGCGGGCCCGGTTGGGGATTGGATATCTGCCCCAGGAAGCGTCCGTTTTCCGGGCACTTACGGTTGAGGACAATATTCGCGCCGTGCTGGAACTGCATGTTCCCGACAAGGCCGAGCGCGAGCGTAAGTTGCGTGGGTTGCTTGATGAGTTTCAGATCACACATATCCAGCATTCGCCGGCTGTGGCATTGTCTGGCGGAGAACGGCGCCGGGTCGAAATCGCCCGCGCCCTGGCAGCAAATCCCAGGTTCATCCTGCTCGATGAACCCTTCGCCGGGATTGACCCAATTGCGATCAATGATATTCGCCAGCTGGTGCGACAGCTCACCACTCGGGGACTCGGGGTGCTTATTACGGATCACAACGTCCGAGAGACCCTCGAGATCATCGATCGCGCCCTTATCATCCATGACGGCCACGTCTTAATGGAAGGTACACCACAAGAGATTGTGGCAAATCCCGACGTGCGGCGTCTTTACCTTGGTGAAGGGTTCAGCCTTTAATGTCTTGCGCGGGCCTGCAGGAGGCCGTCCGCCGGCGCCATGCCGGACGGGCGTGGCAGGCAAGGTAAGTGCGCGGGGAGTGCGTCGACGATGGCGTTGAGCCAGAAACTGCAAATGCGTCAGGGCCAGTCGCTGGTCATGACGCCGCAACTGCAGCAGGCGATCAAGCTTCTGCAGATGTCGAACATCGAGCTGCAGGCCTTCGTCGAAACCGAGCTTGAATCCAACCCGTTGCTGGAGCGCGACGACCGCGACGAGGCCGGGCACGACATTTCCATCGATACCAATGACGAAGCGCCGGCGCAGGCCGGCAGCGTGAGCGAAGACCCGCGCGACATGACCGACGCCCTGGCGAGCCCCGGTGAGGGGTCATCCAGCATCGACAATTTCGATACCGGACTGGAGAACGTCTACGCGGACGAGGCGACCGCCGACAAGATCAACCGCGAGGCAGCCGAGCCAGCGGGCATGACCGATTCCGGCTGGCAGGTTTCTTCCGGTTCGGGCAGCGGCGGCGGCAGTTTCGACGGCGAGATGGCGTTCGACGCCACGCTCGCCAGCGAGCGCACCCTGTCGGATCACCTCACCGAACAGCTTCACCTGGCCGTGTCCGACCCTGCCATGCGGATGATCGGCGCCCACCTGATCGGCCTGGTCAACGAGGCCGGCTACCTGTCGGGCGACATCGAAGGCGTGGCCGACACGCTGGGCGCGCCCCTGGAACTGGTGGAAGAGACGCTCAAGATTCTGCAAACATTCGATCCGCCCGGCATCATGGCGCGCAATCTGAAGGAATGCCTGGCCATCCAGCTGCGCGAGCGCGACCGGTTCGATCCGGCGATGGAAATCTTCATCGACAACCTGGAACTGCTGGCGAAACACGACCTGGCCCGGCTCAAGGCGCTGTGCAAGGTCGACATGGACGACCTGCGCGACATGGCCGCGGAAGTGCGCTCGCTGAACCCGAAGCCGGGCAACCTGTTCGGCTCGGTCGTGGTGCAGCCAGTGGTGCCTGACGTCATCGTCAGGCCCGCGCCTGACGGCAGCTGGGCCGTGGAACTGAACAGCGAAACGCTGCCGAAGGTGCTGGTGAACAACCAGTACTATGCGCAGGTGGCGCGCGGCGCGACGCAGGAAAGCGACAAGCTGTATCTTTCCGAGTGCATGTCCAACGCCACCTGGCTGGTCAAGAGCCTCGACCAGCGTGCGCGCACCATACTCGCCGTGGCGCGCGAGATCGTGCGCCAGCAGGATGCCTTCCTGGTGCATGGCGTCGAACACCTGCGGCCGTTGAACCTCAAGACCGTGGCGGACGCGATCTCGATGCATGAATCGACCGTCAGCCGGGTGACATCGAACAAGTACTTCGAAACGCCGCGCGGTGTGTTCGAACTCAAATACTTCTTCACCACGGCGATTTCGTCCTCGGCAGGCGGCGAAGACCTTTCCGCCGAATCAGTGCGCCACAAGATTCGCGCCATGATCGATGCCGAAACCGCTGCCGGGATCCTGTCGGATGACCAGATCGTCGACCGGCTTTGCGCCGAAGGCATTGATATTGCACGCAGAACTGTCGCGAAATACCGCGAATCGATGAATATCCCGTCGTCCGTCATCAGACGGCGCGAAAAGCGCCTGCTGCAGGCCAGCTAACCGCAGAGAACCGGGCCCGGCGCCAAGCCGGCGGGTTTTCTGTCCACCGACATCCTGCAAAGGCCGATTGACAAGCCCCGGTCACCTTCATAGGTTCCGCGCGCAACAGCGATGCCATCCCATATCGGGGAATGTCCGAGGGCAATACGGCGACAGGCAGGTTGCTGCGAAACAGTCAAGATTGAAAATGTCGTCGTGTTTCGACAGACTCATGTCGAACAGCAGGGGTATGTGCATACGATGCAGATCCAGATTACCGGAAAGAATCTCGATATTGGCGACGCGCTGCGTGAGCATGTCGAGAACCGGCTGAGCGCCGATGTTGCGAAGTATTTCGACGGGATCGTCCGGGCGCTGGTGATCATCGAGAAGCAGCGCACCGAGTTCGAATGCGAGATCACGTTGCACCTGACCACCGGCCTGACCCTGAACGGCCAGGGGCATTCAGGCGATGCGCACGGCGCTGTGGACACCGCTTCTGGCCACCTCGAGAAGCGCCTGCGCCGTTACAAGCGCCGGCTGAAGAACCATCACCGGGCGCGCACCGAGCCGGTGCCGGCGATGATGGCGACGGCCTATGTGCTGCAGGCAGACGAGAGCGAGGAAGCCGAAGAACCGGCAGATCTGAACCCCGTCGTGATTGCAGAATCATCGGCCAGCATTCCGGAACTGTCGGTCGGTGAAGCCGTCATGCAACTGGACTTCACCACTGACCAGTTCGTACTTTTCCGCAATGGCGGCAATGGCAGTCTCAATATCGTATACAAGCGCCGCGACGGCAATGTGGGCTGGGTCGACCCCGGCGGGAACTAACGAGTGGGTTGGCCGTGCGGCCACCGGATCGGGCTGCCGTTAAAGACGGCGGCGCTACGAACGAAACAGATGTGAATGGAGAGTGCTCCAGTCATGCAGTTGTCAGAAATCATAAACAGCAGCTCGGTCCTGCCAAACCTCAAGGCATCGAGCAAGCGCCAGCTGCTGCAGGAACTCGCCAATGAAGGCGCGCGGATCACCGGCATTGAAGCGCAGGTGATCTTCGAGACGCTGTTGCGCCGGGAAAAGCTGGGTTCCACGGGACTGGGCGAAGGCATCGCCATTCCCCACGGCAAGTTCCCCTCGCTCGACAGGGTGCACGGGGTGTTTGCGCGCCTTGCCACGCCGGTGAAGTTCGAATCGGTTGACGACAATCCGGTCGATCTGGTGTTCCTGCTGCTGGCGCCGGAAAGCGCCGGAGCTGACCACCTGAAGGCGCTGGCGCGCATCTCGCGGCTGTTGCGTGATCCGTCGGTGGTGGAAAAACTGCGCGGCACCGACAATGCCGCAGGGCTTTACGCCATCCTCACCGAGCCATCGGCGTCGGCGCCCCACGCGGCGTAGGGCGCCATCGTCCAATATCTGCCGGTTGGCCGGATCGGCCTCGATCAGTGAACGCTGATGGCCGTCAGGTCGTGCTCGAACGCATTGGCCACCGCAGCCTCCCGGCTGTCGGACACCGCCATCGGGGTACCGTCTGCCATGTAGAGGCAATACAGCTGCTTGTCCGGGCCGGTCGGCAGTTTGTGGCCGGTCATCCGTTCCACGTCGCCCGCGGTGACCTTGCGAACGTACGCCACTTCGCCAAGCCCCATGCCGGCCAGGTTGATCTCGCTGACGGGCACCTGAGGCATACGGGCATCTTTCTTGTTGCTTGTCATGCTGGTTCTCCTCCGGGTTTCAAGGCACTCAAGATTTTCCATTGCTGCGCTGGGTAATCTCGATACGGCGCAGGACGCGCTGCGGTTCCGGCCGCATCAGATCGATCAGCAGCAAGCCGTCTTCAAGAGAAGCCGAAACGACCTCCATGCCATCTGCCAGCACGAAGGTGCGGCGGAACTGGCGGGCGGCAATGCCGCGGTGCAGGAATTCGCGCTGCGGATCGTCCTGTTGACGCCCTGCAATCACCAGTTCGTTTTCTTCCAGCGTAAGCTCCAGCTCTTCGGCAGAAAAGCCCGCAACCGCCAGGGTAATCCTCAGCCGCTCGCCCCCACCGTTTGCGGAGGGAAGTTTCTCCACGTTGTAAGGGGGATAGCCGTCGGACGACGTCTTGGCGACGCGGTCCATGAGACGCTCGAACTCGTCAAAGCCGACGAAAAACGGCGACGGAAAGCCAACATTACGCATTTTCGATCAAGCCCTTGAAAAAGCAGCTTAAATTTCCAACCTTTCCGGCACCCGCGGCCCGCTCGATGCAGCACCGCCAGCCGGAATGGCTGTCATGGGAAAGATATTGGGTGCAAGGGGGCAAACGTCAAGGCGGGCACGAAGGATCCATGCCGCGCCAACATATCCCCTGCAGCCGGGCTACAGCGGCTAGATGTCCAGAAAGACGGTCTCGCCCTCACCCTGCAACACCACATCGAACCGCCAGGTATTGTTGCTTTCAGGATCCGGCCGCGCGATCAGCGTGTCGCGCCGGCCTGCATCGGCAATCAGGTTCAAGAGCGGATCAGCGCCGTTGGCTTCGGTCTCGTCAGCGAAGTACATCCGGGTGTGCAGGTGAAGGTTGATGCCGCGTGCGAAGATCATCACGGTAATGTGCGGCGCCTGCCCGCCCGCCTTGCCGGGCTTGACCGTTTCGAACCTAAACTCGCCGGTGTCGAAATCCGTATGGCTGCGCGCCCAGCCGGTGCGGCCCGGCCCGTAGCTGCCATCGGCATTGGCCTGCCAGATTTCCACCATCGCATCCTTCACCAGTTCGCCGCCACCATCGCGGATGGTGCCCTTGATGATGACAGGCGCGCCACTCTCAAGGCCGGTATTGTCCGGCGTGTCGTGGCTGGGCACATCGATGCCGGCAACCGACGGCAGCGTGCCGATGTGGACATAGGGGCCTGCCGTCTGTGACGGGGTTTCCTTCAGCGTCTTACGGGGGGCCATCAGCTGCGGCCCTCCTCGAACCATGTTTCGTTGCGCCCGCGCAACACGATGTCGAAGCGGTAGGCGAGGCTGTCGAACTCGACCTGCGCGTCCATGTCCAGCCTGGCCACCAGCTGATCGATGGCTTTCGGGTCGCTGATCGTGTTGACGATCGGGCAATGGCGGATCAGCGGATCGCCTTCGAAATAGAACTGGGTCACGAGGCGCTGGGCGAACGAGGCGCCGAACAATGACAAGTGAACGTGCGCCGGGCGCCACGAGCAGCCGTTGTTGGGAAACGGATAGGGACCGGGCCTGATGGTGCGGAACGAATAGCGGCCCTCGCTGTCCGTCATGCAGCGGCCGTAGCCGGAGAAGTTGGGGTCCAGCGGCGCAAGGTAGCCGTCGCGCACGTGGCGGTAGCGCCCGCCCGCATTGGCCTGCCAGACCTCGATCAGCACGCCGGGTTGCGGGCGCGCGTACTCGTCCAGCACACGGCCCGAGATGATGATGCGCTCGCCGACAGGGTCGCCCGAGACGGCGGCGTTGCGGATCATGTCGGCGTCGAGCGTTCCCAGTTCGTTGTGGCCGAACACCGGGCCGGACACTTCGCTGACCGTCGGCGGCATCTGCAGCAGGGGTTCTGACGGCGAGCGCAGACGCGTGGAGTTGTAGTTGGGCTCCAGGGCTTTCGGATGCCAATCCCGGTCACGCGGGTCGAAGGCTGGAGCTGGTGTGGGGGACATGGTCTTCCTACCCTTGCTGGCCCAATGCGGACGGCGAGCGCAGCGCATGCGGCCTGTTCAAACCGCATCTTGCTGGATTGACGGGCGCGATGAAAGCCCTCAGGCGCATGCCCTGTGCCGGAAACAAAAAAGACGCAGAAGCGGACTTGCCTCATGCGTCTTTTTTGTCTCGGCGTTTTGGTGGAGCCAAGGGGAGTCGAACCCCTGACCTCTTGCATGCCATGCAAGCGCTCTCCCAACTGAGCTATGGCCCCGAAACCCAAACAGCATGCCGGCTTGGGCGCCGGCAGGCGGGGTGATACCGGCACCTTGGCCTGATGTCAATCAGGTGTTCGAGGTGCCGGCATGCAAAATCAGGCTTCGTCGTCGCCCGGCTTGGAAGAGCCGCCGCCGATCAGGTCCTCGACCCCGGCGCCGCCTTCTTCCTCGTCGTCTTCGAGGAACACGTCGTCCTCGTCGCCGCTGTCATCGTCGTCGCCCAGATCGACGTCCTCGATGCCCGCGGTTTCGTCATCATCGCCGTCATCGGTGTCTTCGTCGAGATCGTCGAGGCTGACCAGGGTATCGTTGTCCTCCAGCTCGTCCTCGTCCTCATCGCGAGCGGACGGCTTGGGAGCCGCCTTGGGCTTGGCGACCGGACCGTCCGCCTTGGACGGCAGCAGGGGCTCTGCCACAAATGCCTGCGCGCACTTCGGGCAGGTGATCGGATCCTTGTTCAAGTCATAGAAGCGGGTGCCACAGCTGGGGCAAGTGCGCTTCGTGCCAAGTTCGTCGCTGACCACGGGTTCAACGTCCCTCTACTAGAATTCATGCAGTTTGGTGATTTGCGGCTTCCCATGCCACGAGAGGCCGCCCAAGTCAAAAGCCAATTTGCGCGCACCTGAAATCTGGCATACGGCCAAACTGTGTGATAGCAAGCCGCGATGCCGGCCATAGCGGCCACCATCCCAGCCACGGAAACCCGACCTTGCCGGACAGCTCGCCCCAGCCCCTGAAATCGCTTGCCTCGCGCCGCCTGGAAGGCCGCGTCACGGTGCCCGGAGACAAGTCGATCTCGCACCGTTCCCTGATGTTCGGCGCGCTGGCGCTGGGGGAAACGGTGATCACCGGCCTGCTCGAAGGCGAGGACGTGCTCAATACGGCCAAGGCGATGGCCGCGATGGGCGCCCGCGTGGAGCGCTGGAACGACGACAACAGCTGGCACGTGACCGGCGTTGGCCTCGGCGGTTTCCAGGCCCCGGCGCAAACCATCGACTTCGGCAATTCCGGCACCGGCGCGCGCCTTGTCATGGGGCTGATCGCGACGACGCCGATCAGCGCGCGGATGTCGGGCGATGCCTCGCTGCGTTCGCGCCCGATGGGCCGCATCGTGACGCCGCTGGAAAAGTTCGGCGCCCGCTTCGAGACAGCCGAGGGCGGCCGCATGCCGCTGACCGTGCATGGCGCGGCGGACCCTGTGCCGATCGAATACCGGCTGCCGGTCGCCTCGGCGCAGGTCAAGTCTGCGGTTCTGCTGGCAGGCCTCAACGCGCCGGGTGAGACGACCGTCATCGAGCCGGAAGCCACTCGCGATCATACCGAGAAGATGCTGCAGGGCTTCGGCGCCAGCTTGCGTTTCGGCCAGGCCGATGATGGCGCGCGCACCATCACCGTGAAGGGTCACGTGGAACTGAAAGGTCAGCGCATCGAGGTGCCGGGCGACCCGTCCTCCGCCGCGTTTCCGCTGGTCGCCGCGCTGATCGTGCCGGACAGCGAAGTGACGGTGGAGAACGTGCTGCTGAACGATACGCGCACCGGGCTCATCACCACGCTCAAGGAAATGGGCGCCGACATCACCATCGCCAACGCGCGCGTGTCCGGCGGGGAGCCGGTGGGCGACGTGACCGCGCGCTCCAGCAAGTTGAAGGGCGTCACCGTGCCGGCATCGCGCGCGCCCTCAATGATCGACGAATATCCGATCCTCGCCGTGGCAGCCGCCTTTGCCGAGGGAACCACGCGGATGGAAGGTCTGCACGAGCTGCGGGTGAAGGAAAGCGACCGGCTTGCCGCGGTGGCTGCAGGCCTCAAGGCGAACGGCGTCAGTTGCGAAACCGGCGACGACTGGCTGGAAGTGACCGGCGGGGCGGGCAAGGCGCAAGGCGGCGGCACCGTCGTCACCCACCTCGACCACCGCATCGCCATGTCCTTCCTGATCATGGGACTGGCAAGCGCAGACCCGGTCACCGTTGACGACGGCAACGTGATGGCAACCAGCTTCCCGGGCTTCCGGCGCTTCATGGAGGGCCTCGGCGCCCGCTTCGAGGAAGCCGGCTGATGACGGCGGCCACGGCAAAACCGCTGGTGATCGCCGTGGACGGTCCTGCCGCCTCGGGCAAGGGGACGCTGGCGCGCAGGCTGGCCGCGCACTATGGCCTTGCCTATCTCGACACCGGCTCGCTGTACCGTGCAACGGCGCTTGCCGTGATGCTTGCAGGCGGCGACCCGTCGGACGAGGCCGCGGCCGTCGAGGCGGCGCAAACGCTTGACCCTGTCCGGTTCACCGACGAACAGCTTCGCTCGCCGGGCGCGGGCGAGGCCGCTTCGAAGGTTGCCGCCATACCGGCGGTGCGCACGGCTCTCCTGGACCTGCAGCGCTCGGTGGCGTCGAAGATCCCCGGCGCGGTGCTGGACGGGCGCGATATCGGAACGGTCGTCTGTCCGGACGCTGATGCCAAACTGTTCGTGACTGCCGCGCCGGAAACCCGCGCCCAGCGGCGGCACCTCGAACACCTGGGCCGCGGCGAGGACATCTCCTATGACGAGGTGCTTGCCGACATCCGCCGCCGTGACGAGCGTGACAGCGGCCGCGCCGTCGCGCCGCTCGTGCCGGCAGCCGACGCTCACTTGCTCGATACGACGGAATTGGGTATAGAAGCCGCGTTCCAGGCCGCCCTCGACCTTGTCGAGAGCGTTTTACGTGAGCGGGGGCGTTCTGCCTGACGGCAGACAGGCCCCTTCATTTGTTTCTGGACATCGCATTCTTGCACCGCGCCACAAGTGCCTGGAACCGCAGGCGCGCTGCCGTTTGCCGATGATCAGGAACAGCGAGTGTTTGGCGCCCGCGCTGCCCAACCCCTGCCCGGCATTACCCGCCTGGCAATAAGCGCAAAGCGGGACGTCCTGCGGTGATTTCCGTGGGCCAAGCATTATTTGTTGATCGAAAGAAGGTTTGTACATGGCTGAAACCAGCACCCTTAACCCGAGCCGCGACGACTTCGCGGCCATGCTCGATGCGAGCTTCAACGAAGAAACCAACGCTGAAGGCAGCGTCGTCAAGGGCAAGATCGTTGCCATCGAGAACGACCTCGCCATCATCGACGTGGGCCTCAAGACCGAAGGCCGCGTGGCGCTGCGCGAATTCCGTTCGCCGGGCCAGGACAACGACCTCAAGGTCGGCGACGAAGTTGAAGTGTTCCTCGACCGTATCGAGAACGCGATGGGCGAAGCCGTGCTGTCGCGCGACAAGGCCCGCCGCGAGGAAGCCTGGGTCCGTCTCGAGAAGTCGTTCGAAGACAATGAGCGCGTCGACGGCGTGATCTTCGGCCGCGTCAAGGGCGGCTTCACCGTCGACCTCGGCGGCGCGGTTGCGTTCCTGCCGGGCTCGCAGGTGGACATCCGTCCGGTGCGCGACGTGACGCCGCTGATGAACATCACCCAGCAGTTCCAGATCCTGAAGATGGACAAGCGCCGCGGCAACATCGTCGTGTCCCGCCGCGCCATCATGGAAGAAACCCGCGCCGAACAGCGTTCGGAACTGGTGCAGAACCTCGCCGAAGGCCAGGTTGTGGAAGGCGTGGTCAAGAACATCACCGACTACGGCGCATTCGTGGACCTGGGCGGCATCGACGGCCTGCTGCACGTCACCGACATTTCGTGGAAGCGCGTCAACCACCCGACGGACGTGCTGTCGGTTGGCCAGACCGTCAAGGTGCAGATCGTCAAGATCAACCCGGAAACCCAGCGCATCAGCCTTGGCATGAAGCAGCTTGAAAGCGATCCGTGGGATGGCGTGGAAGCCAAGTACCCGGTCGGCATGCGCGTCAAGGGCCGCGTGACCAACATCACCGACTACGGCGCATTCGTGGAACTGGAAGAAGGCATCGAAGGCCTCGTCCACGTCTCCGAAATGAGCTGGACCAAGAAGAACGTCCACCCCGGCAAGATCGTGTCGACCTCGGAAGAGATCGAAGTCGAGGTGCTGGAAGTGGATCCGGCCAAGCGCCGCGTCTCTCTCGGCCTCAAGCAGACCACCGAAAACCCGTGGGCCTCGTTCGCCGAGCGTTATCCGTCCGGTACGCTGGTCGAGGGCGAGATCAAGAACATCACCGAGTTCGGCCTGTTCATCGGCCTGGAAGGCGATGTCGACGGCATGGTGCACCTGTCCGACCTGGACTGGAACCGCCCCGGCGAGGAAGTGATCCAGGAATACTCCAAGGGCGACGTCGTCAAGGCTGTCGTGCTGGACGTGGACCAGGAGAAGGAGCGCATCTCGCTCGGCATCAAGCAGCTGGGCGGTTCGCCGGCTGAAAGCGCTTCCGCCGGCGGCGTGCGCAAGAACGCCACCGTCACCTGCGAAGTCACCGAAGTGCAGGAAAACGGCATCGAGGTGAAGGTTGCAGGCACCGACCTGACCGCCTTCATCCGCCGCTCCGACCTGGCCCGTGACCGCTCCGAACAGCGCCCCGAGCGCTTTGCGGTTGGCGAGAAGGTGGACGCCCGCGTCACCCAGTTCGACAAGAACTCGGGCAAGATCGGCCTGTCGATCAAGGCGCTGGAAATCGCCGAGGAGAAGGCCGCCGTCGAGCAGTACGGCTCGTCCGACTCGGGCGCGTCGCTGGGCGACATCCTGGGTGCGGCCCTGAACAAGGCCAAGGAAGA
>CAZYKZ010000003.1:0-40560 GCA_964648175.1 uncultured Anderseniella sp.
CTGCGCTGTTCATCGTCAACCGCACGACATGGGCCGGCGATGCGCCGATCACCGCGGTGCGGCTGGCCTATGCGCCGGGGTACGTGATGGAGACGGTAGTTTAGGGGGTTACTCCGCCATTCTTGTGCCCCGGACTCCGTTCCGGGGCCCATTCTGGATCCCGGCACAAGGCCGGGACACTGCAAACTGAATGAGCCCTAGCCCAACCCCACGTCCTTCTTCACCAGCGCGGCATAAAGCTCGCGGATGCGCAACGTCACTGGCCCCGCGCCGTCATGGTCTCCGATCTTCACCCCGTCGAGCGAGGCGACCGGCGTCTGCGCGCCGAACGTACCGGTCAGGAACGCCTCGTCCGCCGAGTAGGTATCGAACAGCGAGTAGTTGCGCTCGAAAACCGGGATGCCGTTGTCACGGCACAGGTTGATGACGTTCTGGCGCGTCACCCCGTTCATGCAGTAGTCGCCGGTGGAGGTCCATACCTCGCCCTTGCGCACGATGAAGAAGTTGCAGGCGTTGGTGGTGTTGACGAAACCATGCGGGTCCAGCATCAGCCCCTCGTCGGCGCCCATGCGTTCCGCCTGCAGGCAGGCCAGCACGCAATTGAGCTTGGAGTGAGAGTTGTACTTGGCGTCCTGCGCCATCGGCATGCCCCTCACCTGCGGCACCGTCACCAGCCGCACGCCGCCCTTCTGTACATCCTTCTTCGGCACCGAATGTTCGATCAGGATGACGATGGTCGGGCCGGACGTGGACAGCCGCGGGTGCTGGAACGGCTTGTCCTTGATACCCCTCGTAACCATCAGGCGCACATGGGCATCACCCGTCATGCCGTTGGCAGCGGCAGTCTTGTCGAGGGCCGCGAGCATCTCGGCCCGCGTCATGCCGATCTCGATACCAGCCGCCTTGCACGAGCCATAGAGGCGGTCCATGTGGGCATCGAAGAAGGCCCACTTGCCGTTGTACAGCCGCATACCCTCCCACATGCCGTCGCCCAGCATGAAGCCTGCGTCGTAGACGGAGACCTTCGCCTCGTCGCGGTGGACGATGTCGCCGTTCACCCAGATCTTGATGTCGCGGTTGCGGGCGTCTTCTTCCGTGGCGTGGGTATGGGTGCCATGGGCCTGTTCGTTCATCGTCTTGTCCCCTGCTCGAACTTGCGGCACACACTAGATCATGGGTGGCGCAAGGCAAGACATCGAAACGCACGTGGCACGGCTGCATGGCAATGGGCGGCTGAGGGTATGGTCGCTCATCGTCACCTTCTTCGGCGATGCGATTGCCCTGCGCGGGGGACGGGTAGCGCTGTCGGTGCTGCAGGACGCCATGGCATTGCTCGGCATCGAACAGGGCGCGGTGCGCACGGCCCTGTCGCGGCTGGCCAAGGACGGCTGGGTTGTGCGCGATCGCGACGGCCGGCTGAGTTACTACGAACTGTCCCCGCAGGGCCGGTTTGCCTTCGACGAGGCGACGCGGCGGATCTATTCGGCGGGGCCGGCCGAATGGCGCGGCGACTGGACCGTCGCCATCACCAATACCGATCACAGTGACAGGCTGCGCGAACAAGGGTTCGTGCCACTTGGCGGGCCGGCCTGGCTGAAACCGGGCAAGGCATCCGGTGCGCTGCCGGACAGCGTGCTGGTCATCCACGGCGAGGGCACGGCGTTTCCGCCCGGCCTGCTCCGCCTGTGGGACACGGACAAGCTGGCCGCACAATACGACGCATTCATTGCCGGCTGGCGGTAGTTCAACGCAACCGGCCTCGAGCCCGGGCAGGCAATGGCCGCGCGCACGCTGCTGATACACGACTGGCGGCGCATCGTGTTGCGCGATCCGAACCTGCCGACCAGCCTGCTGCCTCGTGACTGGGCGGGAACAGCCGCGCACGATCTCACCCGGCGTCTTTACGCCGGACTGGCGGACCAAAGCGAGCGCTGGCTTGACGCCGCAGGCCTGCCGCCGGCAACCAGTGCGGGTGCCATTGCCAGCCGCTTCAACGTGTTACAAAATATTGCTGATTGATCTTATTTTTGTTACATTAAGCCGGTTACAGGAGGACACGCATGTACTCTCAAGGGCTTATCGGCGCAGACTCGGCCACGGAAGAAACCCAGGAGTTTCTCGACCGCTTTCAGGCTCGCATCGAGCGGGAAGACAAGATCGAGCCGAACGACCCGATGCCGGAAGGCTACCGGCGCACGCTGATCCGCATGATCGGTCAGCACGCGCACTCGGAAATCGTCGGCATGTTGCCGGAGGGCAACTGGATCACCCGCGCGCCAACGCTCAAGCGCAAGATCGCGCTGCTGGCCAAGATCCAGGACGAGGGCGGCCACGGTCTCTACCTCTACTCTGCCGCCGAGACGCTGGGCGTCAGCCGCGAGCAGATGACGGAAGAGCTGTTGTCGGGCAAGGCCAAGTATTCCTCGATCTTCAACTACCCGACACTGACCTGGGCCGACATCGGCGCCATCGGCTGGCTGGTGGACGGCGCGGCGATCATGAACCAGATCCCGCTGTGCCGGACCTCCTATGGCCCCTATGCCCGCGCCATGATCCGCATCTGCAAGGAAGAAAGCTTCCACCAGCGGCAGGGCTACGAGATCATGATGGCGCTGTGCAACGGTACCCAGGCCCAGAAGGACATGGCGCAGGATGCGCTGAACCGCTGGTGGTGGCCGTCGCTGATGATGTTCGGTCCGCACGATAGCGACAGCCAGCACGGCGACCAGTCGATGACCTGGAAGATCAAGCGGTTTACCAATGACGAGCTGCGCCAGAAGTTCGTCGACGCGACCGTGCCGCAGGCCGAGTTCATCGGCCTGAAGATGCCCGACCCGGACCTCAGGTGGAACGAGGAGCGCGGCTCTTACGATTTCGGCAAGATCGACTGGGACGAGTTCTGGCGCGTGGTGAAGGGCGGCGGGCAGATGAACCGCGACCGCATCGCCGATCGCAGGAAGGCCTGGGACGACGGAGCCTGGGTGCGCGAGGCAGCGCTCGCCCATGCCGAGAAGCGTGCCGCCCGCGCCGTCGCCGCCGAATAAGGAACAGACGAGATGAAAAACCATACGCCGCTTTGGGAAGTGTTCATCCGGCCGCGCAATGGCCTGCACCACAAACACGTCGGCTCGCTGCACGCGGCTGACGCCAAGCTCGCCATCCAGGCCGCCCGCGACGTCTACACCCGCCGTGGCGAGGGCAACTCGATCTGGGTTGTGCCGTCCGCGCAGATCGTGGCCTCAGACCCGCAGGCCCAGGAGGAGATGTTCGAGCCGGCCGAGGACAAGGTCTACCGGCACCCGACTTTCTACGACATCCCGGACGACGTCGGGCACATGTAGGACGGAGCGGCGTCACGTGGAACTGATCGCACCGGTCTTCACCTTCTTCATCGCCCACCCGTGGGTGGCATTCGTGGTCAGCGGCGCGGTCGCGGGCCTTGCTGCCCTTGGCGGCGGGTCGCGGTTCATCGCCGCCGTCGCATTGCTGTGGGCGTTGTATGGCTGCTGGGAATACCTCGTCCAGTACAAGACGCCGGAAGCAGACATCCGCGTGGATCTTCTGGTGATCGCACCGGCACTTGCCGTTCTGACCATCGCCGCGGTCGTCGTCACCATCAGGAAACTGACATGAAAACTGATCTCTTCAATGCCCTGCTCGAACTGGCGGATGACCACCTGATCCTCGGCCACCGCGTTGGCGAATGGACAGGGCACGCGCCGATGCTGGAAGAAGACCTGGCGCTGACCAACCTGGCGCTGGACCTGCTGGGGCAGGCGCGCGCGATCTATGCCTATGCGGCGCAGGTTGAGGGCAAGGGGCGCGACGAGGACAAGCTCGCTTTCCTGCGGCTGGAGCGTGACTACCGCAACCTGCTGCTGGTCGAACGGCCGAACGGCGACTTCGCCCACACCATCCTGCGCCAGTTTCATTTCGCCGCGTTCATGAAGCCGTACTGGGACTGGGTGGCCGTCAACTCGTCAGACGAAACTCTCAAGGGCATCGCCGGCAAGGCCGCCAAGGAAATGGCCTATCACGTGCGCCACTGCGGCGAGTGGGTGATCCGGCTTGGCGATGGCACCGATGAAAGTGCGGCCCGGATGCGCGCTGCGGTAGATGCGCTGCACCGCTACACGGCAGAACTGTTCACCGACACGCCCGCCTTCAAGGCTTGCGTGGAGGCGGGCGCGCTGCCTGCCCGCGGCAGCCTCAAGCCGGCGTGGGACGCCACCATCCGCATGGTTTTCGATGAGGCGCAGCTGGACATTCCCGAGGTTTCCTACCCAGCCCAGGGCGGGCGTGACGGCATGCACGGCGAGGAGATGGGCCACCTGCTGGCCGAACTGCAATACATGCAACGCACCTATCCGGACATGAAGTGGTGATGGCACAGGCCGCCGGCATACGCTCGCTGGACGAAGCCCGCGCCTGGGCGGCAGCCGCCGCCGTGCCGGATCCGGAGGTGCCATGCGTGACGGTGGCCGATCTCGGCATCCTGCGCGCGGTGGATATCGAGGACGGTATTGCGGTGGCCAAAGTGTCGCCAACCTATTCCGGATGTCCCGCAGTGGTGGCAATAGAACTGGCCATCGAGGCGGCGCTGCGCGAGGCAGGCTTCGAGCCGCGCATCGAGCGCGTCATGTCGCCTGCCTGGACCACGGACTGGATAACGCCTGAAGGCCGCGAAAAGCTGCGCGAGTTTGGCATTGCGCCGCCGGTCAACGCGTCCAACTCGAAGATGGCGCTGTTCGGCGAAACAGTGGTCAATTGCCCGCGCTGCGGCTCGTCCGACACGCACAAGGTGTCCGAGTTCGGCTCGACGCCCTGCAAGGCGCACTACACCTGCAAGGCGTGCGCCGAACCGTTCGACTATTTCAAATGCATCTGAGGTGAGCCCGATGGCCGAACAACAGTTTCACGAGCTGACCGTGGCCGCCGTGCGGCCCCAGACCGCCCACGCCAAGGCAATCCGCTTCGATTTGCCTGACGCGCTGAAAGCCGAGTTCACTTTCAAACCCGGCCAGTACCTGACGTTGCGCACGAAGCTGAACGGCGAAGAGGTGCGCCGCAGCTACTCGATCTGCTGCGCGCCGGGCGAGGGGTTGGAGATCGGGGTGAAGCATGTTGAGGGCGGTGCGTTTTCCTCATTCGCGCAAGGGCTGAAGCCCGGCGACCGGATCGAGGTGGCCGCGCCCGGGGGTCGCTTCACCGCAGAGCCCGGCCACGACTGGCACTTCCTGATGATCGCGGCCGGCTCCGGCATCACGCCGGTGCTGTCCATCGTCAAATCGGTGCTGGCCGGCAACCCGGCCTCGCACATCACGCTGATCTATGCCAACCGCAACGTGGACAGCGTGATGTTCCGCGCCGAGATCGACGCGCTAAAGGACACCTATCTGACCCGGCTCAACCTGCTGCACGTGCTGTCCGAGGAAGACGAGGACAGCGAAATCCTGTCAGGCCGGGTGGACGCTGCCAAGCTCGCCGACATGCAGGCGCGCAAGCTGATCGACGTGAAGGCTTACGACGCCGCCTACCTGTGCGGGCCGGCCCCGATGATCAAGGCGCTACGCGCAGCACTTGCCGAGATGGGCATGCCGCTTGAAAACATCCGATTCGAGATCTTCACGCCAACCCCCTACGGCAAGTCCTCAGGCGAACACGTGCCGGTCAAGGCGAATGTCACGGGGGCGGACGTGGAGGTCATTCTCGACGGCACCCGGCGCAAGCTGAAGGTGGACCCGGCGAAGGAAACGGTGCTTGGCGCGGCTCAGCGCGACGGCGTGGAAATACCTTATTCGTGCGCCGGTGGCATGTGCTGCACCTGCCGCTGCAAGGTGTTGGAAGGAAGCGCGACAATGGACCAGAACTGGTCGCTTCAGCCGTGGGAACTTGAAGCAGGCTTCATCCTCGCCTGCCAGGCGCGGCCCGAGACGGACAAGCTGGTGCTCGACTTCGACGCGCAGTAGGTCCGAATAGTCTACCCGTTCGCCTTCAGCCACTCGGACACGGTCTCGAGCTTGTTCTTCAGGTGTTTCTTGAGGATCTTGCCAAGCCGCGGCCCGTCTCGAGCCTCGAGCGCCGCCAGAATGTCCTCATGCTCGGCCACCGCCTTGTCCCAGCGTTCGCGCGTCATATTGGCAAGGTAGCGCGCGCGGCGCACCCGGGCCGACAGCATCTGGTGCTGCGAGCTGAGTGTGTCGTTGCGGGCCGCATTCAGGATGGCGATGTGGATGGCCTCGTTGGTCTTGAAATATTCCGGCAGGCGCTGCGCCTTGTAGTGGCCCACCATCTCCTCGTGCAGGGCGCGCACCCTGGCCAGTTCGGCGTCGGTGATTTTCTCGCAAGCCAACTCTCCGGAAAGCGCCTCCAGAGCGCCCATAACCGGAAAAACTTCCTGCAGATCGTCGACCGTGACAGCTGTGACCGACGCGCCGCGGTTGGGCGTCAGCGTCACGAGCCCGGCATTGGCCAGAACCTTCAGCGCCTCGCGCATCGGCGTGCGAGACACGTTGAACCGCTCGCACAGTTCCTTCTCCGGCACCTTCTCGCCGGGCGTCAGTTCGCCCTCGATGATGAGCCGCTGCAGCCGCTCGACCAGTTCGTCGTGCAGCGAGCGGCGGATGATCGGTGCATCCATGCGAACATTCATGACGCGCCTCCCTCTGCCAGCGCCATTTCCAGCACGCGGGCCACATGAATGGCCTCGCGCCCTGCCCCGTCTGCAATCTGGTGACGGCACGACGTGCCATCGGCCACGATCAGTGTAGCAGATTCTGCCGCCCGGACAGCAGGCAGAAGACTGAGTTCTCCCATGGCTTTCGACACCTCGTAGGTCTCGGCCTGGTAGCCGAAGGCGCCGGCCATGCCGCAGCAGGAGCTTTCCACCATCTCCACCTCAAGCCCCGGCACCAGCTTGAGCGCGCCGGTCACCGAGCCCATCACGTTGTGCGCCTTCTGGTGGCAGTGACCGTGCAGCAGCGCCTTGCGCTCGATCGGCTTGAAACTGAAGCGGTCCGAGTTTGAGACGATGAATTCTTCGAACATCATCGCCGCGCCGGCGATTTCTTCCGCCTCGGCTCCCAACTTCATCGCCGTCAGTTCGTCGCGCAGGGTGAGCAGGCAGGATGGCTCCAGCCCGACGATCTTCGCGCCCGCCCGCACGAACGGCAGGTAGGTGGCGATCAGACGCCGGGCTTCCTTGCGTGCCTCATCGACCAGACCGGCTGCAAGGTATGTACGGCCGCAGCAGGGCGGTCTGCTCTCGCCATCGGGCAGCGGCGAGTGTACCCGGAAGCCTCCTGCCGCCAGCACAGCGCAGGCCGCGCGCAGGTTCTCAGCCTCGTGCCAGGTGTTGAAGGTATCGCCGAACAGGATCACCGGATCGCCATCCGCCGGACCGAACTGCTCGCCGTGCCGGTACACGTCAGCGCGCCACTTCGGCAGCGTGCGGTGCTTCGACAGCCCGGCAACCGCCTCGCTGAAAGCCGCCAGCCCCGGTACGTGATCGCGCATGTTCGCCAGCCACGGCAGCTTCGCCGCCAGCGGCGCATAGCGCGGCAGGTGCGCCACCAGCTTGTCGCGCAAGCTGAGACCTGCCGTCGCCACCCGTTGCGCGGCCACCTCGATCTTCATGCGCGCCATGTCCACGCCGGTCGGGCATTCGCGCTTGCAGGCCTTGCAGCCGACGCACAGCTTCATGGCATCCGCCATCGCATCGCTGGTCAGCGCACCCGGCCCAAGCTGACCGGAGATCGCAAGCCGCAGCGAATTCGCCCGGCCTCGCGTGAGGTGCTGCTCGTCTTTCGTGACGCGGTAACTGGGGCACATGGCGCCGCCCGACAGCTTGCGGCAGGCGCCATTGTTGTTGCACATCTCCACCGCGCCCTGGAAACCGCCGGCCGCGCCCGGCCAGCCCGACCAGTCCAGTGCCGTATCGAACTCCTTCACCTTGTAGTCCGGCTTGAAGCGGAACAGCGAGCGGTCGTCCATCTTCGGCGCATCGACCACCTTGCCGGGGTTGAACACGCCAGACGGGTCGAAGGCGCGCTTCACCTGCCGGAAGCTGTCCATCATGCGCGCGCCGAACATCACCTCGTTGAACTCGGACCGGATGATGCCGTCGCCGTGTTCGCCCGAGTGCGAGCCCTTGTATTGCCGCACCAGCTCGAACGCTTCCTCGGCGATGGCGCGCAACTTCTTCACGTCCGTGTCGAGCTTCAGGTTGAGGACGGGCCGCACGTGAAGGCAGCCGACCGAGGCGTGGGCATACCAGGTGCCGCGCGAGCCGTGCTTCTCGAAAACCTCGGTAAGACCCGCCGTGTAGGCGGCAAGGTCCTTGAGCTCCACCGCGCAGTCCTCGACCACCGAGACGGGCTTACCCTCGGCTCGCATGGACATCATGATGTTGAGGCCGGACTTCCTGACCTCGGCCAGGTCAGCCTGCAGCTTCGGGTCGTTGACCTCGACCACGCCGCCGAAGTGCTTGCCGGAGCGCGACCAGTCGAAGCCGAGGTCGCCGATCACCTCGTGCAGGCGCTTGAGGCGGCGCAGGTTCTCGTCCCAGTCGTCCTCGGCGAAGTCCACCAGCAGCAGCGCATCAGGCTCGCCGCGCACCACCTTCTCGATTGTCGGGCGAAAGATCGCGATATCCCGGGCCAGTTCGATCATGGTGCGGTCGACCAGTTCCACCGCCACCGGGTCCAGCTTGACGATGTGCTGGGCGGCGTCCATGGCTGCGTGGAAGGTGGGGAAGTGGCACACCCCCATTGCCTTCCTAGCGGGCAGCGGCGACAGCTTCAGCCGGATGCGGTTCGACCACGCCAGTGTTCCTTCCGAACCCACCAGCAGCGAGGACAGGTTGATGGCCTTGCTGTTGGGTACCAGCGCGTCGATGTTGTAGCCGCCCACCCGGCGCATCACCTTCGGGAACCGGGCGGCGATCTCGTCGGCCTCCCGCTCGCCCAGCTTGAGCAAGCCGTCGACAAAGCCGGGCAGTCTCTCGCCCTGCTCCAGCGCGCCGAAGGTGGCCTCTGTGCCGTCCGCCAGCACGGCGTCGATGGCGAGTACGTTGTCGCGCATCATGCCGTAGCGGATCGAGCGGCCGCCGCAGGAATTGTTGCCGGCCATGCCGCCGATGGTGGCGCGCGAGGCGGTGGACACGTCGACCGGAAACCACAGCCCGTGGGGTTTGAGCTGCCGGTTCAGTTCGTCCAGCACAATGCCGGGCTCAACGAGGCAGGTGCGGTTATCAACGTCGAGTTCCAGCAGCCGGTTGAGGTGTTTCGTGGTGTCGATGACGATCGAGTCGTTCACCGTCTGGCCACATTGCGAGGTGCCACCGCCGCGCGGCAGCACCGTTGCGCCCTCCTCGCGGGCAACCGCAATGACATGGCGCACGTCGTCCGCCGTCTCGGGCACGACCACCGCACGCGGCATGATCTGGTAGATCGAGGCGTCCGTGGCATAGCGGCCGCGCGAAAACACGTCGTCCATGACCGCACCGCGAACGCCGTCTCTCAATCGGCGGGAAAGACTGGACAACGCAACGCTCGACACCGGAATCGCCTTGACATAATTTTGAATGCAAAATTAAGTATACCCAAAAGCAGGCGCGGGCAAGGGTGCGGCAGATGCTCTTCCACCGCCCGAAAAGTTACCGGGAAGGACTACTCTCATGCATAAGGCAGGCCGCCATTTCCTGCAGATTCCGGGCCCGTCCAACGTGCCGGACCGCATTCTGCGCGCGATGGACTATCCGACCATCGACCATCGCGGGCCGAAGTTCGGCAAGATCGGCGCCAAGTGCCTCGAAGGCATGAAGACGATCTTCAAGACGAAGAGCCACGTCATCATCTATCCCGCTTCGGGCACCGGCGCGTGGGAAGCAGCCCTCGTCAACACGCTGTCGCCGGGCGACAAGATCCTGATGTGCGAGACCGGCCACTTCGCCTCGCTGTGGTGCAAGCTGGCCCGCCGGCTGGGGCTGGAGCCGATCCTGATCGAGACCGACTGGCGCCGCGGCGCTCTGCCGGACAAGATCGGCGAGGCGCTCGCTGCCGACAAGGCTCACGAGATCAAGGCCGTGTGCGTCGTTCACAACGAAACCTCGACCGGCGCCACCTCGCGCATCAACGACGTGCGCAAGGCGATGAACGATGCCAGTCATCCTGCCCTTTTGATGGTGGACACGATTTCGTCGCTGGCGTCCATCGACTACCGGCACGACGAGTGGGGCGTGGACGTAACCGTCTCCGGCTCGCAGAAGGGGCTGATGCTGCCGCCGGGCCTGTCGTTCAACGCAGTTTCGGAAAAGGCGCTGGAGGCGTCGAAGTCGGCCAAGCTGCCCAAGTCCTACTGGGCCTGGGACGAGATGATCGGCCCCAACAAGACCGGTTACTTCCCCTACACGCCCGCCACCAACCTGCTCTACGGGCTGGCCGAGGCCATCGACATGCTGCACGAGGAAGGCCTCGACAACGTGTTTGCCCGCCACAAGCGCCACTCGGAAGCAACCCGGCGTGCGGTGCAGGCATGGGGTCTCGAGGTGCTGTGCAACGAGCCGCGCGATTATTCGCACGTGCTCACCGCCGTGATGCTGCCCGAAGGCCACAATGCCGATGAATTCCGCGCCACGGTGCTGAAACATTTCGACATGTCGCTCGGCAACGGCCTGTCGCGGCTGGCCGGAAAGGTGTTCCGCATCGGTCATCTGGGCGATTTCAACGACCTCATGCTCATGGGCACCCTGTCGGGTGTCGAAATGGGCCTGGCGGTGGCTGGCGTGCCGCACCAGTCGGGCGGGGCGCAGCGTGCAATGGATTATCTTAAGGCTTCAGCGGCGGGTGAAAGCAGCGCCGTTGCGGCTGAATAGGAGTTGAACTGCTTCAAATTCTGGGAGGAATAAACATGAAAAACCTTATAAAGGCGCTTGCCTTTTCCGCAGCTCTGACCGCCATGGCCACCGCGGCCCATGCGGAAAAGCTGATCCTGAAGTTCGGCCATGTCGGCAACCCCGGCTCGTTGTTCTCCGCTTCCGCAGACGAGTTCGCCAAGCGCGCCAACGAAAAGCTCGGCGACAAGGCCGAGGTACAGGTGTTCGGCTCCTCGCAGCTCGGCAATGACCGCGAACTGCTGCAGAAGCTGAAGCTGGGCCAGGTGCAGTTTGCCCTGCCGTCGTCGGTGATGTCGTCGATCTCGCCGGAGTTTGGCGTGTTCGAAATGCCCTACATCATCAAGGACCGCGACCACATGAAGCGCGTCCAGGCCGAAATGGGCGATACGTTCCAGAAGGCCGCCCAGTCGAAGGGCTACCGCATTCTCGCCTACTGGGAGAACGGCTTCCGCCACATCACCAACAACACCCGTCCGATCAACAAGCCGGAAGACCTGGCTGGCCTGAAGCTGCGCACGCCGAAGGGCGAATGGCGGGTGAAGATGTTCCAGCTGTACGGCGCCAACCCGACGCCAATGGCATTCTCCGACGTGTTCACCGCGCTGCAGACCGGCGTGATGGATGGCCAGGAAAACCCGTACACGCAGATCTGGTCGGCCAAGTTCCAGGAAGTGCAGAAGTACCTGTCGATCACCGGCCACGTGTACACGCCTGCCTATGTGCTGGTATCCGACTCGGAGTTCGCCAAGCTGCCGGAAGACGTCCAGAAGACTCTGACCGAGGTGGCCCAGGAAACCCAGGCGTTCGTCTACGAGACGGCAGCCAAGATGGACGACGACCTGCTGGAGAAGCTGAAGGCTGGCGGCATCGCTGTCAACGAAGCCGACAAGGATGCCTTCATCAAGGCCTCGCAGCCGGTCTATGACGAGTTCGGTTCGTCGGTCGAAGGCGGCAAGGAACTGACCGAGAAGGTTCTGTCGCTGGGTTCCAGCTCCTGAGCTGACCGCTTACGCAATTTCGAGGGAGCAGCCAGCGGCTGCTCCTGACCTCCCTGGTGGGGACCGGTGGCCAGTTCACGGGACGCTAAATGCCGCCGGTCTTCATTGGAGCCATTTCACCAGATCACCTGCAGGGGGCATGACCACCCATGACCGGCGCACTGAGCCGCGGGTTTGGCCGCACGCTTGAATGGATCCTCATCACTTTGATGGTGTCGCTGACCGCGCTTGTCGTGATCGCCGTCGTCTTCCGGAAGTCCGGCGCCTCGCTGTCGTTCTATGACGAGGTGGCGTCCGTGCTGCTGGCCTGGATCACCTATTACGGCGCAGCGCTCGCCGCACTCAGGCGCAAGCACATCGGCTTCGACGCCGTCCTGATCGCCATCCCGATGCCGGTGCGCATGTGGTTCGTCGCATTAGGCGAGGTGCTGGTGATTGCCTTCTTCATCCTCATGGCGTGGGCAGGCTTCAGGGTGCTGGACGTGCTGGAGGGCGAGACGCTCGTCAGCCTGACATGGGTGCCTGTTCAGCTGACCCAGTCGATCATTCCCATCGGCGCGATCCTGTTCATTGCCGCCGAACTGCTCAGCCTGCCGGCCTACTGGCGCCAGATCGCCGCCGGTCAGTCATCCGAACACTAGGAGCGCGCGCACATGGTTCTCCTCACCATCTTCATCGTTCTCGTCGCGCTCATCTGCATCAACGTGCCGATTGCCGTCGCGCTGGCCATCGCAGGCGTCGTCGGCCTGCTCATGACCGAGGGCACCAACTCGCTCGTCACCGTTGCGCTGGACATGTACGACGGCTCGACCAAGTTCTCGCTCATCGCCATTCCGATGTTCGTGCTGGCAGGCGCCATCATGAACGCATCCGGCATTACCCGCCGCCTCATCAACTTCGTGTCGGCGCTGATCGGCTTCGTGCGTGGCGGCCTCGCCATGGTCAATATCGGCGTGTCGCTGTTCTTCGCTGAAATCTCCGGCTCCGCCGTGGCTGACGTTGCCGCCATGGGCTCGATCATGATCCCCGAGATGAAGAAGCGCGGCTACACCGCGCCCTTCGCCGCAGCCGTGACCTCGTCATCGGCCTCTCTGGCAGTGATCATCCCGCCGTCCATCCCCATGATCCTCTATGCTGCCTCGGCTGACACCTCCGTGGAGCAGCTCTTCGTGGCAGGCTTCGTACCCGGCTTCCTTGGCGGCCTGGGACTGATGCTGGTGGCCTACATCTTTGCGCGCAAGTACAACTTCCCGGTCGAGGAAGCCTTCAACCTGAAGCGGCTGAAGGAAACCTTTATCGACGCGCTGCCCACCTTCCTGCTGCCCGTCATCATCCTCGGCGGCATCTTCGGCGGCTTCGTGACGGCAACGGAAGCCGCAGGGCTCGCCGTCATCGTCGCCATCGGCATCGGGCTGTGGTACCGCGAAACCAACCTCAAGGAGCTCTACAACGCCATGCTCGACGGCGGCATGCAGACCGCCGTGGTGATGGTGCTGGTGGCGGCGTCCGTGCTGGTCGGCGGCTTCCTGACCCGGGCCCAGGTGCCGCAGGAAATCGCCAACCAGATGCTGTCGATCACCGACAACAAGTACATCATCCTGCTGATCCTCAACCTGTTCTTCCTGGTGATCGGCTTCTTCCTGCACTCGGCCGCCGCGATCATCCTCGTTGTGCCGATCGTGGTGCCGCTGATCGTGCAGGCGGGCATCGATCCGGTACACTTCGGCCTGGTGGTGACGCTCAACCTCGCCATCGGCCAGCAGACGCCGCCGGTCGCCTCGGTGCTCATCACCGCGTGCTCCATTGCCCGCGCCAACATCTGGGACGTCACCCGGGTCAACATATGGTTCATCCTGGTGCTGCTGACGGTGCTGTTGATGTGCACCTACATTCCGGCCATACCGATGTTCCTGGTCGAGTATTTCTACAGGAGCTAGCAGCCCACCATGAGCGACACGCAAGACCTGCTGTGGCAGGAACAGGATGGCATCGGCATCATCACGCTGAACCGGCCACAGGCGCGCAATGCGCTGACCTTCGAGATGTATGCGCGCCTGCGCGAAATCTGCGAAGGCGTCGATCCGGACGGGAGCTTGCGCGCCATCGTCATCACCGGGGCGGGCGAAAAGGCGTTCGCTGCAGGCACCGACATCTCGGCCTTCCGCTCGTTCAAGGAGCCGCAGGACGCGCTCGACTACGAACAACGCATGGACAAGGTACTGGGTGCGCTCGAGGCCGTGCCGGTGCCGACCATCGCAGCCATCGCCGGCGCCTGTACCGGCGGCGGCGCGGCCATTGCCGCAACCTGCGACCTGCGCATCGGCGCGCGCGACATGCGCTTCGGCTTTCCGATCGCGCGCACGCTGGGCAATTGCCTGTCGAACGCCAACCTGGCGCGCCTGTCCGCCATCATCGGGCCGCACCGGGTCAAGGAAATCATCTTCACCTCGCGGCTGATCGAGGCCAATGAGGCGCTCGCGCTGGGCCTGGTTTCGGAACTGCACGACGACAAGGAAACCGTCTACGTGCGGGCGCTGCAGATTGCCGAGACGCTGAAAGGCCATGCGCCGCTGACCATGCGCGCCACCAAGGAAGCACTGCGCCGGCTTCGAGTCGGCGAGCGCGACAACGACAAGGACCTGATCGTCCAGTGCTACATGTCGGAGGACTTCCGCGAGGGGATGGAGGCGTTTCTCGCCAAGCGCACGCCCGACTGGAAGGGGCGTTAGGCCGGCCATGAACAGCGTACCCAACACCGGCCCGCTCAAGGGCATGAAGGTCATCGAACTGGCCCACATCATGGCCGGTCCCGTGGCCGGGCTGATGCTGGCCGACATGGGGGCCGACGTGATCAAGGTGGAGCGTCCCAATGGCGATGACTCCCGCCGCTTCCTGCCGCCCGACATCAACGGCGAGTCCGCCGCCTTCATGATGATGAACCGCAACAAGCGCGGCATCAAACTCGACCTCAAGACCGAGGCCGGCAAGCGCGCGCTGGTCAGGCTGATCGAGCAGGCCGACTGCCTGATCGAGAACTACCGGCACGACACCATGGAGAAGATGGGTCTCGGCTACGAGGAACTGAAGAAGATCAACCCCGGCCTGATCTATTGCGAGATCTCCGGCTTCGGCCGCACCGGGCCTTATCGCGAGCGCGGCGGCTTTGACCTGATCGCACAGGGCATGTCCGGCCTGATGGCGATTACCGGTGAGGGGCCGGGCCGGCCGCCGGTCAAGGTGGGCGCACCGGTGACCGACATCACCGCCGGTATCCTGGGCGCGATGGGCTGTGCGGCAGCCTATGCCCACAAACTCAAGACCGGCGAGGGCCAGCGCGTCGACACCTCGCTGTTCGAGGCAGGCATCGTGCATACCTACTGGCAGTCGGCCATCTGCTTCGCCACCGGGGTGTCGCCCGGCCCGATGGGCTCGGCCCACCCGCTCAACGCACCCTATGAAGCCTTCCAGACGTCTGATGGCTGGCTCAATCTGGGCGCGGCCAACCAGGCCAACTGGGAACGCATGCTGAAGGTCATCGGGGCTGAGCAGCTCAACGAGGATCCCCGCTTTTCCAACAACCGCTCGCGCATGCAGAATCGGCTGGCGCTGGGCGAGGCGCTGACCACCTACTTCCGCACCAACACCACGCAACACTGGCTCGATGCGCTGGAGGCGGCCGGTGTGCCTGCCGGTCCCGTGCTGTCCATCGACGAGATGCACCACGACCCGCAGACGCTGGCGCGAGACATGGTTCCGCAAGTCGAGCATCCGGTGGCGGGCAAGGTCTCGACCATCGGCGCGCCGGTGAAGTTCCACTCCACACCTGGCGGGGTGAAACGCCCGGCGCCAGTACTGGGCGAGCATACCGAGGAAGTGTTGCGCGAGGCCGGTATCTCCAAGGACGAGATTGCAGAGATCATTGGCGAATAGCCATTGGCACCACATCCTCTTGTGACTGGCGCTAGCGCACGGATGCCCGGTTGGCGCTATGCTTAGCGCCATCCCAAAACGCTTGCACGGAGCAGTCCCAGCATGAATCTCGCCCGTTTTCCCCGCGTCCGGTTCGCCCATCTGCCAACGCCGCTCGAGCACATGCCTCGGCTTTCCGCGGAGCTCGGCGGGCCGGAGATCTGGATCAAGCGCGACGACTGCACCGGCATGTCCACCGGCGGCAACAAGACCCGCAAGCTCGAATGGTTGATGGCGGAGGCGAAGGACCAGGGCGCCGACATCGTGCTGACGCAGGGCGCGACCCAGTCCAACCACGCGCGCCAGACAGCCGCGTTTGCCGCGCGCATGGGAATGGACTGCCACATCCTGCTGGAAGACCGCACGAAGAAGACCGATCACGACTACAATGACAGCGGCAACGTGTTTCTTGACCATCTGCACGGGGCGAGCGTCGAACATTGCGCCGAGAACCCGGACATGAACGGCGAGATGGAGAAGGTGGCGGAGAAGTTCCGCGCGCAAGGCCGCAAGGCCTACACCATCCCCGGCGGCGGCTCCAACCCGACCGGCGCGCTGGGCTATGTCAATTGCGCCATGGAACTGATCAACCAGGCCAATGACCTGGGCCTCAAGATCGATCACCTGGTTCACGCCACTGGCTCCGCCGGCACGCAAGCAGGCCTGATCGCCGGGCTCAAGGGCATCAATGCCGGCGTGCCGCTGCTTGGCATCGGCGTGCGCGCGCCCAAGCCGAAGCAGGAAGAGAACGTGTTCAATCTTGCCGTGAAGACCTGCGACAAGCTCGGCATTTCAGGAGCGGTGAAGCGTGAGGACGTGGTCGCCAATTGCGATTATGTCGGCCAGGGCTACGGCTTTCCCGCCCCCGACACCATCGAGGCGATCAAGATGCTGGCGCGAACAGAGGCAATCCTGCTGGACCCCGTCTATTCCGGCAAAGGCATGGCCGGTCTTATCGACCTTGTCCGCAAGGGCTTCTTCAAGAAGGGCGAGAACGTCGTGTTCCTGCACACCGGCGGCGCGGTCGGCCTGTTCGGCTATCTGAACGACTTCGATTTCTCCGGCGCGGCCTCGAAAAAGAAAGCCGCCTGATCAAGGGCAAGGTGCATCATGGCCGAGGTGTTCAAGGGCAGCTTTACACAGCAGGAGGCGATCCCCGCCGAGGCGATTGCCGCCGCCGTCGAGGTCATGCAATCAGGCCGCCTGCACCGCTACAACACTGCGCCCGGCGAGATCGCACAGACCGCCCTGCTCGAACAGGAGTTTGCCGCCTGGCTCGGCGTGCCTTACTGCCTTGCCGTGACATCCGGCGGCTATGCGCTGACCACCGCTCTCAGGGCCTTCGGCCTGCAGCCCGGCGAGCCGGTGCTGACCAACGGGTTCACCCTGGCCCCGGTGCCGGGCGCAATTGCCGGCGCAGGCGGAAGGCCGGTTCTGGTGGAGGTCACGGACGGCCTCGTCATCGATCTCGACGACCTGAAGGCAAAGATCGCATCGTCCGGCGCGCGGGTCTTGATGCTGTCGCACATGCGCGGCCACATCGCCGACATGGACGCGCTGATGGGCATCTGCAACGAGGCCGGGGTGGCGGTGATCGAGGATTGCGCCCACACCATGGGGGCCTCATGGAACGGCGTGAAGTCTGGCAGGCACGGCCTTGCGGCGTGCTATTCCACGCAGACATACAAGCACATGAACTCGGGCGAAGGCGGCTTCCTCGTCTCGGGCGATGCCGAGCTGATGGCCCGCGCCACCATCCTGTCAGGCTCCTACATGCTGTATGGCCGCCACATCGCATCGCCGCCGGAAGAGGTGTTCCGGAAGGTGCGGCTGGAAACGCCCAACTGCTCGGGCCGCATGGACAATCTGCGTGCTGCCATCCTGCGCCCGCAACTCAAGCTGCTTGACGAGAATTGCCGGCGCTGGAACGAGCGCTACGAGACCGTGGCGCTGGAGCTTGCCAACGTGCCGGGCATCCGCCTGCCGCAGCGGCCGGCGGAAGAGCAGTTCGTCGCCTCGTCGATCCAGTTCAACCTGCCGGGTGCAAGCCGGGCACAGATCGGGTCGTTCCTGAAAGCCACCGCCGCGCGCGGCGTCGAGCTCAAGTGGTTCGGCGCGGATGAGCCGGTGGCCTTTACCTCGCGCCACGATTCTTGGGCCTATGCCGGCCGCCAGCACCTGCCGCAGACAGACCGCGTATTGTCGACACTGCTGGACATGCGCCTGCCCCTCACCTTCTCGCTGGAGGATTGCAAGCTGATCGGGCGCATCATTCGCGAATGCGCCATGGCGCTCAACGCCGAGGCCGCCGAATGAGCGTGGACGGGCACAAGGTGGTCGGCATCATCGGCGGCATGGGTCCGGAAGCCACCGTCGACCTGATGCGCCGCGTCGTTGCCGCGACGCCCGCGCAGGATGATGGCGACCACATTCACCTGATCGCCGACAACAACCCGAAGGTGCCATCGCGGATCGCCGCGCTTATCGAGGGGCGCACGGACGTCAATCCGTCGCCGGCCATCGTGGCAATGGGTCAGCGGCTGGAAGCCGCCGGTGCGGACGCCATCGTGATGGCCTGCAACACTGCCCACTGGTATGCGCCGGACGTGCGTGCGGCCACTTCGGTGCCGTTTCTCGACATGATCGAGATGACCGCAGACGCGCTGGCCTCGCGCGCCACCGTCCACAAGCGCGTCGGCCTGCTGG
This sequence comes from uncultured Anderseniella sp., assembly GCA_964648175.1. Lineage (GTDB taxonomy): Bacteria > Pseudomonadota > Alphaproteobacteria > Rhizobiales > Aestuariivirgaceae > Anderseniella. The sequence goes on from CAZYKZ010000003.1 coordinate 18,568, forward strand.
CGTCAACCGCCGTCCACAATGTCGGGCTTTACGAAAAAGCGTTGGCCGCGCGCGGGCTTGAGACCGTCTCGCCCCAGGACCAGCCGCGGCTGATGGACATCATCAAGGCCGTAAAGCGCGGCGACAGCGGCGAGCAGGTGCGAGCGGATTATGCCGCCATTGCCCGCCAGCTGGCGTCGGACCGGGTGGATGTGCTGGCGGTCGCCTGCACCGAGCTGTCCGTGCTGGCGGATGCGCTGGACCCCGAACTTCCCGTAGTGGACGCGCTTGACGTGCTCACCGGCGCCATCATCGACTTCGCAACAAGCTGACAGAACAACCAACCCCTCACAGGGAGGAGCCACATGGCCATCACCTACCTCAAGAAAGCCGACAAGACCTCCGCCACCGGTGAGCAGGACGTGCGCGACATTGTCATGACCATGCTCGGCGAACTCGAACAGGGCGGAGATGAACGCGCGGTCAGATATGCCCGTGATCTCGACAAGTGGAGCGGCGACATCGTCATTACGGACGAGACCCGCGAGCGGGCGCGCAAGATGGTGTCGCAGAAGCTGCAGGACGACATCCGCTTTGCTCACGACAATGTCCGCCGGTTCGCCGAGGCCCAGCGCGCCTCGATCCAGGACACCGAGACCGAGATCCTGCCCGGGCTCATCGCGGGCCACCGCAACATCCCGCTGCAGACCGCCGGTTGCTACGTGCCGGGCGGGCGCTATGCCCACATCGCTTCCGCCATCATGACCGCCACCACGGCCAAGGCCGCCGGCGTTGACAACGTCATCGCCTGTTCGCCACCGCGCGGGGAGACCGGCGCCCACCCGGCGGTGATCTTCGCTCTGGACGTCTGCGGTGCCGATACCATCCTCAACCTTGGTGGCGTGCAGGGCATCGGCGCACTGGCGTTCGGCCTGTTCACCGGCAAGCCCGCAGACATTCTCGTCGGCCCCGGCAACCAGTTCGTCGCCGAAGCCAAGCGGCTGCTCTACGGGCGCGTCGCCATCGACATGTTCGCAGGCCCCACCGAGAGCGCCGTGATTGCGGACGCCACCGCCGACCCGGAGATCGTCGCGACCGACCTGGTCGGCCAGGCCGAGCACGGCTACAACTCGCCCGTCTGGCTGATCTCGACCGACCGGGGCGTGGCAGAGCAGGTGCTGGAAATCGTGCCGAAGCTGATTTCCAGCCTGCCCGAGCCCAACCGCCAGTCGGCAACCGATGCCTGGCGGGACTATGCTGAGGTGGTCGTGTGCGACACCCGCGAGGAAGCCGTGCAGGTGTCGGACGGCTATGCCTCGGAGCACCTTCAGGTCATGGCGAAGGACCTCGACTGGTGGCACGACAACCTTCGCAATTATGGCTCGCTGTTCCTCGGCGAGGAAACCAACGTGTCGTTCGGCGACAAGGTTTCCGGCCCCAACCACGTGCTGCCGACCAAGCAGGCGGCGCGTTATACGGGCGGGTTGTTCGTCGGCAAGTTCCTCAAGACCGTCACCTGGCAGCGCATGACCCGCGAGGCCAACAAGGCGATCGGCCCGGCGTGTGCCCGCATCTCGCGGCTGGAAGGCATGGAAGCCCATGCGCGTTCCGCCGACATCCGGCTGGCCAAGTGGTTCCCGGACACCAATTTCGACCTGTCGGCCGAGGACTGAGCATCATGGCGCTGAAACGCTTCGCCATGGAGTTCGGCATGGGTACGGACCTGCAGGGCGCCGACTATACCAAGGCCGCGGTGCGGGCGCTGAAGGACGCACTGTGGCACAACTCGCTGACCATGGCGCCGGCCTTCGGTTTCCCGCGCGAGGCAATGCAGGTCGAGGTGCTGATCGGCGTGGCGCGGCCCGAACTTGTCGACAAGGCGGCGGTGGCCGCCGTGCTGCCCTACGGCACGGCGAAGGTGACCGTCGAGGAAGGCGGGCTGGACATTGCAAAGGATGACGGCTCGCTGACCGTCATGGCCAACGCGGCAGCGGTTGTCTATTTTGACGTCGAGGACACGGAGGCGCAGACCCATGGCTGACCAGCGGCTGATCCTCGAAATGGGCACCGGCAACGACCTTTATGGCGGCGACTACACCAAGGCCGCCGTTCGCGCCGTGCATGACGCCATGCGCCATTCCTCGCTATCTCTGTACTGGTCGCTGGGGCTCGACCCGGCGCAGATGCGCGTCAACATCACCATCGGCGTACAGCAACCGGACAAGGTTGATACGGCCGAAGTGGCCCGGCAGATGCCCTATGGCCAGATCAGCGTGAAGGCGGTGAAAGGCGGGCTCGACGTGCCGGACGCGGCACGCGGCGACAAGACCGTCATCGCGGCCGCGGCAATCGAGGCGCGCTACGATATTCCCGAAGGCCGCTTCAGGCTGTCTGACGCCTGAACTGGATCACCAAGTCTGAATGAAAGCGCCCGGCAGCCACAGTGGCGAACCGGGCGCAAGGAAGAACGAAGGCCTGAAACTCCCGCCATTATCCGGGGCAAGGAAGCTCAGTTCTTTGGCGCGCGGAACTTCTCGTGGCAGCCCTTGCAGCCGCCGCCAACGCCGCCCATGGCGCCCTTGACGGCATCGAGGCCGTTGCCGGCAACTTCCGCCATCTGGGCAGCCGCTTCGCGCATCGCCTTCGCCTTTTCACCCACGTCCGAGCCATCGGCCCAGATGTCCGCCTTGGCCCAGGTTTTGCCGGCCATGCCTTCATCATCCATAGACGAACCCTTGGGCCACATGGCCATACCGTTCATCGTGGTAGCCTTGACGAGATTGTCGGCCGAGGCCTTGGCGAGATCTGCGTTGTATTCCATCTCGCCCTTCACCATGGCGCCCAGCTGGCCCAGGTTGAAGGCATAGACCTGCATCAGGGCCTGGCGCGCCTTGACGGCCCTTTCCTCGGCTTCACCGGAGATGGCTGCAGAGGCGCCTGCCACCAGTGCGGCGCCTGTCGCCAGCGCAATCATGATCTTCCTGTTCATCGGGCAACTCCCTTGGCTGTTTGAACTCCCGGTCCCTCTTGCAACCTTAGGCTTTGCAGCTACGATCAGGAATTCACAATGTCTGCAAGGAAAGTGTGCGCAAATGCACAGGCTGGACTGGAGTGACCTGCAATACATCCTGGCTGTCGCCAACAACGGGTCGCTGGCTGCGGCAGCGCGTGCGCTGGGCGTCAATCATTCGACGGTACAGCGGCGCATCGCCTCGTTCGAAGCACTGCACGAGGTCAGCGTGTTCGACCGGCGGCCGGATGGCTACAAGCTGACTATCGAGGGCCAGCAGCTGCTTGAGACCGCCCGCGAAGTTGAACAGGCCGTGTGGGGGCTGGAGCGCCGGATCGCCGGCAAGGACCTGAAGCTGGAAGGCACCATCAGGCTGACCACCACCGACACCTTGCTGCACACCCTCGTCGGCAGGTTGCTGCCGGGCTTTCGCGCGCTGTACCCGGACATCCGCTTCGAGGCTTCCACCACCAACTCCATCCTGTCCATCGCCAGGCGCGATGCCGACGTCGCCATCCGCCCGGCGCCGTCGATCGCCGAGGGGCTGGTGGGCACCAAGGCCGGGGAGTTCCGCTTCCAGGCCTATGCCAGCGCCGGCTACCTGGCCGCCCATCCCGATGTGGCCGTGGAGGACATGGACTGGCTCTCTCCCGGCGACACGCTGGCCGACTCGACGCCCGGCCGGTGGATGCGCCGCCACATGGGCCGCGCCCGCATCGCGATGACGTGCGACAGCATCATGGCGATTGCAGCCGCCGTGCGTCAGGGCATGGGCGTGGGTCTTCTGCCCTCCTATGTGGGCCGGGACGATGCCGCGCTTGTGCAGCTCGATTTCGATACGTCGGATGCGCACAACGGGCTCTGGGTGCTGACCCATCCCGACCTTGCCAACGCCGCACGTATCCACACCTTCATCGACTACATGGCAGAGGGGCTTGGCAGGTTGCTCGACGGGACAGATGAAATTCGACACACCGGTTGACGAATTTGCGACAGAAATGATGCGCGACTCATGACAACCATGTTCGCGTTCCGGTTCGCACCATTGCGCAACCGGTGGCAATTGTCGAAGAAGGACACGACACCCATGGCCAAGAAGCCAGCCGCCAAACCCGCCGCCAAGCCTGCCGCCAAGCCCAAGGGCAAGTAAGCAGACAGTCCAGATCATTCTTCATCGACTGAAGGCACCCGGCAACGCAACCCGCGCGGCCGGGTGTTTTTATGCCGGGCTCAGAACGCCAGCGCCAGGCCCCATGCGCCCGCCAGCATCACTCCGGCGAGTTTCAGGGCGTTCATCTGGCGGGCGTCATCGTCAAACCATTTCCGGTCCTTGCGCGACAAGACAAACCCGCCTGCAACGCCCGCAGCAAACCCGAGCACATGGGCGCCATAGTCGACGTTGCCCTGGCCAAAGCCGAGAAACGCCATCAGCATCAACCCGCCGCCCAGCGGCGCCCAGTACCTGAGAGACACTTTCGGCGGCCGCCACTGGTGCCTGAGAGCCGCGAGCAGGCCGATGGCCGCGAACACCGCCGTCGAGGCGCCGATGGAAGTGTGCGCGGGCGACTGCCACAGCGCGTTGGCGAAGTTGCCAACGGCGCCCGCCAGCACCACCGAAGCCCATGCCACGCCGCTGCCGATCTCCTTGGACAAAAGCCACACGAAGACGATGCCGAAGGCGATGTTGGAGGCCAGGTGCGCCAGGTCGAGATGCAGGGTAAGCGCCGTCACCGTGCGCCACAGTTCAAGCTTGGAGGTGACGTGGTGGGCAACCATTGCGCCATCCGCCACCCAGTTGAAGCCGAAGCCGTTGCGCCGGGCGGCGCCGAAGACGAACAGCAGGATGGCCGCATAGACCATCGCGGTGTTGGAGAAGGACAAGGTGAACGCCGGACGCCGGGCGGCTGGCTTTCGCGCGCCGGTCCCGTTTTCCTCGTCATACTGGTCCAGTTCCCAGCCAGCGCGCAGTTCGTTTTCCGGGTCGACATAGATGCCGTAGCCGCCTTCCTCCCGCGCCAGCACGGCGCGCAGGCCCATCGCCACCAGCGTCAGGCTGTAGGCCCGCGCAAGCTCTGCATCCGCCGTCAGGCGGACGCGCACGGGCCGTGAGTGCTTCGATGGACTGTCCAGGATGATAGCGCCTTGTTCCGGTTTCACATCAGCAATCATATCGTTTCGGCTGGTCCCGGCTGCAACCGTCGAAGTGACCGGACAAGACCGTGAAATGCTGGGGAAACATTAACCAAACCCCGAAATCGCCACATTGCAGTCGCGAATTCTACATTTTTTCTCCAAATCGCCGCTTTGATTCCTCCATACCGTGAATGTCGAGCCATTAGGGACGGCTTCTTGCGGACTGGGCACGGGCGTCAACCCCCGCGCTCCGTGGACGGCATGAGTGCCCCACCAGCGGTCCGCGCACTGTGACGGATCGCAGGAGTCCCAGCCCCCATGTTCTACAAGTACTTGCGTGTTGCCGCGGTTGCCATTGTCGCCGGCCTGAGCCTCGCCGCGGGCGCGGCATCTGCTACCGAGAACCTGCCTGCCACCCACCAGGAGCGGGTCGAGATCATCAACAGGGGCACCATCGGCATGGTGTCCGGCGGCATGGGCGGAACCTACATCAGGATCGCATCCGACCTGCAGGCGGTGCTCGACGGCACCGATGAACTGCGCGTCCTGCCGATCGTGGGCAAGGGATCGGTGCAGAACATCACCGACCTGCTCTACCTGCGCGGCATCGACGTGGCCATCGTTCAGTCGGACGTGCTCGCCTACCTGAAGAGAACCAATGCGATACCGGACATCGAGAACCGGGTGGCCTACATCACCAAGCTCTACAACGAGGAGTTTCACCTCGTTGCCCGGCGCGACATCACCGACATCCGCCAGCTTGCCGGCAAGACCGTAAACTTCGGTCCGGAAGGCTCCGGCACCGCAATGACGGCGCAGGTGGTCTTCGACTCGCTCGGGCTCAAGGTCATGCGGGCCAACGAGCCTTATCAGGATGCCCTGCAGAAAGTTAAGTCCGGCGAGATCGACGCCATGGTCTATGTGGCCGGAAAGCCTGCCTCGATCTTCTCCAACCTCACCGAGGCCGACGGGTTGCACATTGTGCCCGTGCCGTATGACCGCGAGTTGCAGGATGCATACCTGCCGGCATCCATCACGTCCGCGGACTATGCTGGCCTCGTTGGCGCGGGCGGCAGCACCGACACGGTCGCCGTGGGCGCGGTGATGGCGGTGTTCAACTGGAAGGAACGCACGGGCCGGTACTACTCCACCCGGGCCTTCGTGAACGCGTTCATGGACAATTTCCCGAAGCTGCTGGAAGAGCCACGCCACGCAAAATGGGCAGAGGTCAACCTGGCTGCCGAACTGCCAGGCTGGCAGCGCTATGCGGTGGCGGAAGAGTGGCTCAAGAACAACCCGAACCAGCCGGTCTCTGCGGCCAGCAGGCAGGAGCAGCGGATGGCAGAACTGGTGAACGCCTTCGAACAGTTCCTGAAGAGCAGGCCCGAGGCCGCCACGCTGGCGGAGGAAGACCGCGAGCAGTTGTTCAACCAGTTCCTGGCATGGACGCGTGAGCAGGGAACGGCTTCCGCGAACTGATCTCCAGGGGTCAGGCGGGGGTGGAGACAAGGCCGCAACGGCCGCCCGCCCCGCCAGTGAGTAAACGAGTAACAGGGAGAGAGCTCATGACTGAATCCCAGTCCACCGAGGCCGGCAAAGGCCGGGAGGAAGACTTCCGCACGGCCCAGGAGCATGAAGACGCAGCGCTGCCCGACACCGGCGAATGGAGCATGGGCGGTGAATTTGGCGGCCCTGACGGCGAGCCGGTTGCCGCAAGCACAACTGGCATGCGCCAGGCGGGCGAACGGTTGCAGAAATTCAGCACGGCGAGCCCCGAGGACTGGCATACCGCCCGGCGCGAGGAGATCGCCCGGCGCAGCAACGAGTTCTACACCCGGCGCGCCAGCCTTGCCGCCCGGCAGCAGAAGCGCAACCGGCGCATCACCTTGTTCGTATGCGTAACGGCGGCCCTTGCCGCCCTGGCGATGGCCGCACCGATTGCCTTGCAGACCTACGCCCCCGGCTACATGGAGGGATTGCTGGACCACACCGCCGAGCCACAGCAGGCAAGCCTCGCCGGGTCCGGATCCGTCTACATGACGCCGCCGCCTCCGCCGCGCGAACCAGCAACGCCAGTGCAGGCCCGCACCATCGCACCACAAGCCGTACCGCCGAAGAAGCCTTCCGGTGAAACTGCCGCCACCAGCCCTGCGGAGGCAACGGCAAGCCTGATCGAGCCAACATCCGAGCAAATGCCGGCGGCTGACCCGGGCCTGCTCTACGAAGCGGCGACCCGGCCCGATTTCGCAGGTGCTATAGCAGCGCCTGAAGGCGCGCTTGACGCCAAACCACCGGCAGCGAAGCCGGCTGCCGTACTGGACGCCACGCCGGACACCAAGCCGGCCGCCAAGACGGTAGAAAAGGCGGAAGCGCCTGTCCTCCCTGCCGGCGCCGCTGCGGAAAAGCCGTCCTCTCCTGCCGGACAGATCAAGGTGGCCGCGCTTGAGCCAGCCGCCACAATTCCCGCCGCCCCGGCTGCGCGAAGCATGACCGCACCGACGAAAGCTCCCGCAATGGCGGCGGACGAGGCCCGGCAACTGCTTGAACGCGGCGACCGGCTGATGAAGCTCGGCGATATCGTGTCAGCGCGCGCCCTCTACACGAGGGCGCTCGATGCGGATCAGGCCAACGCAGCGCTGAGGCTCGGGTCAACCTTTGATCCGCTGATCTACCAGCGCATCGGGGTGCGTGGCCTGCAGCCCGATGCCGGCAAGGCAATGGAGTGGTACCTGACCGCCGCGGAAGCCGGCAACGAGAATGCGCGGCGCGCCTACGACGCACTCAAGCGGGCAACCGCCCAACAGTAATCAAGCCGGCAAGCCCGTCATTGCCCTGCCTGCGCGCGAGCCCTATATCAGGCTCTCGCGCAAGCACCGGTCAAAGGCAGCAGGACAATGGCGAAAGCCCGTGAAGACGAACTGGCGGACGCCTACAACGCCGCCCTGGCGCTGGAAAAGGCTGGCCGGCTCGACGAAGCCGCCGACGCCTACCGGCGTGTACTGGCGCTCGACCCCGATGACCATGGCGGAGCCGCCGTGCGGCTTGCCTCGATGGGCCGCGGCGAGGCGCCATTGCGTGCGCCTGAAGCCTATGTCGAAACCCTCTTCGACCAGCACGCCGACGCCTTCGAGGACATTCTCGTGGACCAGCTCGGCTACCACGTGCCGCTCATCCTGAACGAAGCGCTCAAGGAGCACGCACCTGGCCCCTATGCGCGCATGCTGGATCTGGGCTGCGGCACCGGCCTTGCCGGGGTGGCGCTCAGTGCGATCAGCCATCACCGCACCGGCATCGACCTGTCGGCCAACATGATCGACATTGCCGGCGAGAACGACCTTTACGACGAGCTCTATGTGGGCGACGCCGTGGCCTTCGTGGAGGAGATCGAGGACGAAGCGCCATGGGATCTGATCGTGGCGACCGACGTGCTGCCCTATCTGGGCGACGTGCAGGCGCTGTTCTCCGGCGCAAGGCGAGTCAGCGCGCCGGATGCCGTGTTCGCCTTCTCGACCGAACGGCTTGATGCCCACGGCGGCACCTATGCGGTAGGGCCCCACCAGCGCTTCCACCACACGCTGGCCTATCTGGAGGACGAGCTGGCCTCGGCCGGTTTCGGGCTCGTCCATGTGCAGGACATCACGGTGCGCCACGAGGAAGGCGTGCCCCAGCCCGGCCATCTGGTGATCGCGCGGGCTATCTGACATTGCCTGGCGTAGCGGTTCAAAGCTTCAAGCCGATGTCGCTTGCAGGCAAGAGTTCGCCGCAAGTCTGACCGAGCATGTGGCTCCCGCAACGTTTCCGGACTTTTCACCATGCTCGACGAAGCCCGCCAGCGCACTACCCGCATGCAGGAGCGCATGAGAGACGCCGGACTCGACGTCGCCCTGATCACAGATGAAAGCACCATCGCCTATTTCGCCGGTTTCTGGGGCTACCTGTCAGTGGAGTTCGGCCGGCCCTCGTTCCTGATCATCCGCGCCCATGATGCGCCCATCGTGGTCACGCCGCTGATGGAAAGCGAAATGGTCGGCGCCATGACCTGGGTCGAGGACGTACGGACCTGGGAAGACGCCGGCGCCAACCGCTGGGAGAACGTGCTGGCGAAGACTCTCGGTAGCGGCCTCGAGAAACTCGGCATCGAGCGCAATTCAATGCCGGTGATCGTGCGTAACTGGCTCGACGACCAGATGAAGGGAGTGGAACTGGTAGACGTGTCGCCGCTGATCGCGCCGATGCGGATGGTCAAGTCGCCGCTCGAGATCGAGGTGATGAAACAGGCAGGCCAGATCGCCGGCGCCATGATGGCCGCGGCCCACGGCGCACTGGCAGAAGGTGCGCCGGAGTATGAAGCCGCCCTTGCCGTCATCAATGCCGGTACCCGCAAGGCCGCCGGCTTCCTGACCGCCAAAGGCTGGGAGCAGTTCGTCTCGCCGATGATCCACAACCTGCAGATCATGCAGTCGGGCCGGGATACCTCAATGGTGCACCGGCGCGCCAGCGTGAAGCAGCTTGAACGCGGCGACCCGGTGTACTTCTGCTTCTGCAACATGGCGCAGTTCAAGCAGTACAAGCTGGGCTTTGACCGGATGTTCCACATCCTCGAAATTTCCGACGCCGCCGCGCGGGTGCAGCAGGCAGCCATCGATGCGCAGCAGGCAGCCATCGCAGCCATCCGGCCCGGCGTGACAGCGGAAGAGGTGGCAGCCGCCGCCAACGAGGTGTACGCCGAACGCGGCTACGAAACGGGCTATCGTACAGGCCGGTCCATCGGCATGGCCTACCTCGAAAGCCCCGAGCTCAAGCAGGGCGACAAGACAGTGCTCCGGCCCGGCATGACGTTCGCCGTGGACGGCGGCATATCGGTCGACGGCGAGTTCGGCGGCAGGATTGGCGACTCGATCGTGGTGACGGAAACAGGCTGCGAATACCTGACCGACTATCCGCGCCAGATCTTCATCGTGGAGCGCTGAGAGCCATGCGGGCGGGGATCTTCCAGTGCGATGGCGCCGGGCTTGCGCCGCAGGACCGGCTGGAGAAGCTCGGCCGCGCCATTGACGGCAAGGGCCTCGACGTTGTCGTGTGCCCGGAACTGTTCATGTCCGGCTACCATGTGGGCGGCCAGTTGCACGAGCTGGCCGAACCGGCGGGTGGCCCCTTCGCACAGGCTGTTGCAACACTTGCCCGCGCCAGCAACACCGCCATCGTCTACGGCTATCCGGAGCGCGACGGCGAGGCGGTCTACAACGCCGCGCTGGCCATCGGCGCGGACGGCGCCACGCTCGCCAACCACCGCAAGCTCGCCATTCCGCCCGGCAGCGAGGAGGGCTGGTTTGCGCCCGGCGGCGGTCTCACCCTGTTCCAGCTTGGCGGCATGACCTGCGGGCTGCTCATCTGCTACGACGCCGAGTTTCCCGAGGCCGTGCGCGCCGTCTGCCTCGCCGGCGCGGAGACCGTCATCGTCCCCACCGCCCTGTCGAGCCAGTGGGACCAGGTGGCCGACCGGGTCATTCCCGCCCGTGCCTTCGAGAACGGCTGCTGGCTGCTCTACGCCAATCATGCCGGCACCGAGAACGGTCTCACCTATCATGGCGGCTCCTGCATTCTTGATCCGCAAGGCCGCGATGCCGCACGTGCAGGCGGCGGCGAGGAACTGATCTCCAGCACGCTCGATGCCGGGACCGTGGCGGCCGCGCGCGTGAGGCTGCCCTATTTCCGCGATCTTGCGGATTTGCGCCCCCGCCTAGCCTGAAAAGCGTGCAACTCCCCCAAATCCTCACAATCTGTCGTTGATTGCGGCGTTTGGCTGATTGACCTTGCGAGCGGTCACCCTAATGTAACCGGCGGTTTGCAAATCCTCACGAGGGAGTTGAGTGATGGTGAAGTTTGACAGGCGCAGTTTTGTGAAGACCACCGGCGCGACCGCGCTGGCCATGCCGTTCATCGGCACGAAAGCCTTTGCCGCCGACCCGCTCAAGGTCGGCTTCGTTTACGTCGGGCCGGTAGGCGACCATGGCTGGACCTATGCCCATGACCAGGGCCGGTTGATGCTGGAGAAGGAACTGGGCGACCAGGTGAAGACCTCCTACGTCGAAAACGTCAAGGAAGGCCCGGACGCCGAGCGCGTCATCCGCCAGCTGGCCGACGATGGCAACAAGCTGATCTTCACCACCTCGTTCGGCTTCATGGACCCGACGCTGAAGGTCGCCAAGCGCTATCCGGACGTGAAGTTCGAACACGCCACCGGTTTCAAGATGGCCGACAACATGTCGATCTACAATGCGCGCTTCTATGAGGGCCGCGCCGTCATCGGCACCATCGCCGGGATGATGTCCAAGACCGGCACCGCCGGCTACATCGCCTCTTTCCCGATCCCGGAAGTGGTGATGGGCATCAACGCCTTCACGCTGGCCGCGCAGAAGGTCAACCCCGAGTTCAAGACCAAGGTGCTGTGGGTAAACTCCTGGTACGACCCGCCGAAGGAAGGCGATGCGGCCAAGGCGTTGATGGACCAGGGCTGCGATATCATCACCCAGCACACCGACTCGCCCGCCGCCCTGCAGGCTGCGGAACAGCGCGGCGTGTATGCCTTCGGCCAGGCGTCCGACATGTCGAAGTTCGCCCCCAAGGCGCACCTCACCGCCATCCTCGACAACTGGGGTCCTTACTACGTCAAGCGCGCCAGGGAAGTCATCGATGGCACCTGGAAGTCCGAGAGCTTCTGGGGCGGCTTCAAGGAAGGTGAAGTGGCTCTGTCGCCCTACAACGACGCCATGCCTGCCGAGGTCAAGGAGGCGGCTGAAAAGGTGCGCATGGGCATCATCGACGGCTCCATGCATCCATTCACCGGCCCGATCAAGGACCAGGCCGGCGCCGAGCGCTATGCCGCCGGGGCCACCGCCACCGACGAGGAAATGCTGAAGATGGACTGGTACGTCGCCGGCGTGCAGTCGTAAGCTTCAAGCATTCGAACGATTGTGCCCCGGACAACGGTCCGGGGCACATCCCATGATGCGCTTGCCGCTTCAGACCCCTACCCCACCAGGCCGCCGTCGTCGCGGGTGATGGCGATCAGCGCCGAGCGCGGCACGGCGTCGCCGCCTTCCGGCCAGTGGCTGTTGCCCTTCTCGCCGGGGTGCTGGATGCCAACGAACATGGTGCGGCGGTCCGGGCTCCAGGCAAGGCCGGTGATCTCACACTCCTTCGGCCCGACCAGGAAACGACGGATCTCGCCAGTGACCGGATCGGCCGCCAGCATCTGGTTGTTGCCGTGGCCGGCAAAGTCGCCGTCGTTCGAGTAGTTGCCGTCGGTCTGGATCCAGAGCAGGCCGTTCGAGTCGAAGGCAAGCCCATCTGGCGAGTTGAACATGTTGTCCTTGTTGACGTTGGCAGACCCTGCCTTGTCGTCCTGATGGACGGCCGGGTTGCCAGCCAGCACGAACAGGTCCCAGGCGAAGCCCTTCGCTGCATGGTCGCCACTGTCCGGGCGCCAGCGCACGATCTGGCCGTAGTTGTTTTCGGCGCGCGGATTTGGCCCTGCCACCGGAGTGGCATCGCCGCCGGCGTTGGGCTTGACGCCGCGGTTCTTGTTGTTGGTCAGTGCGCAGTAGAGTTCCGGCGCGTTCGGGTTGGCCGTCACCCACTCCGGGCGGTCCATGGTGGTGGCGCCAACCTTCGAGCCGGCCAGGCGGGTGTGTATGCAGATTTCAGGCAGGCTCATGCCGGTGGTTTCCGGCGTCAGCTCCAGCCATTCGCCCTTGCCGTCCTCGTTGAACTTCGCCACCGAGAGCGTGCCCTCTTCCAGCAGCTTCGAGGTGTCGGCGCCCGGTGCATAAACGCCGGCCGATACGAAGCGGTAGATGAATTCCCCGCGCTCGTCGTCGCCCATGTAGACCACCACGCGGCCGTCATTGTTGACCACGACTTCGGCATTCTCGTGCTTGAAGCGGCCAAGCGCGCTCAGCTTGCGCGGGGTAGAGGCCGGGTCGCGCGGGTCGATCTCGACCACGTAGCCGGCCCGGTTCGGTTCGTTGGGGTGCTTCGACACATCGAAGCGCTCGTCGATCTTCGCCCAGGCATAACCGCCGTCCTTGGCCGTTACGCCATAGCGCTTGAGTTCGGGTGATACCTCGTGCTTCTCGTCGGCAGCGGAGAAATAACCGTTGAAGTTTTCCTCGCAGGTCAGATAGGTGCCCCACGGCGTCGAACCGGAGCCGCAATTGTTCCAGGTACCCTTGATCTTCGTGCCGGTCGGGTCGGCTGCTGTCTTGACCAGATCATGTCCGGCTGCCGGGCCTGTCAGCACCGCGTCGGTATCAGGCGTGATGCGGCGGTTGAACGGGCTGTCCTTGACCAGCGACCAGCCATCAGCCCCGTAGGCGACTTCCATGACCGTCACGCCATGGGCCATCTTGCCCTTGGCGATGTCGTCGTCGCTGGCAGGCTTCTTGTCCGGGTTGTTGCCCCACAGGATGCTGCGGTTGGTGTATTCGTTGTTCACGGCCAGCAGAGTGCGGCCCTCGTGGCTGAATACCTCCATGCCGTCCAGGTTGTCGCCGAAGGCGCGCGCCTGGCTGGCAGCGGTGCCACGTGTTGCATGGTCGAACGCCGGCACGTCGGCAAACAGCGGATCGCCCCAGCTCAGCAGGACGCGGGCCTTGTAGCCGGCCGGCACCGTAACGCTGTCTTCGCTGTTGGTGGCAATGGCCTCAAAGGCAAACCGGTTGGCCGCCGCCATGGCCGGCCTGGAGACGCCGGACAGCGCAGCGACGCTGCCAAAGGCAAGAACGCCTCCGAGAAAGCCCCGCCGGCTGATGGCTGCTTCGACAACGCGGTCGAAGTCACACTCTTCAGGGCGTGGATTGACGATCTCGTCAAACTGATCAAATGACAGGTTGTCTTCGTGTTGCTGCGGCATCGCTTGCGCTCCCTTGTCTGGAATTGGGAGTCGATCAGCTAATGATCGATTGTTGAACTGGTGCAACAGCTCTGTGACTGCTTTGTGAAGGCGCCGCCGGCAAGCGGGCGCTACTCGGCAGCCACCGGGCTGGCGTCCCCATCGGGCTTGCGCTTGCCCCTTGCCTTTGCAGGCGGCTCCTGTTCGACCAGCTGGGGCTTGGCCGGCTTTGGCGCCAGTTCCTCGGCCAGCTTTTTCTCGATGTAACCACGCGGCCGCGTGAAGCGGGCCATCAGGTCGTACAGCACCGGCGTAAGGAAAAGCGTCAGCACGCCTGCGAACACCAGACCGCCAACGATGACGGTGCCGATGGCGATGCGGCTTTCTGCGCCAGCGCCCGTTGCCAGCACCAGCGGCACCGCGCCGAGCACCGTCGACACCACCGTCATCACGATGGGGCGCACGCGCAGGACGGATGCATTAATGACCGCCTCGCGCACAGATTGACCCTCGTCGCGCAACTGGTTGGCGAACTCCACGATCAGGATGCCGTTCTTCGCCATCAGCCCGATCAGAAGGATGATGCCAATCTGCGAATAGATGTTGAGGCTCAGGCCCGCTCCCCACAGCGAATAGAGCGCGCCGGCAATGGCGAGCGGCACCGACAGCATGATGATGAGCGGATGCATGAAGCTTTCGAACTGGCCCGCCAGCACCAGGAACACGATGAGGATGGCGAACAGGAAGGTCACCCATACGCCGGAAGAGGTTTCGAGGTATTGCTGCGACTGCCCGTCAAAGCTCAAGGATGCTTCCGGCGGCAGCACTTGTGCCGCCTGCTCGCGGATGAAGTCGATCGCCTGGCCCATGGCGTAGCCTTCGTTCAGCGCAGCAGACACGGTCACCGACGGCAGCCGGTTATAGCGGCGCAGCGACGGCGCCTCCGTCGTCTCGGTCAGCGTGACGATGCTCGACAGCGGCACCACGGAGCGGCCATCGTCGGTGCGGATGAACAGGGACGAGATGTCATCCGGCGTCTGGCGTGCGGAGGCTTCCGCCTGCACGATTACCGGGTACTCGCGGCCCCGGTCGATGTAGGTGGTGATCTCGCGCGAGGCCAGCATGGTCTGCAGCGTCGAGGCAATGGTTCGGCCCGAGATGCCCAGATCGTCGGCGCGTTTGCGGTCGATGGTCAGGCGGAACTGCGGCTGGTTCTGCTCGAAGTCGATCTCGACGTTGGCCAGCCCCGGGTTCTCTTCGGCGCGCTTCTTGAGTTCCTCGGCCCACTTCTGAACGCTCTGGTAGTCAGGTCCGCCCACGACGGCCTGCAGCGGCGTCGAGTTGCCGCGCAAGCCGAGGCCCGACGGCATGACGGGGAAGCCGCGCGCGCCGGTGATGCTGGAGACCAGCGGGATAATCTCGCGGCGCGCATCGGACAGCGAATTCTCGCGTTCGTCCCACGGCTTGAACCGCATCACGATGAACGAGCGGTAAGGCCGGTCGCGGAAGCCGGTAAACGTATAGAGGATGTCGATGTTCAGCTTGTCCTGAACCTTCGACAGCTTCTCCTCGAGCTCGGCCACCTGCTTGTCGGTAAAGCTCAACGTCGAGCCCTGCGGCGCGTTGAGCGGAATGAACATCACGCCACGGTCCTCGGTGGGCGTGAGTTCCTGCGGGATCGCCGTGTAGGCAAACCAGCTTGCCCCGGCAAAGCCCAGGCACAAGGTCACGACCACCAGCGGCGCGGCAATGGCCGCCTTCACCGCGTTGCGGTACCAGCGGTAGATGCGGCCTTCGGGCATGGCCATCTCGTCGGCTTCCACGCCTGCCCGGGCCTTGAGGATCTTGGAGGCCAGGGCCGGGCAGGCGCTGAGCGCCACGAAGGTGGAAATCAGCACGGCGGCGGCGAGCACGAAGCCGAACTCGGTGAACAGCTTGCCGGCCGCACCCTGCAGGAACGAGATCGGCACGAACACCGCAACCAGCGTGATCGAGGTGGCAAGGATGGCGAAGGTCACCTGGCGCGAGCCGCGCACCGAAGCCTGAAGCGCGGTTTCGCCCGCCGCCAGACGGCGCTCGATGTTCTCCAGCATGACGATGGCGTCGTCGACGACGAGGCCGATGGCCAGCAGCAGCGCCAGCAGGGTGAGCACGTTGAGCGAGAAGCCGAGCAGATAGATCAGCGAGAAACAGCCGATCAGCGCAATCGGGATGGTGATGGCGGGGATGAGCGTTGCCCTGAGCGAGCGCAGGAACAGCAGGATCACCAGCACCACCAGCACCAGCGAGATGGCAAGCGCGGTGACCACTTCCTTGATGGAGGCGGACACGAACACCGCATCATCCGAGCCGACGATGATCTGCATGCCCTCGGGCAGCTGGGCGTTGAGCCGGGCCAGTTCCGCCTTCACGGCATTGGAAATGGCGATGGTGTTGGCCTGCGACTGGCGCTGGACGGCTACGCCGACGGCAGTGAGCCCGTTGGAGCGCACGATGGTACTGTCGTCCTCAACGCCGGTCTCGACGCGGGCAACAGCGCCAAGCCGGATCGGCACGCCGTTCATCTCCTTCACCAGCACGTTGCGGAACTGCTCCGGCGTGTTGAGGCGCGACTCCAGCCGGACGGTGAACAGGCGGGTGTTGCTCTCGATCTCGCCGGCGGGCAGTTCGACATTGTTCTCGCGCAGCGCCGCCTCGACATCGGCAACCGTGAGGTTTTGCGCGGCAAGCCGGGCGCGGTCGAGCCAGATGCGGATGGCGGCGCGGCGTTCGCCGTAGATGCGGACATTGGCGACGCCGTCGATGGTGGTGATGCGGTCGATGATGAAGCGTTCGAGATAGTCGGTCACTTCGGCCGGGCTCATCCGGTCGGAATAGACGGCAAGGCGCATGACCGGATCGGCATCGCTGTCGGACTTGACCACCTGCGGTTCGTCGACCTCGTCAGGAAGCTGGCCGCGCACGCGGGCCACGGCGGCGCGCACGTCGCTGGCCGCCTCATCGATGTTGCGGCCCAGCTCGAACTCGATGGTCGTGGTCGAACGGCCGCGCTGGCTCGAGGAGTTGATGGTCTTGACGCCAGAAATGCCGGCCACGGCGCTGTCGATCACCTCGGTGATGTCGGTATCGACGATTTCAGGCGCAGCGCCGGTATAGGTCGTCGTCACGGAGACGACGGAGGTGTCCACGTCGGGCAGTTCGCGGATGGGCAGCGACGAGATCGAGGCAAGGCCGGCCACCACGATCAGCAAGGACAGAACGGCGGCCAGTACCGGCCGGCGAATGGACAGCTCCGACAGCGTCATTGAGCAGCCCCACCCTGGCCGGTTGCTGCGCCGGCGTTGGCCTGGGCATTCACTACCTTCACCTCGCCGCCCGGCCTGACCTTGGAAATGCCGGAGAAGACCACTTCCTCACCCGCCGTCACGCCATCGAGGATTTGCACCCAGCCGGGCTCGCGGCCGCCGGTCTTCACGGTGCGCCGCTCCGCCTTGCCGTCATTGACCACGAACACGAACGCGGCGGGGCCTTCCACGGTGACGGCTTCCTCGGGGATCATCACCGAAGCGGTACTTGCCAGTTCGAGCTTCAGCCGCATGAACATGCCCGGCGCCAGTGCGCCGTCATCGTTGGCGATGCGGGCACGCGCCACGAACGAGCGGCTAACCGGATCTATGGCCGGCGCAATCTCGCTGATCGGCGCCTGGAAGGTGCGGCCCGGCCACGCTGCCGTCGATGCCTCGGCCACGAGGCCCGGCCGCGCGATGGCAAAGTATTCTTCCGGTACCGCGAACTCGACCAGCACCGACGACAGATCGTTGAAGCTGGCCAGCACGGTGCTGTTTTCTACCTGCGCGCCCATGTCCACGGCGTTGAAGCCGGGCGTGCCGTCAAACGGCGCACGGATGGTGCGGTCGGCCAGACGCCGTTCGGCGCGTTCAACCTGGGCCTGGGCCGAGGCGCGGGCGGCCTCGAGCTCCTCCAGCGAGGCTGCCGCCATCACGCGTGACTGCCTGAGCGACTCGCCGCGCTCCAGCGCCTGCTGCGCCTTGACCAGTTCGGCCTTCGCCTGGGCCAGATCCGCCTTCTGGATGTCGTCGTCCAGACGGAACAGGACGGTGCCCTTTTCCACCCGCTTGCCCGCCGTGTAGGCGATTTCGGTGATGATGCCGTCGGCCTGGGGCTTTATGTCGACGGTCTGGGCAGCGCGGGCCGAACCCACAGCCTCGACGATGCGCAACAGGGTGCGCTCGCCCGCCTTTACTGTCTTGACGGCAGTGGCGCGGCCTCCACCACGCTGGGCAGCCGCGGGCGCGCCGTTGGCCGACGCAGCCTGTTGCCGGGATTGCTGCCATTGCTGGTAGCCGGCGAAACCAGCATAGCCGAGACCGGCGAGGACAAGCAGGAACAGCAACTGGCGTAGCAGCGACATGAATCGGAAACCTGTTGATTACAAATGGCCGCTTAGCGCGGCTGTCATTGGTAACGACGCAATGTACATCTCCGTTCCGTCGCTGGCGACAACCTTTCTGTCACACAGGTTGCGAAACGGGCGCTAGAACACCGCATGCGCGCCGCGATCATCGGCGGTCTCGCCCCGGACCAGCTTGCGGTAGTGGTCAGCCAGCGTTTCAGTGCCGAACTCTGGCGTAGCGTCGGCGTCGTACCGGCCACGGGCTTCGTCCCACACCAGCATGGACTGCGTCGCATAGTAACGGCCGATGCGGGCAAACTCGGCCTTTTCACGCAAGCGGGGCGACACCTTGCCGGCGAGCGACAGCGCTGCAACGATGGCCGTCATCAACCCCACCGGAACGTGCTTGAACCGGGGCGGGCGGCCAAGTGCGGCAAACAGCAGTTCGCCTTGCTGGCGCGGGGTCAGCGCCGGGCCGGGTCCGCCAACCGGAAGGATGCGGTTGCGCAAGGCTGGGTCCTCCAGGCACTTGACCAGGTAGTGGGCAAGATCGGCATCGCTGATCGGCTTGCAGGCGGTCAGCTCGCCGTCGCCGAACAGCAGAAACGGCTTGCCCTTGCGCACCCGCTCAAGCTGGCCTGACAGCGACTTGAAGAAGGCGGTCGGGCGCACGATTGACCACTCAAGCCCTGACGCCTGTAGCTCTGCCTCGAATTCGAGCTTGGCCTGCTGGAAGGCAAGTTCCGGCTTCTGCACGCAGATGGCGGACAGCAGCACGAACTGACCAATGCCTGCCCCGCGTGCTGCCTGAAGAGCGATGCTGTTGAGATCACGGTCGATCGCGCAGGCATCCGCAGGCGAACCGGTGCGCGAGGCAAGGCACGAGATCACCGCATCGCAAGCATTGTCCTTCATGATGGCCGCCAGCGAGGCACGGGTGAAATCACACGGCACCGGCCTTGCCAGCTGCACCGTATCCGAGCCAGCCCTGACCGGCGTGACGACCGCATGACCGGCATCGGCAAGCGCCCTTGCCGTGGCCCGGCCAATGGTGCCGGTGGCACCCAGCAACAACACCTTCCTCGACGACGCTGGCATGGCGGCGAGCGTACATCAGGCCAATCGCGCGGCGATAGGTGAAAACAGCCGAGCCCGGAAACGACAACGCCGCGCAACGAAGCTTTTCCATTGCGCGGCGCGAGATGCTGTCAGGTTACGAGGCTAGCGGTTATTCGGCAGGTTCCACTGCCTCGTCCCAGCCGGAGATGGCCTTCACCTCGAGGAAGTCGTGCAGGCCCCATTCGCCGCCCTCGCGACCGTTGCCTGACATCTTGTAGCCGCCGAACGGGCTGCCGCCGGGGCGCTGGGCGCCGTTCAGCAACACCATGCCGGCACGCAGCTTGCGGGCCACCTTCTGGGCGCGGGCCTGATCGCCCGACTGTACGTAGGCCGCAAGGCCATAGGGCGTGTCGTTGGCGATCTCGATGGCTTCTTCCTCGGTGTCAAACGGGATCATTGCCAGCACGGGGCCGAAAATCTCTTCCCGCGCGATGGTCATGTCGTTGTTCACGTCGGCGAACACAGTCGGCTTGACGAAGTAGCCGCGGTTGAGCCCGTCGGGACGTCCGGTGCCACCGGCAACCAGCCGCGCGCCCTCGTCGATGCCCTTCTGGATCAGCGCCTGCACCTTGTCGAACTGCATCTGCGAGACGAGCGGGCCGATGTGGTTGCCCTCCTCGGCCGGGTCGCCGACCTTGCAGTTCTTCGCCGTCTCGGCGGCCACCTCGACGGCCTCGTCATACACCGAACGCTCGACCAGCATGCGGGTCGGCGCGTTGCACGACTGGCCGGTATTGTTGAAGCAATGCAGCGCGCCGCGCTTCACCGCCTTGCCGATATCGGCATCGGCGAACACGATGTTGGGCGACTTGCCGCCCAGTTCCAGCGCCACACGCTTGACCGTGTCGGCGGCGGCCTTCTGCACTGCCACGCCCGCCCGCGTCGAGCCGGTGAACGACATCATGTCGATATCCGGGTGGCGCGACATGGCCTCGCCCACGGTCGGGCCGTCGCCGTTGACCAGGTTGAACACGCCGGCGGGGAAGCCGGCCTCGTCCATGATCTCGGCGAACAGCATGGCGTTGAGCGGCGCAATTTCTGACGGCTTCAGCACCACCGTGCAGCCCGCCGCCACGGCCGGCACCACCTTCAGCGTGATCTGGTTCATCGGCCAGTTCCACGGGGTGATCAGGCCGCATACGCCAACCGGTTCATGGGCGATGTGTTCGGTGGTCATCTTCTCGTTGAGCGGGCGGTCGAACTCGAAGTTCTTTACGGTCCGGATGAAGGCCTTGATGTGGCCCCAGCCGGAGGCGGCCTGCGCCTGCGTCGCCAGCGTGATCGGCGCGCCCATTTCCTGCGAGATGGTCTTCGCCATTTCAGCTGAGCGCTTCTCATAGACGGCGAGCAGCTTCTCCAGATAGCCGAGGCGCTCTTCCTTGGTGGTCTGGCTCCACGCCGGGAAGGCCTTCTTGGCAGCGGCCACCGCCTTGTTGACGTCGGCCTCGGAGCCCATGGAGATGACAGCGAAGGCGGTTTCGTCGGCGGGGTTGATCACCTCCAGCTCGCGCGGGGCCTCGGGCGCGACCCATTTGCCATCGATGTAGAATTCCGTCTTGCGCAGCATGAAACACCTCTTGATGCGGTCTTGTGTGAGGGAGTGTCGGTTGCGCTACACCTAAACTTGCGGCGCGCCGCATACAAGGGCAGTCAGTGCGTTGCTGTCATGCAATTTCGTGCCGCAGGCCGGCATTCCATGATCCCGGACTGACTGTTGCCAGAGGCGCACCAGTGATCTTGCGCCATCAGCGATACCGTCTTGTACAAATTCGGCTGCACCAGCAATATCTTCGAAAATTTGCGCTGTATGCCCCGCAACAGAAGGTTTCCGCCCATGAACCACGAAGCAACGAAGGTCACAGGCGGATGCCTGTGCGGGCGTATCCGCTACAAGGCCGAAGTCTTTCTCCACAATGGCTATATCTGCCATTGCACGGTCTGCCAGCGCAGCACAGGCCAGCCGGCAGAGATCACCGTGCTGATAAAGGCCGGAACCCTGAAGTACCTTGGCGAGGAACCGAAGTACTATGTGTCGTCGGCGCACGGCAAACGCGGTTTCTGTGCCCATTGCGGATCACGAATCGTCTGGCAGGCATTGCGCCCCGAAGACGACTGGCTGACAAACGTGACCGTGGGAAGCCTGGACCAGCCTGCCGAGGCGAGGGTGACCAGGCACATATATGCCGATACCCAGTTGCCCTGGTACCATGTGTGCGAAGACCTGCCCAAACTCACCGAAGGCGATAGCGAACTTTTGATTGAACTGCTCAGGCAGGAACTGCAGCCAGACTAGGGCTCTGGCTTTAGTGCAATTCAAGGATGCGAGTGGGCATCAACCGGCGCTGCGCGACTGACCGATAAGCCGCGCATTCTCGATGGCGATGACGCTTTGGTCGGCGAACATGCGGGCGATTTCAAGCGTCTTGCCGTCGAACGGACGCACCG
>CAZYKZ010000003.1:40660-42897 GCA_964648175.1 uncultured Anderseniella sp.
TGGTCGGCGAACATGCGGGCGATTTCAAGCGTCTTGCCGTCGAACGGACGCACCGTCTGGCGGTAGATCGTGAATGCCCCGATCAACCTGTCTCCCGCCTGCATGGGTATGGCCGTGAAGGACCTCGCTCCTCCCAGATCAGCCGTTGCGTATCGCAGCGGATCGCCGGTCTTGTAGATCGCCTCCGACTTGACGTCGGCGATGTTGATCACCTCCATGCTGGAACGCAGCCTGCCAAGACCGGTTTGAGGGCTGACGTGAAACGACCCCTGATCAGCCAGCCAGTCTTCGAAGGCGGCCGGAATCCCCCGTGTATAGGCCGCCTTGTACCCTGCACGGTCGGAATATTCGAAAAGGATTCCGAACTCCGCGTCGCACAGTTCGAGCGCATAATCGAGGACGGAGGCGATCACCTCCGCAAGCTGGCCCTGGGACCGGCTGATGATCCTCAGAACCTCGCCAAGGGCGCGTTCCCTGCCAATCGCCTCTTCAAGGCTGAGCGCCAGTTCGGAAATGAGCGCATCCCTCTCCTCGCCCTGGGGTATGCGGACGCCGGATGCCCCGCTGAGGATATCATGCAGTTCGATCTTCGATGAAACGCCCAGCTTTCTGTAGATGGTCGCCAGGTGCGTGCGCACGGTAGACGGCGCGATGTGCAGGTGGCGGGCGATCTGGTGATAGGTCTGGCCGGCCGCGTAGGCACTGGCGATTTCCAGTTCCCGCTGACTCAAGCCGCCGTCCAGCAAAACCCGCTCCCTCCCTGTTGCCACGGCAAGGCAGCCCACCAGAGTCAAACGCCGCCGCCCGCCATAAAGCAAATGCTGTATACAAATTAATGCAGATGCAACGTTTGAATACAGCAGCCAGCCGATGGAGCTGCCTGCGACCCCGGAATAACCTCAGCACAATGATCACTCCAGGTCCGATGTGATCCTGCAGCTTGGGGTAACCGCAACATGAGCAATCGCTGGCAAGTGCTGGCCCTGTTGTTCGGCGTCCGGATGACAATGGCCTTCCAGTTTCAGGCAGTCGCTGCCCTGTCACCCCTCATGATGAGCGAATTCGGGTTCGACATCGCCGACATCGGCTTGTTGATCGGGCTCTATTTCGCACCAGGTGTCGTGCTCGCCTATCCGGGAGGCAGGCTCGGCAGGCGGTTCGGCGAGAAGCAGGTGGTCCTGTGGGGACTGCTGATGATGATCGGCGGCGGTCTCATGGTGGCGGCATCTGCGAGCTGGGAAATGCAGATCGCTGGCCGCTTGCTGGCCGGGGTCGGCGGCGTCCTGCTCAACGTGCTGATGACGAAGATGCTGACGGACTGGTTTGCCGGCCGCGAGATCGCCACGGCCATGGGAATCTTCGTGAACTCGTGGCCGTTCGGGATTGCGCTGGCCTTGCTGATCCTGCCGGCTGTGGCCGCAGCGACAAGTCTCACCACGGCGCTGATTGGCGTTGTCTGCCTCGTGGCCGCAGGCTTTGCCGCGCTCGCCCTTGCATACAGCCCCGCGCCCGAGGCGGAACCGGCAAAGGCGGCCAGCCAGGCATCGCGCCTTGGTGGAGCGGCACTCGCCAGCATCGTCTGCGCCGGGTTGATCTGGGGGCTCTACAACGCGGCCCTTGGCATGATCTTCGGGTTTGCCCCGGCCATGCTATCCGAAATGGGCTGGACGGCGACGGCAGCAAGTTCGGTGACCAGCATCGTGCTGTGGCTTGTGGCCGTTTCGGTGCCATTGGGCGGCATCATCGCCGACCGGGTGGGCCGCAATGACGCCGTGCTGGCAACAGGGCTGCTGCTGTTCGGCATCATGCTCTATGTTGCCGCGCGCTCGGAAATGGTCCTCCTGAGCTTCGTGCTACTCGGCGCGGTCGCGGGGATTTCCGCAGGCCCGATCATGAGCCTGCCGTCCCGGGTGCTGGCTCCGGCCAACCGCGCAACCGGCATGGGGATCTTCTACTCCATCTACTATCTCGTCGTGGTCCTGGGGCCACTGATTGCAGGCTGGATGGCCGAAGCAGCCGGGCGCATATCGATCACCTTCGATCTCGGCACAGCCATGCTCGGCGCAAGCGCGGCCCTGCTGCTGGCGTTCCGCCATCTCTGCCAAGTCAAGGCACCCGCCTGAGGAGCCGGCACCAACAACCTTTGCAAACCCACCACCCAAGCCGAAAGGAGTTCAAGCCATGGCAACCAACAGGAATATCGAGGACCTGAAAGCAGGATGGGAGGCACTTGCTGC
>CAZYKZ010000004.1:0-40291 GCA_964648175.1 uncultured Anderseniella sp.
GGCTTGCCATGTGGGAAGCAGGCCTCGACTTCGACCATGGCACCGGCCACGGCGTGGGCAGCTTCCTGTCGGTACATGAAGGCCCGCAGCGGTTCTCCAAGGCCGACCGGACGGTGCTGAAGCCCGGCATGATCCTGTCCAACGAGCCGGGCTACTACAAGGCGGGGGAATACGGCATCCGCATCGAGAACCTTGTGGTGGTGCGCGAAGCAGCACCCATCGAGGGCGGCGAGCGGGCGATGCACTGGCTGGAGACGATCACTTTCGCCCCGATCGACCGCAACCTAATCGAACCATCGATCATGACGCAGGCTGAGCTGGACTGGCTGAATGACTACCACGCCCAGGTCTTGAAGAAGATCGGCCCGCGGCTTGAGGACGATGAAGACCGCAAGTGGCTGGAAGCGGCCTGCGCGCCGGTCAACCCAGCAACATCCTGAGCACGACGACGCTGGCCACGCCAATGGCCACCGCCGCCAGCAGCGGCAACCGGAAGGCGGCAGCGAGCGTGATGCCCGAGGCGATGGTCTCCGCCGGCCCCGTGGCGAACACGGTCGGCGCGATGACCGCCATCAGAACCGCCGGGGGCACCGCATCGAGCGCAGCGCGCGTACGGCCCTTCACGTTGGCAAGTTTCAGCAGCCACAAGCCCCCCACGCGCGTCAGGTAGGTGGCGAGCGCCATGGCAAGGATGGCGAGAACGGCTTGGCTGTCGAGGCTCATGACGGCATCAACCCGTCTGTCTGGTTGGGCGTGTCGTCTTCGGCATGCAGCACTGCCGCCACAATAATCCCGGCGGCTGCACCCGCCATGATGTACCACGCACCAGGCACCCAGAGCTTGACCAGCGCCGAGACCGCTCCACTGGCCAACAGCACAGCCCCGGTGCGCCAGTTGCTCCAGAAGCCGGTGAGGATGGCTATGAACACGGCAGTGAAGGCGAAGTCGAAGCCATACGCTGCCGGATCGCCAAGTCCCGTGCCAAGCAGCGCACCAATCAGCGTACCTGTGTTCCAGGTCAGCCACAGGGCGATACCGGAGCCGAAATAGAACGCCGGTGTCAGCACAGCCCGGCGCGCGCGCTGCTCGGCGAATGCCCATCCCTCGTCGGTCAGCAGGAACATGCCAGTGTATTTCTGGACCGGCGAGAAGCCACCGAGGCTACGGCCCAGGCTCGCTCCCATCAGCACATGGCGGATGTTGACCACCAGCGCCGTGAACGCCAGCAAACCCACCGGCAGAGGATCGCCCCACTGGTCGATGGCCACGAACTGCAGCGCGCCGGCAAACACCGTCATGCTCATCAAGGCGGTTTCCGCCACCGACAGGCCCTTAGATACCGACAGCGTGCCGAACAGCAGCGCAATCGGCACAGCCGCCGCCAGCACCGGCGAGATGGCTGCAGCACCTGCGGCAAATTCCTTGCGCGCGCTCATGGCAGCCACATCCGGAACAGAACCACGCACACCATGCCCGTGATCAGCACCACATACATCGGCGCGCGCAGGCCCACGATGACCGCGATGATGGCTGCCAGCGCCTCGGCCCAGCCTTGGGTCAACGCGGCAGGCGCCAGCACAGCCGTCATCACTGCCACGGGCATGGCTTCGAACGCCGCCTTGGCTGACGGCCCAAGCTGCACCCGCGCCATGATCAGCGCCCCGCCCAGCCGGGTAGCCAGGGTCACGGCGGTGACCAGCGCAATCAGCGTCAGATTATAGGGGTCAAGCGCCATCGGCAGCCCCTGCATTGCGGTGCGCCATGAAGCCGGCCACCGCAACCCCGGCCAGCGCGCCAATGAACACGTAGAGCCCGCCGAAACCGGCAAGCTTGCAGCCGATCGCCACGAGTGCGCTTGCCGCGGCCACGGGTACAGCACCAGACCGCTTCCAGAACGGCAGCACCAGCGAGATGAAGATGCACACGAAGGCGAAGTCGAGCCCGTAGCGCGCCGGATCGTCGATGAACTGCCCGGCGAAGGCGCCCACCGCCGTCGCTGCAACCCAGATCACGTAGATGGGCAGGCTGATCCCGGCGAGGAATGCGGGCCGGATCGGCCGGGTCAGGTGCCGCATCTCGCTCATGCCCCACGCCGGGTCCGTCATGGTGGCAACCGCCAGCCAGCGCTTGAACGGAGGAAAGTGGCTGATCTTTGGGCCAATGGACGCCGTCTGCAGCAAGAAGCGGATGTTGACCGAGGCCGCCGCCAGCATGACCAGCAGCCACGCCTTTGGCTGATGCCACACCTCCAAAGCCAGCATCTGACCTGCACCCGCAAAGACCGTGGCGCTCATGATGGTGGCCTCCAGCACCGACAGGCCTTTCTGCACGCTGGTCGCCCCGACGATGAAGCCGAACGGCGTCTGCGCGATCAGGATCGGCACGATGAGCCGGAAGCCGTCGAGGAACTCGTGTCTGCTGGAGGTCATGGCTCGAGTGCTGGCATTTGGGGCGAAATAGGTCAGCAACATTGACCATATCGCCGTTGCCCCGGCAAGTGCGCCGGATGCATCGCCCTCCCCGGCCCAGTGCATGGCAACCGGGTTGACGGAAGCCCCACAGCGCCATCCAATGGCCGCAAGCCAGGGAGGTACCGCATGGCAGGCAAGCTGGAATACCAGGGCGAAGACACTACGGTCGACCCCGCCCGCGCAACGGACCTGCTCGCCGCCATCATGCACGCTGCAGGCTGCGACGAACCGACGGCGCTGGCCGTGGCGGAACACCTGACCGACGCAAGCCTGTGCGGCGTCGCCTCGCACGGCCTCGTGCGGGCCATGCAGTATGTCCAGCAGTTCGAGACCCGGTACATGGACCCCTCCGGACGGCCCGTCCTGCAGCAGAACGAGTTCGGCGCCTGGGAGGTGCATGGCAATGGCGGCATCGGCATTCCGGCCATGCACATGGGCCTTGACCATTGCATGATCGAAGCCCGCGAGCGCGGTATCGCCGCCATCGCCGTGAAGCACTGCGGCCATACGGGCAGGCTGGGCGCCTATGCCGAAAAGGGCGCAGACCACGGTTTCCTCACCATCTGCGTCGGCGGCGGCGGGCGGCAGAACTGGCGCCAGGTCGCGCCATACGGCGGTGCACGGGGCTTGCTGCCCACCAACCCCTATGCCTTCGGCATTCCCGGCGGCGATGACGGCCCGGTCATGATCGACTTCGCCACAGGCTCCATTGCGGCAGGCTGGATCTATGCCGCCCGTAGCGCCGACGCGCTTCTGCCTGAAGGCACGCTGGTGGACGCGCAGGGCCAGCCCACCCGCAACCCGAAG
Source organism: uncultured Anderseniella sp. (assembly GCA_964648175.1). GTDB lineage: Bacteria > Pseudomonadota > Alphaproteobacteria > Rhizobiales > Aestuariivirgaceae > Anderseniella. Next base: position 3,279 of record CAZYKZ010000004.1, read on the forward strand.
GACTATTTCGACGGCGGCGCGATCCTGCCGTTCGGCGGACCAAAGGGCTACGGCCTGGGCCTGATGGCCGAGATGATCGGCGAGGCGATGCTGGGCCCGTCCACCACCGAGTGCAACTGGTTCATCATCTGCGTGGACACGGGGCGCTGGCGCGAACCGCCAGCCCTGCAGGCGGCAGCTGAGGAAATCCTGTCAGAAGTGCGCGCCTGCCCACCCGCGCAAGGGTTCGAGCGTGTCGAGGTGCCGGGCGAACGCGAACGCCGCCAGCGCGCGGAAAACCTCGAACGCGGCATCACCCTGCCACTGGCGACGTGGCAGCAGATCGAGGCGCTGGCTGCGAGGCTGGGGGTCGGGAACTCCTAACCACCCACCCGCTCAAACCAGTCGTCCTCGGAGATGACTTCGACACCGAGCTCCGTGGCTTTCTTCAGCTTCGAGCCTGCGCCCGGCCCTGCCACGACGAGGTCTGTCTTCTTCGACACCGAGCCCGCCACCTTGGCCCCCAGCCGCTCGGCCATGGCCTTGGCCTCGTCGCGCGTCATCCGCTCCAGCGCACCGGTGAACACCACGGTCATCCCGGCAACCGGCGAGTCCGTTGCCACTGCCTCCATCGGCTGGATGTCGAGATGCTGGTCCGCCAGCTCGCGCACCACGGTCAGGTTGTGCGGCTCGGCAAAAAACTCCGCCACAGCGTCCGCCACAACGTTGCCGATGCCGTCGATGTTGGTGAGCTCCTGATAGGCCTCGGACGCATCATCCTGCGCTGCCTGCATCGCGTCGAGGAAGGCACCGGCCGAGCCATAGGCCCGCGCCAGCACCCGCGCCGTCGTCTCGCCCACGTGGCGGATGCCGAGCGCGAAGATGAAACGATCAAGCGAAATGGTTCTCCGCTCGTCGATTGCCGCGAACAGGTTCTTCGCCGATGTCTCGCCCCAGCCTTCCCGGTCCTTGAGCTTCTTCAGCGAACGCTCGTTGCGCGCTTGCAGCGTGAAGATGTCCTGCGGGCTCTGGATCAGCCCGTCGTCATAGAATTCCTGGATCACCTTGTCGCCCATGCCCTCGATGTCGAAGGCATTGCGCGACACGAAATGCTTGAGCCGCTCCACGCGCTGGGCCGGGCAGATCAGGCCACCGGTGCAACGGCGCACGGCATCCGCCTTGCCAGTCTTCTCGTTGACCTCGCGCACCGCATGGGAGCCGCAGGCTGGGCATACATGCGGAAACTCGTACGGCACCGCGTCCGCCGGGCGCTTGTCCGGCACATGACCCAGCACCTGCGGGATCACGTCGCCGGCACGCTGCACGATGACCGTGTCGCCGATGCGGATGTCCTTGCGGGCAATCTCGTCTTCGTTGTGCAGCGTGGCGTTGGATACCACCACCCCGCCCACGGTAACGGGCTTCAGCCGGGCAACCGGCGTCAACGCACCGGTGCGGCCCACCTGGATGTCGATGCCTTCAAGGATTGTCGTCGCCTTCTCGGCGGCGAACTTGTGGGCGATGGCCCACCGCGGCGAACGCGACACGAAGCCGAGCCGCTCCTGCAGGTCCAGCCGGTTCACCTTGTAGACGACACCGTCGATGTCATAGCCGAGCGTGGCGCGCTGCTCCTCGATGGCGTGGTAGTGGGCGAGCAGGTCATCCACTCCGTTGCACACTTCCATCAGCGGGTTGATGGGGAAACCCCAGCGGCCGAATGCCTCGATGACGCCCATCTGCGTGTCCGCCGGCAAGCGCTCCACCTGCCCCCAGGCATAGGCGAAGAAGCGAAGCGGCCGCGACGCCGTTATCGCCGGGTCAAGCTGGCGCAAGCTACCGGCAGCCGCATTGCGCGGATTGGCGAAAACCTTGGCCCCGGCTTGACTCTGCCTCTCATTAAGTTCGGCGAAGTCCTTGTGGGACATGTATATTTCGCCGCGCACCTCGAACACCGACGGGAAGTCGTCCGCCTTCACCACCCGCGGAATATCGCCGATGGTTTCGCAGTTGCGGGTGACGTTTTCGCCCTCCTGGCCGTCACCGCGGGTGGCCGCCTGCACCAGCTTGCCGTTCTCGTAGCGAAGCGAAATGGACAAGCCGTCGATCTTCGGCTCGGCGGTGATCCTGAGTTCGTCATCCTCGCTGAGTTTCAGGAAGCGGCGGATGCGGCCGACGAATTCGGCCACGTCTTCGTCGGCAAACGCATTGCCAAGCGACAGCATCGGTACCGCATGGCGCACCTTGCCGAACTTTTCGGACGGTGCTGCACCCACCCGCTTCGACGGCGAGTCGGACCGGATCAGTTCCGGAAACTCGGCCTCAAGCTGCTCGTTGCGCTGGCGCAGGGCGTCATACTCGGCGTCCGATATCTCAGGCGAGTCCTCGCGGTAGTACGCCTCGTCATGGCGGGCGATCTCTTCGGCAAGCCATTCCAGTTCGGCCGCCGCTTCTTCCTGCGTGAGGCCGGATTTGCTCTTGTCGTTGCTCATGGGATCAGCCTGTTCCTGCCAGCAGCCGGTCGGCCTGGGCACGGGCTTCCGACGTCACTTCCGCGCCCGACAGCATTCGGGCAATTTCCTCGCGGCGGCCCTCGCCGGTCAATGGCGTAACGCGCGTGATCATCCGCCGGCCGGCCGCATCGCCCGCTTCCTCCATCTTGGATATCAGCAGATGATGGTCGGCCCGCGAAGCGACCTGCGGGCTATGCGTCACCGCCAGCACCTGCAACTCACGCGCAAGCCGCGCCAGACGTTGGCCGATGGCGTCGGCCACCGCTCCACCCACACCGGTATCGATCTCGTCGAAAATCAGCGTCGGCGCTGACGCACGCGCCGCCAGCACCACCTTGAGCGCCAGCAGAAAGCGGGAAAGCTCACCGCCGGACGCCGCCTTGACGATGGGCGCAAGCGGCGTGCCAGGGTTCGCGGCGATCAGGAACTCCACCCGGTCGACGCCATGCACCCCGGCGCGCGCCTCGTCCGTCTCCACCCGCGTCTCGAACCGCGCCTTGTCCAGCCGCAGAGGCCCTAGCTCGGCGAGAATTTCCGCGTCCAGCTTTTCCGCCGCCTTCATGCGCGCGTCCGACAGCGCCCTGGCATGTTTGTCATAGGTGGCCTGCGCCTCATCGCGCGCCTTCTTCAGCCTGGCGAGCATCGCCCCGCCATCGTCGATGGACTGAAGATCGGCTTCGAACTTGCCCATCAGCGCAGCGAGGTCATCCACCTGCACCTTGTGCTTGCGGGCCAGCGCACGCAGGGCGAACAGGCGTTCTTCCGCTCGCTCCAGTTCAGCCGGATCGAGCACGAACTGCCGCGCGGCTGCATCAAGCTGGCTCTGCGCCTCGTTCATCTCGATCACCACCCGCTCCAGCGCGGCACATACGCCGTCCAGCGCGCCCTGCGCCTGCTCGCGGCGTCGCTCCAGCTTCCTCAGCGCCGTATTGATGGCGCTGACGGTACTGCCGTCGGTCAGCGCAGCCTGCGCCTCGCTCACTGCATCGGAAAACTGCTCCGCATTCATCATCAGCTGGCGTTTGTCGGCCAGCGCCGTTTCCTCGCCAGCCTGCGGATTGAGCTCGTGCAGTTCCTTCAGTGCATGTTCCAGAAAGGCCCGCTCCGTCTCGGCCCGTGCCAGCCGAGCCTCGTGCGCCTCATGCGCACTGGCGGCAGCGGCAAGCTGCTCCCACGCGGATGCGACCGAAACCACCTGCTTCTCCAGCCCGCCATAGGCATCAAGCGCCGCCCGGTGGAAGGACACGTCCATCAGCGCCCGGTCGTCGTGCTGGCCGTGAATTTCCGCCAGCGTTGCGCCCAGCGCCTTCAACAGGTTCACGCTGGCCGGCTGGTCGTTGACGAAGGCGCGGGACTTGCCGTCCGCCTGCTGCAACCGGCGCACGACGATGGAACCTTCTTCCGCCTCGATCCCGGCCTCGGCCAGCAGGTCAAACGCCCTATGACCCACGGGCGGTGAGAACATCGCTGTTACCGAGCCCTTGTCGCAGCCCGTGCGCACCAGGGAGGCATCGCCACGTGCGCCAAGCGCCAGCCCCAGCGCATCGAGCAGGATCGACTTGCCCGCCCCCGTCTCACCGGAAAGCACGCCAAGGCCTTCCTCGAGCACCAGGTCGAGCTTCTCGATCAGCACGATGTCGCGTATGGCCAGATGGGTCAGCATGGAGCCAGTTTATACCAGACGCCCGCCGAATCGGACGAGGGGATTTACGCCGCTTTTCCCTGATCGCCGGCCGTCGTCACAGGCGGATAGATCTCGCTCATCCGCATGGATTTTCCGTCAGCCTGGATGAGGCGCACGTGCTTGCGCTCCAGCGCCCGGGCGTGCGGCACGCCACAGGCATGCGCGATCAGCCCCACGCCATAGTGGATGCGCGCTGCGTAATTCATCACCCTGACCGCCTTGTCCTCCGGATCGAGCCCCCGCTGCAAGTGACGCTGGTGCGTCGTGATGCCGGTCGGACAGGTGTTCCTGTTGCACTTGAGCGACTGGATGCAGCCAAGCGCAAACATGAAGCCGCGCGCGGTGTTGACGAAATCCGCTCCCGCGCAATAGGCCCAGGCGACCTCGGCCGGTGTGATCAGCTTGCCGGCGCAAATCACCCGGATGCGGCCCTTCAGTCCATGCCGCTCCAGCATGTCCACCACCATGGGCAGTGCTTCCTTGATGGTGAGCGCCGTATTGTCGATCAGCGGCATCGGCGCTGCCCCGGTGCCACCATCGCCCGAGTCGATGGTAATGAAGTCCGGCGCGCAGTCCTCTCCGCGTTCGTGGATCAGCTGGCACAGCTCGTCGAGCCAGTCGACTCCACCCATCGCCGTCTTGAAACCGGTCGGCAGGCCGGACACCTCCCGAACCCGGCCAATGAAGTCCAGCAGTTCCGCATTGTTGGAGATTTCCAGGTGCCGGTTCGGCGAAATCGAGGGCTGGCCCGCCGGTATGCCGCGGATATTGGCGATTTCCGGGGTGACCTTGTCGCCGGGCAGCAGTCCGCCCTTGCCGGGCTTTGCGCCTTGCGACAGCTTCACCTCGATCATCTTGACCTCCGGGTGCGCGGCCACCGAACGCAACTTGTCTTCGGAAAAGTTGCCATGCTCGTCGCGCACGCCATACTTAGCCGTGCCGATCTGGAAGATGATGTCGCATCCGCCCGACAGGTGATGGGGCGACAGGCCGCCCTCGCCCGTGTTCATCCAGCAGTTGGCCAGCTTCGCCCCCTTCGAAAGGGCGCGCACGGCCGGCGCAGACAGGGCGCCATAACTCATCCCGGAAATGTTGATGATGGAGCGCGCCTCGTAGGGCTGGCGCGCATGCGGCCCGATGATCAGGGCGGGAGGCTCGACCGTCTCGCTGTCGAGCGGTGCATAGATGGCACTGGCGAAGATTGGCGAGCCGACGGCGGTGATGTTCTGCGTTGAACCGAAAGCGACCGTATTGTCCAGCCCGGCCGAGGATCGCTCCACCCAGTCGCGCTGCGCCCGGTTGAACGGCATTTCCTCGCGGTCCATGGCGAAGAAATACTGCCGGAAGAACTCTCCAAGGCTGGAAAACAGGTACCGGAACCGCCCGATCACCGGGTAATTGTGCCGGATCGCATCCTTGTGCTGGCTGAGATCAATGACCAGCATGACCAGCACCGCGAGCACTGCCAGCCCGACAGCCAGCACGAACAGCGTCGCCAGCAGCGACAGTCCTTGTGCGATGAAGCTTGCAAACAGCGTCATGTTTTCCATGGCATGGGCCTTGAGGTGCGTTCAAAGGAAAGCTGCCGGAGTGTGGTTTTTGCAGCCCGTGCGGTCAACAGGCACCGGCTGTATTGCAACTGTCATAATTCATCGATACTTCCGGAAATATGGATGAATTCAGAGCAATAGAATCTCTCTCCGCGCTGGCCAATGAAACGCGCCTTGCCGCGTTCCGCCTCTTGCTGCGCGAGGCGCCGGACGAACTTGCTGCCGGTGACATCGCAAGCCGGCTGGGCATCGTGCAGAACACCATGTCCAGCCACCTTGCCGTGCTCGCCCGAACCGGGCTGATTTCGGCGCGCAAGGACGGCCGCAACATGCTCTACCGCGCCGAACCCGCTGCCATGCGCGCCCTGCTCGCCTGGCTGATGGAGGACTGCTGCCAGGGAGACAGCGAAATCTGCGCGCCGCTTCTCGACCTCGTATCGTGCAAATCCTGCTGACGGACCCTCGATCATGACCGACCAGAAGACCTACAACGTACTGTTCCTGTGCACCGGCAATTCGGCCCGCTCGATCCTCGCCGAGGCCATCCTCGGCAAACTCGGCATGGGCCGCTTCAACTCGTACTCCGCAGGCTCCATGCCCAAGGGCGAGCCTCATCCACATGCCATCAAGCTATTGAAATCGCTGGGTTATGACACCAGCCGGTTCCGCTCGAAGAGCTGGGATGAATTTGCCCAGCCCGGCGCGCCAAAACTCGATTTCATCTTCACCGTCTGCGACAACGCCGCCGGAGAGGTGTGCCCGGTGTGGCCGGGCCAGCCGATGACGGCCCACTGGGGCGTGCCGGACCCTGCCGCCGTTACCGGTTCCGACGCCGAGATTGCCGCCGCCTTTGCAGAGACCTACCGGCTGATGAACAACCGTATCTCCGCCTTCGTGAACTTGCCGCTGGCAAGCATCGACCGGCTGAGCCTGACCAACCGCCTGAAGGAAATCCACCAGGAGGCAGACGCGTGAGCGCCATCGATCTTCCCCGCCGCTTGGCCGCCGAGGCGCTCGGCACCGGTCTGCTGGTGTGCACCGTTGTCGGCTCCGGCATCATGGCCGACAAACTGTCAGACGATGTTGCCGTCTCGCTGCTCGGCAACACCATTCCCACCGGCGCCATCCTGGTGGTGCTGATCACCATCCTCGGCCCCCTGTCGGGCGCGCATTTCAACCCTGCGGTATCGCTGGGCTTTGCCATCAGGCGCGACCTGCCCTGGCGCGAACTGCTGCCCTATATCATCGCCCAGGTGTCCGGCGGCATTCTCGGCACCTTTGCAGCCCACCTCATGTTCGAGCTTGATGTTGTGCAGGCCTCGCAGACCGTGCGTACCGGCGGCGCGCAATGGTTTGCCGAATGGGTCGCGACCTTCGGGCTGATGGCGGTCATTCTCGGCGGCATCCGCTACCGGCCTGACGCTGTCGCGTGGCTGGTCGGGCTGTACATTACCGCTGCCTACTGGTTCACCGCCTCGACCTCGTTTGCCAACCCGGCAGTTGCCATTTCGCGCGGCTTCACCGACACCTTCTCCGGCATCCGCCCGGCAGACCTGCCCGGCTTCATCACGGCAGAGTGCATCGGCGCGGCTTGCGCCGTCGTGTTCATGGGATGGCTGCTGAAGAAGAGTTAACTGCCGAAGATGCTCGACAACCAGGAGCCCGAGTCGACCTCGGGGCTCAGGCCCCCGCCCTGTAGCAGCGAGTAGGCGTCCTTGTACCACTGCGAGTTCGGGTAGTTGTGCCCCAGCACGGCGGCCGCCGTCTGGGCCTCTGAGCGCACGCCCAGCAGCATGTAGTTCTCGGTCAGCCGGTACAGCGCCTCAGGCGTATGGGACGAGGTCTGGTAGGTTTCCACCACCGTCTTGTAGCGGTTGATGGCGGCGAGATACGCCTTCTTGCGCTGGTAATAGCGCCCGACTTCCATTTCCTTGCCGGCCAATACGTCACGCGCAAGGTTCGCCTTGCCGCGCGCGTCCTGGGCATAGGGCGTATCTGGATAGCGCCGCGCCACTTCCTCAAGCTCGGCCAGCGACTTGCGCGCCGCAGTGGGATCACGCCGGATGTCGCCGATCTGCTCATAGTGGCACAGGGCGATCAGGTACTGCGCATAGGCTGCATCCCGGTGACCCGGGTGAAGCTGGATGAAACGTTCAGCGGCGGCAATCGATTCCGGATAGGCATTGCGCTGATACTGGGCATAGGCCTGCATCAGGATCGATTTGGTGGCCCACTTCGAATAGGGGTGCTGACGTTCGACCTCGGAAAACTTCTTCACGGCCGTGCGATAATTGCCGTTGCGCACATCTTCCAGGCCCGAATTGTACATCTTGGCTATCGGCGCACCGTCCGGGTCCGTGCCCAGGTCGGGCGCAACGGCATCACCAGAACCGAAAATCTTGGCCGCAAAGCCATCTCCATCGCTGCCCGACAACAGGCTGCTGCCACTGCTGCACCCTGTCAGCAGCAGCGCGGCAAGACCAAGTGCGGCCAGACGATTGGTTTTCAGATGGTCAGGCAAGCGAACGGCTCCAATGGGTCGGCGATACAACATCACGATGCACTAAATGGCCCGGCATTGTAGATCAAGCATGAATGCGCTGCCAGCAAAGACCACCGGTGGCTGATGCTGGAATGATGCAGCAACCCGGCGGAAATATGACTTAAAGCAAGAGGGCGGGATCCATGTCCCGCCCTTTCCCTGGTGTTTCGGATCTGCCGGCCGTCAGTTGGACTGCCGGCGCAGGAATGCAGGAATTTCAAGCTGGTCGTCGTCAAGTGCGGGATCGATGGCAGCTTGCAGCGAATGCACATTGCTCTTCGGGGCTGAAGCCTGAGGCTCCCGGCGCTGCATCACCGGTTCCTGGGCTTCGCGGGCCGCAGGCTTGTCCTCTTCGCGACGGACGCCAAGCCCGACGCTGGCTAGGCGCTCGAGCAATCCCTTGCGCTTGGTCGTTGCAGCCTGGGCCACCTGTTCCATCTTGCTGGTGTCGCGCGTCATGGCTTCCCGGGCAATCGGCGGGAAGTCTTCCTGCGATGGCATCCGGGGCCGTGGTTGCGGCGTTGCCATGACCGGACGCGGCGCAGGCTGCGGAGCCGGTTGCGGGGCAGCAGCTGCTGCGATCTCGAAGTCGTCCTCGGCTGCAGCCGCGGTCTCTTCCTCCACAGCAGCAGTCTCTTCCAGCTCAGGCTGCGCCTGTGCTACGGGCTGCGGAGCACGCGGTGCAGGCTGGATGGGTGCGCGCGGCATCGAATAACCGTAGCTCGTGTCGCGTTCTTCCTCTTCCTCGCCATCGCTGGCGCCCTGCAGCGCTTCCTCGGCCAGGCCTGTGGCAACCACGGAAACCCGCATGGTGCCCTCGAGCTTTTCGTCGAATGTGGCGCCAAGGATGATGTTGGCTTCCGGATCAACTTCCTCGCGGATGCGGGTAGCGGCTTCGTCAACTTCATAAAGGGTCAGGTCGGGACCGCCAGAGATGGAGATGAGCAGGCCGCGAGCGCCCCGCATCGACACATCGTCCAGCAGCGGATTCGAGATGGCGGCCTCTGCAGCCTCGATGGCGCGCTTCTCGCCCGAAGCCTCGCCGGTTCCCATCATCGCCTTGCCCATCTCGGACATGATGGCGCGGACGTCTGCGAAGTCGAGATTGATCAGGCCATCCTTGGTCATCAGCTCCGTGATGGAGGCGACGCCGGAATACAGCACCTGGTCGGCCATCGCGAAGGCCGCCGCAAAGGTGGTCTTCTCGTTGGCGACACGGAACAGGTTCTGGTTGGGGATCACGATCAGCGTATCGACGTGCTTGGCAAGCTGCTCGATGCCGCGTTCGGCGGTCAGCATGCGCCGCTGGCCTTCGAAGTGGAACGGCTTGGTGACGACGCCCACCGTCAGGATGCCCTGCTCCTTGGCTGCGCGTGCGATGACCGGTGCGGCGCCCGTGCCGGTGCCACCACCCATGCCGGCAGTGATGAACACCATGTGCGACCCGGCCAGATGATCCATGATCTCCGGCAGCGCTTCTTCGGCAGCGCCTGCACCCACTTGCGGATGCGAGCCCGCGCCCAACCCTTGCGTGAGGTTGGTGCCCATCTGGATGCGCCGGTCTGCCGAACTTTGCAGAATTGCCTGCGCATCGGTGTTCGCGACAACGAACTCGACCCCCTCGAGGTTCGATTCGATCATGTTGTTGACCGCGTTGCCGCCGGCTCCACCCACCCCGAATACGGTGATTCTGGGCTTCAATTCGGCTGAATCTGGCACTGAAAGCTTGATTGGCATGATTTGGCGTCCGCTCTGGATAATCCCCTGAGCGTCATTCTGGTTTCCAAATCCATAATAAAAGGTTAACGACACCTTACCGGGCCGCGAAAAATTGCACATTTCCGGTGCAGGCCGTTTACCGGCAGGCAACGCCTGCTCAGAAACTTTCCTTGAGCCACTGGCCGACGCGGCGGAAATAGCCGGCGTCATGACCGGCCCCGGCGATGATCTGGCCGAGATTGGCTGCCTGCATGTCAGGCGCAAGGCCGTAGCGCAACAACCCCGAAGCTACGGCAAAGCCCGGCTGCGACATGGCATCTGGCAACCCGTCGAAGCGATGCGGACGCGCGATCCGAACGCCACGGCCCAGGATTTCGCCTGCCAGTTGCTCCACCCCGTTGAGCTGGCTCCCGCCACCGCTCAGCACGACCCGGCGAACCACCTGGCGCACCGCCGGCACTTGCTCGATGCGCTCGCGCACCAGCTCGAAGACCTCTTCCATGCGCGGCCGGATCACGCCGCAGATCATCGACCGCGGCACCCGGTTGACCGCATGGGTGCCGGTCTCGCCAAGGATCGGACAAGTAATCAGTTCGCGCTCATCCAGCATGGCAGGCACGGCGGAACCCCACAGGGTCTTCACCCGCTCGGCGTGGGCAATGGGCGTATTGAGGCCACGGGCGATATCGGCCGTCACGTGATGCGAGCCGACCGGAATCGCGCCGGCATCCAGCATGACGCCCTCGTTGAAGACGGCCCATGATGTGGTACCGCCCCCGAGTTCCACCAGCACCACGCCCAGTTCCATCTCGTCTTCGAGCAGCACCGAGCGTGCCGATGCATGCGGCGACACGACAAAGCCCGCCACATCCAGATGGCAGCGCTCCATCACCAGGCTGAGGTTGGCCAGCGCATTGGGATCGGCCAGCACGGCGTTGATCTCGACGCCCAGCACCTGCCCATGCATGCCATCCGGATTGCGGATGCCGCGTGCCTCATCGAGGCGGTAGTGGGAAATCGACAGGTGCACGATTGCGCTGCCACGCAAGTCGACCCGCGACATGGCGTCCATGATGGCCTGACGCTTCGCGGCCTCGTCGACAACGCCGCCTGAAAGTTCAACCTTGCCGGTTGAGTGAATGCTGCGGGTCCGCGTGCCGGAAAGGTTGAGATACACTTCGCTGAGAGTGACGCCGGCCATCCGCTCGGCCTGCTCCATGGCCGTACGAACCGATTGCTCAGCCTCGTGCACGTCGATCACGTTGCCGCCGCGCACCCCGGCTGCCCGGCAATGACCGCTGCCGATGACCTTGATGGCGGGCACCCGTTCGTCAACGGCGCGGCGCCGGCCACCCTGCACCTCGCCGATCAGGCAACAGATTTTCGTTGAACCGATGTCGAGCGCCGCGATGCGTGACGCCGATGCCGAGACAGTGGCGCCCCCGGATGTGCTTGCCGACGGAAAAGGTACGACTTTCATTCTACTCACCCACATACGGCATGCCCCACGGTGGCATTGCCCCACACACCCACATCAGCGCCCTGACCGCCCCCGATCAGTTCTGCCGCGCTGCAACCTTCTCGCCGGTCTTGTCCGGGGCCGTGTCGAACGGCACCAGCACGGCGCTGTCTGCAATCCTGAGGTCGATCTCGCGGATACCGCTCTCCAGCACCTGGTGGCGTGCCTCGAGATCAGCCAGCCTTGCAAGGGCCGTCTCGACCCCCTTCTCCGGCAGCAGCGCACGGCGCCCGCCTGCGAAGTGAAGCGTCCAGCGGCGGTTGCCAACCCGCGCGGCGGCCTTCACCTTCGACTGTAACCCTGGCCAGGCTTCAAGTTGGTTAACGAGTTGCGAAACTTCTTCCTGCGCGCCATCGCCGGAAACCAGCATCAGGTTCGCAAACCGGCGAGCGTCGAAGCTCGCCATCGCGGTGCCTTCCCGGTCGATTACGTAATAGAGCCCATCGCGCTGCCACACCGCGAACGGTTCGCGTTCGGTCACGTCCACCTCGAGCCGGTTCGGCGGCAGCACCCGTACTGACGCCTGCTTGACCCAGTCCAGGTTGAGCAGGATGCGTCTGGCATGATTGGCATCGAAGCCAAGCAGCGATCCGCCCGGCATCACCCCGATTGCCTTGAGAACCGCTTCGGGCGGCATCCGCTGAAGTCCGTGGATGCGCACTTCCTCTGCGGCATAGCCGAAATAGGACGAAATCTGCGCCGGCAATCCACGGGTGCCGCTAGAAGGGTCAGTGAGGTGATCCCCGGCCAGCAGGCCATAGCCGATCACCGAGGCGAGCATGGCCACCGCACTGCTGCGCATGGCGAAGCGGGTGCTGCGCCGTTGGGCCACCTGCTCGCCGGCGGCGAGAAAAATCCGTCCGACGGCAGCCAGCGGGCTGGCCTTGATGCGTCTCAGTGTGCGTTCAGGATCGGGCGCCCTCATCTGTCGAGCCCCGCATCGTTGACCATCCATGTCACCAGCTCGGTGAAGCTGTGGCCGGCATGGGCCGCCATCTCCGGCACCAGTGACGTCGGCGTCATGCCGGGCTGGGTGTTGATCTCGAGGAAGATCAGTTCGCCTTCGCTGCCTTCGGTATCATTGTAGCGGAAGTCCGACCGCGACACGCCCTTGCAGCCAAGCTCCATGTGCGCCGAAAGCGCCAGCCGCTGAACCCGGCGATAAATGTGCTGGGGAATGTCGGCCGGCAGGATGTGCTCCGACCCGCCCGCCTGGTACTTGGCGGCATAGTCGTAAAAGCCGATCTTCGGCACGATGTCGATCACGCCGAGCGCCACGTTGCCCATCACCGCACAGGTAAGCTCCCGCCCCGGCACGAACCGCTCGACCATCACCCGTTCATCCATCGACAGGCCGTCAGCCTGAAGCATGTCGGCAAGCGAGTTGGAGCCCCGGTCCACGATGTGCACCCCGACGCTGGAACCGTCGTCTACCGGCTTGACCACGTAGGGAAGCGGCATCACCTCGGTGTTGAGCAATTCCTCAACCGTGACCACCACGTCATCGACCACGGGCATCTTCATCTTCGACAGCGCGGCCTTGCACAGGTGCTTGTCCATGGCCAGCGCGGACGCCAGCACGCCAGAGTGGGTGTAGGGAATCTTCAGCGTTTCGAGAATTGCCTGGATCTTGCCATCCTCGCCCCACTTGCCGTGCAGCGCGTTGAACGCCACGTCTGGGCGGGCCTCGGCCAGCTGTTCGATAACGTTGGGCTGGACGTCGATCATCGTGACCTGGAACCCGGCATCGTCCAGCGCCTTTGCACATGCCCTGCCCGATGACAGCGACACCTCGCGCTCATGCGACCAGCCGCCCATCAGAACGGCAACGCGGGTGGTTTCAGGATCACGCAATTCCATGGTTCTCAAGACCGGCTCTGCACCCCGATGCGCTTGATTTCCCAGTCAAGCTCCACACCGGATGTTTCCTTCACGCGCTTGCGGACGGTTTCGCCAAGCTCCTCGATCTGCGCGGCGGTTGCGCCACCCTCGTTGATCAGGAAGTTGCAATGCATCTCCGACACCTTGGCCGGGCCGATGCTGAAGCCGCGCATGCCTGCTGCATCGATCAGCTGCCACGACTTGTTGCCGGGCGGGTTCTTGAAGGTCGACCCGCCGGTGCGGCTCTTGATCGGCTGGCTGGCCTCGCGCGCGGCAGTGATCTCTTCCATGTGCGCCTTGATCTCGTCGCGGTCGCCTTCTGCTCCCTGGAAAAGGGCCGAGGTGAAGATGATGTCCTCGGGCGCCGACGAATGGCGGTAGCTGTATCCCATGCCGGCATTGGACATGACGTGGAGGTTCCCCTTGCGATCGATCCCGCGCGCCTCGACCAGAATGTCCTTCGTCTCACCGCCGTGAGCCCCGGCATTCATCCTGAGCGCGCCGCCGATTGTGCCCGGTATACCTCTCAGAAAGGTTAACAAAGTTATACCCTCCTGGAGTGCGAACCGCGCCAGGCGCACATCCGGCACAGCGGTGCCCGAACGCACCTGGAAGTCTCCGGCGCTCTCCATTTGCGAAAATCCCCGGCCCAACCGGATCACCACGCCGGGAACGCCTGCGTCGCGGACCAGCAGGTTTGAGCCGACGCCTATGACGTAAACCGGAATGTCCTCATCGAGCTTGGCCAGAAAGTTCGCCAGGTCTTCCTCGTCGGCTGGCGAAAACAGCACGTCCGCCGGCCCGCCAACGCGAAACCAGGTCAGGTCCGCAAGCGGCCGGTCCAGTTCGATGCGCCCCCGCACCTCGGGCAGGCGCGCCTGAAGCAGTTCGCCCGGTGTCGCCATTACTTGCCCTCGCGTTCGGCAATGTCCTTGAGTTCTCCAGGCAGCGCATATGCCCACTGGGTGATGTTGCCGGCGCCCAGGAACACGACAACATCGCCCGGCTTTGCGGACTCGCGAACCAGCGGCGCAATCTCAAGGTGGTTCGAGATGGTGTGCACGCTGCGGTGGCCGCGCGCCCTCAACCCCTCGGCCAGCGCCGTGTGGGTGGCTCCCTCGATCGGCTGCTCACCAGCTTCGTATACGGGCGCCACCACCACCTGGTCGGCGTCGTTGAAGCAGGAGCAGAAGTCGCTGAACAGGTCGCGCAGACGGGTATAGCGGTGCGGCTGCATGATGGCGATGACCCGCCCGGCGGTGACGCCACGCGCCGCCTTCAGCACCGCAGCAATCTCCACCGGGTGATGGCCATAGTCGTCATAAACGCTGACGCCGTCATGCTCGCCGGTGAAGGTGAAACGCCGCTTGACGCCCGAAAAACCCGCAAGCCCCTTGCGGATGGCGTCGTCGCTGACACCGAGATTTGTGGCCACTGCAATGGCCGCCGTGGAGTTCAGCAGGTTGTGCTCGCCCGGCATGGCGAGAGTGATGTCTTCAAGCTTCCTGCTCTCGCCGGTGCGCCGGTCGTTGATGATGACGGAGAAGTGGCTCTTGCCGCCGGAGAAGCTGATGTCGGTCAGGCGGTAGTCTGCTTGCGCGCTCTTGCCGTAGGTGAACACGCGCCGGTCGGTCACCTGGCCGATCAGCGCCTGCACTTCCGGGTGGTCCACGCACATCACCGCAAAACCGTAGAACGGAATGTTCTCGACGAACGCGCGATATGCCTTCTTGGCCTCGTCAAAGGTGCCGTAATGGTCCAGGTGCTCCGGGTCCATGTTGGTCACGATAGTGACATCCGCCGGCAGCTTGACGAACGTGCCGTCGGACTCGTCCGCCTCAACCACCATCCAGTCGCCCTTGCCGAGGCGCGCATTGGTGCCATAGGCATTGATGATGCCGCCATTGATGACTGTCGGGTCCAGGTTGCCCGCTTCCAGCAACGCCGCAACGAGGGAGGTCGTCGTCGTCTTGCCGTGCGTACCCCCGATTGCGACGCAGGACTTGAAGCGCATCAGCTCGGCCAGCATCTCGGCGCGGCGCACGATTGGCAGGTAGCGCGCACGCGCCTCCACCACTTCCGGGTTGTCCTTCTTGACCGCGGTCGAGGTTACGACCACCTGCGCCTCGCCGACATTCTCCGCCCGGTGGCCGATGTGCACCGTCACGCCCGCCTTGCGCAGCCGCGCCACGTTGTAGTTGTCGGCAATATCCGAGCCCTGCACCGTGTAGCCAAGCGTCGCCATCACTTCCGCAATGCCGCTCATGCCGATGCCGCCGATGCCGACGAAGTGGATCGGGCCGATGTCCTGGGTCAATTTCATGTCGTCGAAGAGTCCTTTGCCAATGCTGGCCGCGCCAGTTGCGAAACCAGGTCTGCAAGCGCCTGCGCAGCTGCCGGGCGCCCGTGCGAACGCGCCCCTTGGGCTGCTCTGGTAAGTTCCGCGGGGTCGAATCGCAAGCGCGTTATGAACGCCGCCAGCCCTGCCGGGGTGATGTCCTTCTGCTCCATTGCCCAGCCGCCGCCGACCTTCGTCATGCTCTGGGCGTTGCGCAATTGATCGTTGTCGAGCGCATGCGGCAGCGGCACGTAGATGGCTGGCCGCCCGATCACGCCGAGCTCTGCCACCGTCGAGGCACCTGCCCGGCAGATCACAAGGTGCGCCGCAGCAATGCGCTTTGGCATGTCGTTGAAAAAGCTCTCGCAGGTGGCCTTGACCCCGGCTGCCTCGTAGGCCGCCCGCACGGCATCGATGTCCTCGGGCCGGCACTGCTGCACGATGCGCAACCGCTTGGTCACCGCGTGCGGCAACTCCGCCACCACCTGCGGCATGACCTGCGAGAAATACTGTGCGCCCTGGCTGCCGCCGAACACCAGCAGATTGAACATGTGCGCCGCGTCAGGCGCCTCGTAGCCTGCCGAGGCAGCGTCCAGCACGGCTTCGCGCACCGGGTTTCCGACGAGCTTCACCCGGCTCATCTGCGCCGGTGAAAAGCCGTAGACCGGCTCGAATGACGTTGCGATGATCTTCGCCCCGCCGATACTCGCCGCCAGCCGGTTGGCGCGGCCCGCCACTGCATTCTGCTCGTGAACCATGGCGGGAATTCCCGCCCGCCGTGCCGCCATCATCACCGGCAGCGATGGATAGCCGCCAAAGCCCACCACGGCGCGTGGTCTGAGGCGTGCAAACTCGGCAAGGCATTGCCGGTAACCCTTCACCAGCCTCACCATCTGCAACGGCAGCTTCCACGGTTTGCCCGGCGTCAGGGTGGAGGAAGAGATCTCGATCACGCTGCCCTTGCGAAACCGGTCCTGCCAGGCAAGCCCTCGCGTATCGGTAAACAGCCGGACGTCCCAGCCGCGAGCCTCCAGCTCCCGCGCCAGCGCCTGTGCCGGGAACAGGTGCCCGCCGGTGCCACCGGAGGCAAGCACCACCGTTCCCATGCCGGAGCGGTCCATCTGCGGCGCAGCGTTCATCTGCTCAGGCAGCCTTCGCCGCGAAGCTGGACGTGCCCGCAGGCGGGACCACTTTCGAGCGGCCCCGCACCCGCGAAAACGCGAGCAGCAACCCCATCGAGAACGCCATCGCGATCAGAGATGAACCACCGTACGAGATGAACGGCAGGGTCATGCCCTTGGCCGGCAGCAGGGTCAGGTTCACCCCCAGATTGATGAACGACTGGAAGCCGTAAAGCGTGACGAGCCCGGTTAGCGACAGCACCACGAACGGGTCGGAAACCGACATGGCCCGGCGCAGCACCCGCAACACGATGAAGCCGATGATGCAGATCAGGATGGCGCAGGCAATGAAGCCGAATTCCTCGCCAATGACGGCGGGAATGAAGTCGGTATGAGCGTCCGGCAGGATGTGCTTGGCCGTGCCGCCGCCCGGACCGGTTCCCATCAGGCCGCCATTGTGAAATGCCTGCGTGGCCACGTCGACCTGAAAGGTGTCATGGTCTTCCGGGTTGAGGAAGCGATTCACGCGCGAGGCCACGTGCGGGAAGGTCAGATAGGCCAGCATGGCGCCAGCTGCGCCAATGCCGCCAAGCCCGAGAATGAAGAACCACGAGATGCCGTAAACCAGCAGCAGCGTGCCGAACACGCCGGTCACCAGCACCAGCTGGCCGAAGTCCGGCTGAAGCACCAGCAGGCCGGCGAACAGGCCATAGAACGCCGATGCGATCCAGAACCCTGGCATGTCCGGCCGGCGGGTGCCTTCAGCGAGGAACCAGGCCACGCACACGGCGAACGCGGGCTTCACGAACTCAGAGGGCTGCACGTTGAGCGGGCCGAGATCGAGCCAGCGGTGCGCGCCCTTGATCTCCGGCCCCCACATGATGGCGCCGACCATGGCGGCAATCCCGCCAGCGAAGGCCAGCAAGGCTAGCCGGCGCGCCGACTGCGTCGACAACATGGACGTGGCCAGCAGCACCACCACCGCCGGCGCCATGTAGATCAGCTGCCGGGTGAAGAAGTGGAAGCTGTCGAGGCCGATACGCGCCGCCACCGGCGGGCTGGCGGCCATCGAGAACAGCACGCCCGCTGCCATCAGCATCAGTACGCAGCCGAGCACTACCCGGTCCACCGTGAACCACCAGTCGGCGATCAGCCCCTTGTCGGCGCGCGATATCAGCATGGTTCAGGCTACCTCCTTGTCGAAACGGACACCGTCCAGCTTCTGCACGAGCGCGCGAAAATCTTCTCCGCGCACCTCGAAATTGGGGTACTGGTCGAACGAGGCGCACGCCGGCGACAGCAGCACGGCAACCTCCGCCGCCGCACTTGCATCGCCCGCCGCATCCCGCGCCGCAATGGCCACGGCCGCTTCCATGGTCCCGCACATCTCGTAGGCGACCTTGCCCTCCAGCGTGGCGGCAAGTTCGCGCGCGTCCTGACCGATCAGGTAGGCCTTGGCAATGCGGTTGAACCACGGTTCCAGCGGTACGATACCGCCGGACTTGGCCTGCCCGCCGGCGATCCAGTAGATCCGCTCCAGGCTCGAGAGCGCCTTCTCGGCTGCATCGGCGTTGGTGGCCTTGCTGTCGTTGATGAACACCACGCGGCCCTTGTGGCCCACTTCTTCCATGCGGTGGGCAAGGCCGGGAAATGAGTTGAACCCTGCTTCGATCTGCTCGGGCGACAGGCCCATCCGCCGGGTGGCGATATATACGGCGCAAGCGTTTTGCGCATTGTGCAGGCCACGCAGCGCCCGTGCCCCGGCAAGGGAGATCGTCGTGCCATCGCGGCTGTCGGTCAGCGTATCGCCATCCGATGTGACGGTAGCCTCGCGCCCCTTGACCGAGAAGGTGACGGCATTGGTGTGACGGGCCGCTTGCGTGGCAATGGCGGCGCACCAGCTGTCATCCACCGATATGGCGGCCGTGTCGTCCATGTCCTGCAGCGCAAACATGTGCGCCTTGACGGCGGCATAGTTCTCCATCGTGCCGTGCCGGTCGAGGTGGTCAGGCGTCAGGTTCATCAACACGCCAACATCAGGCTTGAGCGATGGCATCAGGTCGATCTGGTAGGACGAGAGTTCAATCACGTAGACGGTGTCATTGCCGGGCGGCGGCAAGAGCAGCGCCGCGGTACCGATATTGCCGCCCACCTGAACGTCAAGACCGGCATGGGCCAGCACATGGCCCGTCAGCGCGGTCGTGGTGGACTTGCCGTTGGTCCCGGTGATGCCGATGAAGCGGGCATTGCTGTTGGCGATCTCGCGGGCGAGAATTTCCGTATCGCCAATGATCTCCGTGCCCGATGCGCGCGCCTTCTTGACGCTCCAGTGCGGCTCGGGGTGGGTCAGCGGCACGCCCGGCGACAGCACGAAACTGTCCAGTGTTGCAAAATCCACCTCGTGCAGGTTGACCACCGGCAGGCCCAGCTCTTCAGCCTTCTGGGCCGCCGCCGGCGCATCGTCCCAGGCCAGCACCTCTGCCCCGCCACGCACCAGGGCGTCCACGGTGGCGTTGCCCGAACGCCCGAGGCCAAACACGCCGACCCGCTTGCCCCTGAACGAATGTGCCGCAATCGCCATGAATGGTTCTGCCTTCCTCAGCGCAGCTTCAGGGTGGCCAGGCCGATCAGGGCCAGCACGACGGAGATGATCCAGAACCGGATCACGATGGTTGGCTCCTTCCAGCCCTTCTGTTCGAAGTGATGGTGCAGCGGCGCCATGGCGAATACCCGTTTGCCGGTCATCTTGAACGAGATCACCTGCACGATGACCGATACCGTTTCCAGAACGAACAGACCGCCGATGATGGCCAGCACGATCTCGTGCTTCGCCGCCACCGCAATGGCGCCAAGCGCGCCGCCCAGCGACAGCGAGCCTGTATCGCCCATGAAGATCATGGCTGGCGGCGCATTGAACCACAGGAAGCCGAGCCCCGCCCCGATCAGCGCGCCGCACAATACCGCCAGTTCTCCCGTGCCGCGCACATAGTGGATCTGCAGGTAGTCGGCGAAGCGGATGTTGCCGGCGAGATACACGATCACGCCGAAGCTCGCCGCCGCGATCATCACAGGCACGATGGCCAGCCCGTCGAGACCGTCCGTAAGATTGACGGCATTGCCCGCCCCCACCACGACCAGCGTGCCGAACACGATGAAGAACCAGCCAAGCTGCAGCAGCACGTCCTTGAGGAACGGCAGCGCCAGCGCGTTCGAAAGCTTGTCGTCGCCAAGGATGGTGAACATCCACACCGCAAGGCCGGCAATGATGAACTCGAGCGCCAGCCGGAACCTGGCCGAAAAGCCGCCGGTCTTGGCGCGCGTCACCTTGAGGTAGTCGTCATAGAAGCCGATGGCGCCGAAGCCCATTGTCACGAACAGCACCGTCCAGACATAAAGGTTCGACAGGTCTGCCCACAGCAGCGTCGAGACCAGCACGCTGGCCAGGATCATCAGCCCGCCCATGGTCGGCGTACCCTGCTTCTCGATCAGGTGCCGCGCCGGTCCGTCCTCGCGGATCGGCTGACCCTTGCCCTGCTTGACGCGCATCTGCGAGATCAGCCATGGCCCGAACATGAACGACAGGAACAGCGCCGTCATCAATGCGCCACCGGTTCTGAACGTGATGTAGCGGAACACGTTCAGGGCGGAGATCTGGTCGCTCAATTCAACGAAGAGATGATAGAACATGTTGTTTCCAGGTTCGGGGCTGGCGGCTGGTCTGATCTGCAAGCGTTGCCTGCAGCATGCGCCGTTCAACTGCCGGTACTGCTCCCGTATTTTTCGATGATGGCTTTGACCACGAGGCCCATCTTCGAGCCGAGCGATCCCTTGACCATGATGACGTCGCCGGACTGGATAGACCCCAGCAGCGGTTCGATCAACTCTTGCGATGTTGCCGTGTACGCTCCGTGGGTGTCGCGCGGCAGCGCCTTCCACAGCGCCCCCATGTGCTCGCCGCAGGCATATACCTTGTCGGCACCCGCCTGGATCACCGGCTCGGCGAGTCCGGCGTGCAGCTTCTGCGAATGCGATCCAAGTTCCAGCATGTCGCCGAGCACTGCGATGCGCCGGCCACGACCGGCAGGCTCCGCCGTCGCCAGCATCTGGAGTGCGGCGCGCACCGACGCCGGGTTGGCATTGTAGCTCTCGTCGATCAGCGTCACGCCGACCCCGTCCCTCGACAGCTTGTGCCGCACGCCGCGCCCCGACGGCGGCCGGATGTCGGCAAGCGCCAGAGCGCACCTGGCAAGGTCTGCGCCAGCCGCCTGGCAAGCGCCGAGCACCGCAAGCGCGTTCTGCACAACGTGCCGTCCCGGCGCACCCAGCTTGCAGGTAACCTCCTGCCCGCACACGTTTGCCGTCATGCACGAACAGGTGTCATGCAGGGTGTATCGCATCAGCCGTATGTCAGCGGTGTCCGCCTCTCCAAAACCGCGGATGTCGGTGATGCCGCAATCGCGCGCCTTCGCAGCGAGATGATCGAAAAACTCGCTGTCGCGGTTGATGATGGCAATCCCTCCGGGCACTACGCCGGTGAAAATTTCGGCCTTGGCGTCGGCAATGCCTGCAAGCGAGTCGAAATGGCCGATGTGGCTTTCGGCAATGGCGGTAATGATCGCCACGTGCGGGCGCACCATGCCGATCAGCGTCTCGATCTCGCCGGCGTGGTTCATGCCGACCTCGATGACGCCATAGGCCGTATGACGCGGCATTCGCGCCAGCGTCAGCGGCACGCCCCAATGATTGTTGAACGACGAAACCGCCGCGTGGGTAGGTCCGCAAGCCGACAGCGCCACCTTCAGCGCATCCTTTGTGGTAGTCTTGCCCACAGATCCCGTTACCGCGACGACCTTGCCCGCCACCCGCGCCCGCGCCGCCCGGCCCATGTCTTCCAGCGCCTTCAGCGCATCCGGCACAACCAGCAGCGCACCTGCCTTGCGCATGGCCTCATCCGGCCGGGACACCACCGCAATCCCCGCTCCTGCCTCCAGCGCGGAAGCCGCGTATTCATGCCCGTCGGTGCGGTCTCCGCGGATGGCGACAAAGATGTCTCCCGGCGCAATCTCCCGGCTGTCGATGGCAACGCCCTTGAGCGCAGCCGTCACCTTGCCTTCCAGCTTGCCGCCGGTTGCAGCCAAAAGCTCGTCCACCGTCCAAAGCGCAGTCTCAGCCATTCGCCACCTGTCCCGAAACGCACGTCAGCACCACCTCGTGATCGGAGAACGGAAGCGTGGTGCTGCCCACCGTCTGTCCTGTCTCGTGCCCCTTGCCGGCCACCACCAGAACGTCGCCTGCCTGCAGTTCCGAAATCGCCGTGGCGATCGCGCTCGCCCGGTCGCCGATCTCGCGCGCGCCGGGGCAAGCCGCCATGATTTCCGAGCGGATCACCGCCGGGTCCTCGCTGCGTGGATTGTCGTCAGTGACGATCGCAACGTCTGCCTCGCGCGCCGCCACCGCGCCCATCTCGGGCCGCTTGCCCTTGTCCCGGTCGCCGCCTGCGCCAAATACCACATAGAGCTTGCCTGACACGTTTGGCCTGAGCGACCGGATCGCATGCTCCAGCGCATCCGGCGTATGGGCATAGTCGACAAACACCGGCGCTCCCGCCGCCGTCGTCGCCACCAGCTCCAGCCGGCCGGTCGCACCGCGAAGCTGCTCCAGCGCCCGCATGGCATGCGGCTCGGAGCCACCTGCAGCAACCACCAGCCCGACGGCCATCAGGGCGTTCTCGGCCTGGAACGCGCCCACCAGCGGCAGGTACACGCTGTACTCGCCCTGCTGACCCTTCACCTTCAATCGCTGTCCGAAACCGTGCGGTTCTGCTGCCTCGAGTTTCAGGGCGTCACCGGCGAACCCGACCGTGGACACGACCAGCCCGCGCTTGCGGCAGCGCTCGATGATGGCCGCAGCCTGTGGCATGTCCGCATTGATGATGGCGCCCGCGCCTTCGCCCAGCACCTGCTCGAACAGCATCATCTTGGCATCGAGATAGGCCTCGAAGGTCTTGTGATAATCCAGGTGATCGCGCGTCAGGTTGGTGAAGCCGGCAGCAGCAATGCGCACGCCATGCAGCCGGTACTGGGCAAGGCCGTGACTGGATGCTTCCAGCGCCACATGGGTCACATGCTCGTGCGAAAGGGCTTCGAGCGCTGCGTGGATCTCCACCGGATCCGGCGTGGTATGGGCCAGCTTGCGCGTGCCCGACGGCGACACGATTCCAACCGTACCGATGCTTGCCGCGGAAAGGCCGAGGATCGTCCAGATCTGGCGCACGAACGATGCGACGGATGTCTTGCCATTGGTGCCGGTCACCGCAACGACGATGTCCGGCTGGGGGCTGTGAAACCGCGCTGCCATCAGCGACAGGGCGAGACGCGGATTGTCCGCCCGCAACACCGGCACCCCGGCCGGAATGTCCAGCACGGCGTCACGGCCGGCCAGAACCGCAGCAGCGCCGTTCTTGACAGCCGCGCCGGCAAAGCGGGCACCGTCCGCCTGCTCACCCTGGATGGCGGCGAACAGGAAGCCTGCCCCGGCCTGGCGGCTGTCCGAGGTAATGCCCTCGACAACAAGCCCCTCCGCGTCCTGCGGCACCTCGGCGATACCATGCGCCAGATGATGAAGCGTCATGCTCATCTGGCGGTCCCACCTTCCAGCGCGGCCGCGCGCTCGGCCTCCTTGGCCTGCTCCTTCAGCCGTTCCTTCTTGTATTTCTCGAGTTTTTTCAGCGAATCCTCATCGAACTCCGGCGTCACCCCCAGCAGCGGCGCAATGCGCGCGATGACCTTGCCCGCGGTCGGCACCGCGTTCCAGCCTGACGTGGCATAGCCATAGGTTTCCGGTAGTGGCTTGGGCTCATCCAGCATCATCAGCATGACGTACTTCGGATCATCCATCGGAAATGCGCCAATGAATGACGTCAGCCTGTGGTCCTTGGAGTAGCGCCCCTTGATCACCTTTTCGGCTGTCCCGGTCTTGCCGCCCACGCGATAGCCGGGCACCTCGGCCTTGCCGGCCGTGCCCTCGGTCACGTTGAGTCGGAACAGGTAGCGCATGTCAGCGCTGGTGGAAGGCTTGATCACTTGTTCGGCCAGGGCGTCTGCGGTTTCAACGTCGCGCTTCAGCAAGGTCGGCGGGATGAGTTTTCCGCCATTTACCAGCGCTGCAGCAACGGCTGCACCCTGCATCGGCTGTACGGCAAATCCGTGGCCAAACGAGGCCGTGACCGTCACCAGCTTGCCCCAGCGCGGCGGCAGCAGCGGCTTTGCGGCTTCAGGCAGTTCGGTCTGCAACCGGTCGAAGAAGCCAAGCTTGCGCAGGAACGCCTGGTGCCTCTCCTCGCCCACTTCCAGCGCCATCTTGCCGGTGCCGATGTTGGACGAGTGCATGAAGATTTCAGGCACCGTCATGATGCGCTTCTGGGCATGGAAGTCGTTGATCCGCGCGCGCCCGATCACAAGCGGGAACCTCGCGTCATACCGCGACTTGAGCGTCGCCGTGCCATAGTCCAGCGCCATGGCGAAGGTGACCGCCTTGATGATGGAGCCGAGTTCGAACACGCCCGCCGTGACCCGGTTGACGTTTTCGGACTTGAGCGCGTCGGCAGGATTGTTGGGGCTGAAGTCGGGCAGAGACGCAAGAGCCAGCACTTCCCCCGTATAGGCATTCAACACGATCCCCGCCGCTGCCTTGGCCCGGAACTTCGTCATCGCCTTGGCAAGCTCGTCGGTCACGGCATGCTGCACGCGAACGTCTATCGAGGTCTGCGCCGGCATCGATGCCGCGCGGGTCGGGTCGGCCAGCGAAGCGGTGTACAGGGCGCCCTGGTCGTCGAGATATTTTTCCAGTCCGGCAATGCCCTTCGAATCCAGGTCGACCGCACCCAGCACATGGGCGGCCAGATTGCCCATCGGATAGATGCGGCGGGTCTCGTTGCGGAATCCGACGCCGGGGATGCCCATGTTGTGAATGAGTTCCCGCTCGGCCGGTGAAACCTCACGCTGGATCCACACGAACCGCCGCTTGCGGTTCTCGAGCTTGCGGCGCAGGTCTCGCCCGTCGAGATTGGGCAGCGCTCCCGTCAGCAGTTCGACCGCCTCATCGATGTCGATCATCTTTGCCGGATCGGCATAGAGCGACGACACCGGAATGTCGGCAGCCAGCGTGTGTCCGTACCGGTCGGAGATATTGGGTCTTGGAATGCGCGGCTCGGGGCCGCTGCGGGCATGCTGCTGGCCCTCGCCACCTTCAACGATGGTCAGCCAGCCCGCCTTGCCCACCAGCACGGCGAGGCCCATCGCAAAGCCGGCCATCACCAGCCGCAGACGCTTGTGGCCGCGCAGCATGCCGTTGCTGGACATTGAGCCGGATGTCGGGTCGGTCACGGTCATTGCATCATCCGCAGCAGGTCGGCCAGCGGGTCATCGCTGGCGGGTGTTTCGTCGGGAGACGCCGCAGGCGCAGGCGGCAACGAACCGGTAAGCTGTTCCGGCCGCTTGATCTGGTCGGGCATCAGCGGCCCCATTCCCAGGTGATTCCGCGCCAGCCGCTCGAGCCGTTGCGGCCGCGTCAGCAGGCTCCATTCGGCGTTGAGCAGGCCGATCATCTCGTACTCGCCGTCGATGTCCTTTCCGGTCGCGGCGATCTCGCGTTCGAGGGAACGGGTGCTGTGCTCCAGGTTGTAAAGCGCAAAGCCGGAGGCAAGAACCGCCGGAACCAGCAGGAAATTCAGCAGCCTCAACATAACGACACCTCCCTGCCGAACTCTTCCAGCCGGAACGGATGCGCCGGTGCAGACGTGCGCCGCCCGGCGCGCAACCGGGCCGACCGCGCCCGCGGATTAGCTTGCGTCTCGGCCTCGTCCGCCACGATCCCGCCACGGGCAATATCCTCGAACGACGGCTCGATCTCGCTGGTGCCGGGAGCATGGCGCGAAGCCCGTGGCGCCCTGCCCGTGCGCGACTGCAGGAACCGCTTCACGATCCGGTCCTCCAGCGAATGAAACGTCACCACCGCAAGCCGCCCGCCCGGCTTGAGCAGCCGCTCGGCAGCTGCAAGGGCCTCAGCCAGTTCCTTCAGTTCGGCGTTCACGAAGATGCGCAAGGCCTGGAAGGTGCGCGTGGCCGGATGGATCGTTGGCCCCTTGGATTTTGGCGGACGCCCGATGGTGGCCTCGATCAGTCCGGCAAGATCGAGCGTGCGCTCGAACGGCGCGCTGGCCCGGCGCGCAACGATGGCCCTGGCAATCGAGTAGGCCCGCTTCTCTTCGCCCAGAACGGCGATGATGTGGCGCAGGTCGCGCTCGTCGAATGAATTCACCACCTCAGCCGCGCTGACGCCGTCCTGCGCCATCCGCATGTCCAGCGGCCCGTCGCGCATGAACGAAAAGCCGCGCTCAGCCTGGTCCAGTTGCATCGACGACACACCCACGTCCAGCACGATGCCGTCCACCTCGTCGAGACCGGCCTGGGCGGCGATGGCCTCCATACGGGAAAACCGTCCTTCCACCAGTTCGAGCCGCCCCTCGCTTTCAGCCACCAGGCCCTGCCCGCCTGCAATGGCTGATGGATCGCGGTCGATGGCGATCACCCGCACGCCCGGCACGCGCAGCAGCGCGCGGCTATAGCCGCCCGCACCAAAGGTGCCGTCCACGATGACCTCACCTGCCTGTGGCCGCAATGCATCGAGCACCGGCTGCAACAGCACCGGCACGTGACGCTCCGGCGTGTCCTCGCCTGGACGTGTCATGATCCGTTATCAAGTCCCACCCGGCAGGACGGTCCCCACCGCCACGTCGCAACAAGCGGTATCGCAGCAGGCAGCCGTTGCCGAAAATACGTTAACGCGCGTTAGGACTCTGGAGCCTTGATGCTTAACAATTCGTTGATGCGGTGACTCGTTACGCGCCGCATCGTCAAAAATTGC
Source organism: uncultured Anderseniella sp. (assembly GCA_964648175.1). Taxonomy (GTDB): domain Bacteria; phylum Pseudomonadota; class Alphaproteobacteria; order Rhizobiales; family Aestuariivirgaceae; genus Anderseniella. The sequence continues at coordinate 30,046 of CAZYKZ010000004.1, forward strand.
CGTGAAATGCCGCCGGAAAAGCAAAACGGCCCGAACCGGGCCGCCATGCGATGTTCAAGCTGCCAGCACCATGCTCAGCGGCGGCCACCACCGCCACCCGGCCTGCGGCCCTGATTCTGCCCTGCCGGCGGCGGCGCGCCCTTGGCGTCCTTGTGGCGGAAGGTGATGCGGCCCTTGTCGAGGTCGTATGGCGTCATCTCGACGGTCACCCGGTCACCGGCAATGGTGCGGATGCGGAACTTCTTCATCTTGCCTGCGGTGTAGGCGATGATCTCGTGATCGTTCTCCAGCTTCACCCGGAAGCGCGAGTCTGGCAGCACCTCGGTTACGACGCCTTCGAACTCGAGCACTTCTTCTTTCGACATAAAAACTTTCCCTGTCGGTTGCTGGAAGGCCGCTAGATAGCGTGTTGCGGCCGGATAATCAACTTTCGCGAAAATGTTGAGGCCGGACCGGCGTTTGCCACCGGCCCGGCCTCGCGACACTCAGCGTGGGCGGATCAGCCCATCTGGATATCTGCAGCCTGGTTGCCGCGGCCGCGCGGGTCGGCCTCGACCACAAAGCTTACCTTGTCGCCGTCCTTCAGCCCCTGCAGGCCAGAACGCTGGATTGCAGTGATGTGGACGAACACGTCCTTGGAGCCGTCTTCAGGAGCAATGAAACCAAAGCCCTTGGTCGTATTGAAGAACTTGACGGTGCCGTTGACACGCATAGGGACATACCTTTCCCGATCTTGATCCTGGAATGACCAGTCCGGCTCAAGAAGTCTTGCCGGTCTCTGGGAAGCACGGGAAAGTCGTCTCGGCGGTTTTACGGCGTTGATGTCTAACCGGTCGTCCAGGGCGCACCCATTCCATTCACGATGCGCCGGCTGGCCACATATATAGCAAATGAAACCGTGGCCTTCAACGAAACTGTATATGACGCTTTACCTGCAACGGGCACTGAATTCATGACACCAGCCGGCCTGTAAGCCGGGTTCTGTCCGCAAACGCGGCATGATGCCTGTTCGCTGGATGACCATTCATCTGGGATGCGCGTTGCCGCGCACCTCGTGCAGCCAACCCGGGCAGCGTTCCGGAAAACGCGAACCGCAAGGCGTGAACCTTGCCTGCCGCCCCTATTTGGCCTTGCTCCCGGTGGGGTTTGCCGTGCCGTCCGCGTTGCCGCGTCCGCGGTGCGCTCTTACCGCACCCTTTCACCCTTACCCCGGTGCCGAGGCACAAGGGCGGTTTGCTTTCTGTGGCACTTTCCCTGGAGTCGCCTCCGCCGGACGTTATCCGGCACCGTGTTTCCGTGGAGCCCGGACTTTCCTCACCGGCGCCGGAAACCGGCAACCGGCGCGGTCATCCAGCCGGCTGGTGTCATGATTGATCTTATATCATGCAACGGGAGGACAAATCCAACCCGGAAGCTCTCCAGCCGCCCTTGGGTAAGCTTTTATCTTAAAAATTGTTCAGCTTGGGTTCACACAACTGAAAGGTATTGAAAGTTATTCCAGACATGGCAGTATGCACACAAACAAGTTTAGATCATTACCTTACGTAAATAAGATGCCGCAAGGTCAAGTAGTTCGTTTTGTTCAGGTCGATGACGATCCAATCTTCAACGCTGTTTGCAAGAAACACTTTCAGCAGACAGAAGATCTTGATTTTATCCAGTTCGACAACATTTCGCAGACCGAACGCCGGCTGATGGAGTCACCGTCCGTGGACGTGCTGATGCTGGACCTGTCCCTTCCGGACCGCGACGGCATCGAGTTTCTATCCACCCTGAAGCAGCTTAATTTTCAGGGCAGGCTGATCTTCATGTCGAGCCAGCCGCGCAGCGTGATTGACATGGCCTCGACCCTTGCTGCATCCCTCGGACTCAATCTCGTGCTTCGGCTCGACAAGCCCCTGTCGCCCGAAAAGCTTGCCCAGATCGATGCAGTGATCAGGCCCGCCGCCTGATCAAGTCGCATGCACCGCAAGCAGAGCGGACAGCCGCGCCTGCGTCTCGGAATCCGCACGCCCGTCGCATAGCTCAGGGCGGAAGTGCAGCTGAAAACTGTACACCACGGTACTCAACCGGCTGTCGTACACATCTCCCGGCTCGACGCCGTAACCGTAGGCTGCCAGGTTCTGCCTGAGCGCGGACACAGCAGGACCACTATCACCTTCTGCCAGGCAGCCGCCGTTACACGGTTCAGGAACCGAAGGCCACAGCCCCACCCCGGCACGTGCCAGCCGCTCCCATGGAAACCGCTCGCCGGGATCGATCTTGCGACCCGGCGCCACATCGGAATGGGCCAGCACCCTGCGCGGCGCGATCCGGTGGCGCTGCACAATGTCCCTGGAAAGGGCAATGACCGCCTCGATCTGTTTCTCCGGGAAATCGCGATAGTCCGGCCCGTGACCAGGGTTGACGATCTCGATGCCAATGGAACGGGAGTTGACGTCGTCCCTGCCCTCCCAAGAAGAAACGCCCGCATGCCACGCCCGAAGGTCCTCATCGACCATGTGCACGATGCGGCCATCCTCGTGAACGAGATAATGGCAAGACACCTCGCGCTCGCCCGAGGTCAGCAGTTCCAGCGCGAACTCCGCCGTCGGCGTGCCGGTGTAGTGGAGCAACAGGATGTCCGGCGTCTGGCCACCCCGGCGCTCGTTGAAGTTGGCCGCAGCCATCCACTCGTATGGCAGCGCCGTGGATGTCATAGGCCGCGTTCGCGCTCTACCTGCCCCCAGGCTTCGGTGATGCGCGCCAGCCGCTTCGTCGCAATCGCCACTGCTTCCTCCGGCATGCCGGCGGCGATGTGCCGGTCCGGGTGGTTTTCCTTCACCAGCTTGCGGTAGTGCGCCTTGAGCTCCGTGTCGGACGCATTGCAGTCGATGCCGAGCACGGAGTACGGGTCATCGCCCTGACCGCGCAGGTTGCGAGAACGAATGCAGCCGAACTTGTTCTCGAGGCCGAAAATGCGGGCGACGTTCTCGAGGAAAGTCAGCTCCTCCGCCCCAACATGCCCGTCTGCGCGGGCAATGTGAAACAGCCCGTCAACCAGGTCTTCCAGCACGTCCGGCTGGTCGGAGAACAGCTGGTGGATCTTGCGCGCGTAGGAATCGTAGCCCGCCACTTCCTGCTTGGCGAGGTTGAACACCCGCGCCACGTTCGAAAGCTCCTCCGGGCGCACCACGAAGATTTCCTTGAATGCGGAGACTTCTGCCGGCGTCACCACGCCATCGGCCTTGGCCATCTTCGCCGACAAGGCAATCACGCCGATGGTGAAGGCCACCGACTTTTGCGGATCGCGCTTTGCCCGCGGCGCGCCAACGATCCGCGCCAGGGCCTCGGATACGCTGTCGCCGACCGCCGACAGGACTTCGGTGATTCTCGTCCAGATTGTCATCACTTGTAACATTAGCCTATCGCCTCTCGCGTTCGCGATGCCTTTCGCTACCAGTTACGCAAATTTCATGTCGAAAACCACACGCAGACACCCCGGTATCTGCACAGCGGATGTCGACCTCCTTGGAAATGACGAAGCAGGACCGGGAATTCCGGCGAATGCGACTTCCGCATTCTCTTGCCGCCAGAATGCGCGCTGAATTCGATAGAATTTGGCCTTCGGATGACACGCTTGCTTTACGTTGCGCATGGGAAAAGGCACCTGACACCAAAGACGATGCAGCTGTCGTGACTTCAGGACGCCGGGAGGCCCCCACATGACCAGGACAAATATCATCTGGGCGATTGGCGTCTCGCTGGCAAGCGTGTGGTTCGGCGTCTCGATCATGTTTGGCCATGTGCCCGGCCTGGACTCCGGTGTGGGAACATTCGAGCGCATTGCAGCTCTGGCTGCCATGGCCGTCGATAAGTATGGATATGTCCTTACTGGTCTCGGAGCGATGGCGGGGGGATTGGTGCTGGGTGCTCTGTGCCTGGTCGGAGGCGACGGATCGCCGGACAGTGGCATCGGCGCAGATTAGGCAAGTGTCTTGGGGTTGCGAGTCAGACCCTAGAAAACCCCCGCTTCAAGTCCTGCGGCCATGGCAAGGCCGAGTTCCTCGACCTGATCCACGAAGGCTTCATCCCACTCGCCATGCAGGATCATTGGTTCCTGCACCAGCTTCCAGCGAAGCCCGCCGGTGATGCTTTCGATGGCGCGCCGCGTGCCAGTGCCATCGAGGCCTGCGCGAATGTAGACACCCAGCGGAAGGCCCTGCTTTTCCTCGATCACGCCGTAATAGGTGCGGTCGAAGAAGTCCTTCAGCGCACCAGACATGTAGCCAAGGTTTTCCGTGGTGCCGAGAATGATGCCGTCACAGGCCAGCACGTCTTCCGGGCCTGCCTCGAATGGCGTCTTAGAAACCACCTCGACACCGGACACGTCCGGCGATGATGCCCCGCGCACCGCCGCGTCTCGCAACGCCACCGTGTTGGGCGATGGCACGTGCGCGACGATGAGCAGGCGTTTGGTCATGAATGTCCCTGTACCGGACGCGGCGCGTAGGGCGCCTCCAGCGAGGCGATCTGCGCGTCCGTCAGCTTGATGTCGAGAGCGGCAATCGCGTCCGACAGATGGTGCGGCTTGGTCGCGCCGATGATCGGCGACGTGACGCCCTTGGCCAGCACCCACGCCAGCGCCACCTGCGCCGGCTTGACGCCGAGCTTGTCCGCCAGCTTCTCCACGCGGGCGAGAATGGCATAGTCCTGCTTTGTGCCGAAGTAGCCCTGGGCAATCTTGTCGGTCTGCCCGCGCGACGTGGCGCCCGTGCCATCCTTCGGCTTGTTGCCGGCCAGGAACCCGCGCGCCATTGGCGACCACGGCACCAGCGCCACCCCTTCCGATTTGCAATAGGGGATCATCTCGCGCTCTTCCTCGCGGTAGCAGAGGTTGTAGAAGTTCTGCATGACCGCAAACCGTGCCCAGCCATTGGCGCGCTGCATCTCGCGCAGCTTGGCGAACTGCCAAGTCCACATGGACGATGCGCCGAGATAAAGCGCCCTGCCGGAACGCACCACATCGTTGAGGGCCTCGGCCATCTCTTCCATCGGCGTGTCATGGTCGAGACGGTGGATGTAAAGAAGGTCGACATAATCGGTCTTGAGCCGCTTCAGCGAAGCGTCGATGCCCTCCATGATGTGCTTGCGCGACAGGCCCTTGTCGTTCGGTCCGTCGCCCATCGTCAGACACACCTTGGTGGCGATCACGGCGTCGGACCGTTTCATGTTCTTGTTGACGAAATTGCCGAGAATTTCCTCGCTCGCGCCCACCGAATAGAAGTCGGCCGTGTCGAAGAAATTGATCCCGGCATCCAGCGCGCCCTTCAGGAACGGCTGCGCGTCGGCCTCGCCCAGCACCCAGGGGTGATGCGGCCAGCCGGCGGTGCCGTAGCTCATCATGCCGAGGCAAAGCTTCGAGACCTTGACGCCCGAAGCGCCCAGTTTCACGTATTCCATCTTGGTCGTCCCTAGTTGTAGTTGCGCCGCGTGAGCGTGATGATTTCCTTGTTGCCGGCATCCATTAACCGCAACTGGTCATCGTTCAAGCGGTAGGAGTCGATCCGCGCCAGCATGTCGAGCCACGCCTTTTCCTGCGCCATGCGCATCTCGCCGCACATCTTCCGCGTCGTCGCCAGCGGCCCGAGCTTCAGGTTCACGCCGTCTGCGGTAAAGCTGCCCATGAACGTGTTGCATCCGGCATTGCCGGACGCGCGGCCATCGGCGCCGAACTGCACCGAGCGCTGGTCCACCGCCACGCCGGTGCCCCACTCGGAGCCTGCAAGGGGGTTGTCCTGGGCAGACGCCGCCGATGCAAACATCGCCAGCGCAAGAAGAATGAGGAAGTGTTTCATGTGGCCAACTATGGACGCCGCAAGCCAGCACGGTCAATCAGGCTTGCCGGGCCGTGAAAACCAAAAAACCGATCAAGTTGGCGGCGATTGCCGCAACGAGATCGGTTTCAGCACAACGGGCGTACATCCGGCCTCGTTGCTATTGAATGTCAATATAGGTGCGAATTGTTAAGATTCAATGAACGCGGCGAATTAAAGTGAGGCAGCGGCTCGCGCAGCCTGGTCGTAGTGGCCTGACAGCACCCGCAGCTCGCGCGCCAGTTCGCTCGCCGTCTCGGGCTTCAGGCCCAGCGAACGGATGGTATCGACCAGCAGATCCTCGCGCACTTCGCGATATTTTATGCAGGCCTGCTCGCCCTTCTCCGTCAGGGTTACCGTCTTTTCCTTGCCCGACTTGCCCGACTTGACCAGCCCTGCAGCCTCAAGCTTGCGCAAGGCATAGGTGACGAGGTGGGTGTCTTCCACGTTGAGCACGAGGCAGATGTCGGCCAGCCGCTTGGGCTTGGTTCGATGGTGCACGGAAAACAGCACCAGCACATCCAGCGCCGACATCCCTGAATGGCCCGCCGCGGTCATGCAGCGAACCATCCAGCGGTGAAAGGCGTGGCTTGCCATGATCAGCCCGAACTCGAACTCCGACAACGCAGGCATGGCGCCCTGCGCCAGATGCGAGGAGGATACGATGGGGCCAAGCCTGGTGGACTTATCGTCACTCATATTGACATTTTATCGATAATTTGTAGACGTTGGCAAGTCCGACAACACAGTACCGGGAGAATGCGTCATGTCTAGATGGGACTTCTGGATCGACCGGGGCGGCACCTTCACGGACCTGGTGGCACGCAAGCCCGACGGCACGCTCAAGGCGCACAAGCTCCTGTCGGAGAACCCCGAAGCCTACAAGGACGCCGCCATCCAGGGCATCCGCGACCTGATGGGCGTGGGCAAGGACGAGCGCATTCCGGCGGAGCAGATCAACACGGTCAAGATGGGCACCACGGTGGCCACCAATGCGCTTCTTGAACGCAAGGGCGACCGCACCCTGCTGCTGACCACCAGGGGTTTCCGCGATGCTCTCGAGATCGGCTACCAGGCCCGGCCGGATATTTTCGCGCTCAACATCATCAAGCCGGAACTGCTCTACGAGCGCGTCGAGGAAGTGAACGAGCGCGTATTGGCAGACGGCACCATCGAGCAGCCGCTCGACGAGGCAGGCGCCCGTGCAGCGCTACAGGCAGCCTATGACGACGGAATTCGCGCCGTGGCCATCGTGTTCATGCACGGCTACCGCTACACGGACCACGAGGCCCTCGCTGGCGAGATTGCGCGCGAGATCGGCTTCACGCAGATCTCCATAAGCCACGAGGTCTCGCCGCTGATGAAGCTGGTGGGCCGCGGCGACACCACTGTCGTTGACGCCTACCTCTCCCCGATCCTTCGCCGCTATGTCGACCAGATCGCAAGCGAACTTGGCACCGAAGGCACCGACTGCCGCTTGATGTTCATGCAATCCTCCGGCGGGCTCACCGCAGCGGAACTGTTCCAGGGCAAGGATGCCATCCTTTCCGGCCCCGCAGGTGGCGTCGTGGGCATGGTCGAAACAGGGCGCATGGCGGGCTTCGAGAAGCTGATCGGCTTCGACATGGGCGGCACCTCGACCGACGTTGCACACTATGACGGCGAGTTTGAGCGCGCCTTCGAAACGGAGGTGGCGGGCGTGCGCATGCGGGCGCCAATGATGCGCATCCACACGGTGGCGGCAGGCGGCGGCTCGATCCTGCATTACGATGGTTCGCGCTTTCGCGTCGGGCCAGACTCGGCTGGCGCCAACCCCGGCCCGGCCTGCTACCGGCGCGGCGGACCGCTTGCTGTGTCGGACGCCAACGTGATGCTGGGCAAGCTGAACCCGGCCTACTTCCCCAAGGTGTTCGGCCCGAATGGCGACGAGCCGCTGGACGCTGATGCGGTGCGCAAGAAGTTCGCCACGATGGCGAACGAGATCGGCGACGGCAAGACGCCAGAGGACGTGGCCGAAGGGTTCATCCGCATCGCCGTGGAGAACATGGCCAATGCCATCAAGAAGATTTCCGTGCAGCGCGGCTATGACGTGCAGGGCTATGCGCTCAACTGCTTCGGTGGCGCTGGCGCGCAGCATGCCTGCCTGATCGCCGACACGCTGGGCATGAAGACGGTCTACATCCACCCATTCGCCGGCGTGCTTTCGGCCTATGGCATGGGCCTGGCCGACATCCGCTCGCACCGCCAGCTCGCGGTGGAGGAAACGCTGGTTCCGGAAATTGAATCACGCCTCAAGAAAATTGCCGCAAGCCTTTCAAAAGACTCCGAAAAGGAGCTCATGGAACAAGGCATCTGTCCGCCGGCAATCGTTACCAGGCCACGTACGCTGTTGCGCTACAAGGGCACGGACTCGGCCCTCGATATCGACCTCGACACAGCTGATCGCATGCGCGCTGCCTTCGAAGCCGCGCACAAGGCCCAGTTCGGCTTCACCTCGCCCGGCACCGACATCATCGTGGAAGCCGTGACCGTCGAATCGGTCGGCGGCGGATCGGACTCGAGCGAGCCTGAACATCCGCTGGTGGACGATAACCCGAGCGCCATGGACACCACCCGCATCTATGCGGCAGGCCAATGGCACGACACCCCGCTCTATGACCGCGCCAGCCTCAAGCCCGGCATGACGGTGACCGGCCCTGCCCTCATCATCGAGGCGCACAACACCACGGTGGTGGAACCCGGCTGGCAGGCCGCCATCTCGAAGCTTGACCACATGGTGCTGACCCGCGCCGTTGCAGCCAAGCGCGAGTTCGCCATAGGCACCAGTGCCGACCCCGTCATGCTGGAAGTGTTCAACAACCTGTTCATGTCGATTGCCGAACAGATGGGCGTGACGCTGGAAAAGACCGCCTACTCGGTCAACATCAAGGAGCGCCTCGACTTCTCCTGTGCGGTGTTCAACGCCGAAGGCCAGCTCGTCGCCAACGCCCCGCACATGCCGGTGCACCTGGGGTCCATGGACAAGTCGGTGGAGACCATCATCGCCAACAATCCGGTGATGCACCCCGGCGACGTGTTCATGCTGAACGCACCCTACAATGGCGGCACTCACCTGCCCGACATCACGGTGGTAACACCGGTTTTCGATGCGGATGGCAAGACCATCCTGTTCTACACCGCCAGCCGCGGCCACCACGCCGACGTGGGCGGCATGGCGCCGGGCTCCATGACGCCGCTGGCCACGACCATCCACGAGGAAGGCGTCGTCATCGACAACTTCAAGATGGTCGACCGGGGCACCTTCCTGGAGAAGGAAACCTTCGAGCTTCTGACCTCCGGCGAATATCCTTGCCGCAACCCGGCCCAGAACATCGCCGACCTGAAGGCGCAGGTCGCCGCCAACGAGAAAGGCGTGCAGGAACTGCGCAAGATGGTGAAGCAGTTCGGCCTCGACGTGGTGCAGGCCTACATGAACCACGTGCAGGACAATGCCGAGGAAAGCGTGCGCCGGGTGATCGGCGCGCTGCACGACTGCGAATACGACTACGAGATGGATGCGGGCCAGCATATCCGGGTAAAGATCACCGTCGACCGCGACAGCCGCTCGGCGACGGTTGACTTCACCGGCACCAGCGAGCAGCAACCGAACAACTTCAACGCCCCCCGGCCCGTCACCAACGCCGCCGTGCTATACGTGTTCCGCTGCATGGTGGCCGACAACATCCCGATGAACGCGGGCTGCCTGAAGCCGATCACCATCATCACGCCGCCGCGCACCATGCTGTCACCGGAATATCCGGCAGCCGTCGTGGCCGGCAACGTGGAGGTCAGCCAGGCGGTCACAAGCTGCCTGTTCGGCGCGCTGAAGGCCGTGGCAGCCAGCCAGTCCACCATGAACAACTTCAACTTCGGCAACGCGAAGTACCAGTATTACGAGACCATCTGCTCCGGCACTGGCGCGGGACCCGGCTTCGACGGCACGCCCGCCGTGCACACCCACATGACCAACACGCGCCTCACCGACCCGGAAATCCTCGAGTTCCGCTATCCGGTGGTGCTTGAAGACTTCCACATCCGCCGGAATGCCGGCGGGCACGGCAAGTGGTCCGGCGGCGGCGGCATCCGCCGCACCGTGCGCTTCCTCGAACAGATGGACGTGTCACTGCTGACCGGTCACCGGCGCGTACCGCCGTTCGGGCTGGAAGGCGGCGAACCGGGCGAAGTGGGCCAGAACTGGTGCCGCCGCGCCGACGGCACAATGGAACAGTTGAAGGCGTGCGACCAGACCACGGTTTACCCCGGCGACGCCATCATCATCCAGACGCCGACCGGCGGCGGGTATGGAAAGGCGTGAGGCGCCAGCCGCAGTCTTCACGCGAGGTTTACCAGTC
>CAZYKZ010000005.1:0-39393 GCA_964648175.1 uncultured Anderseniella sp.
CCACGGTGGTCTGCGGCCCCGGCTCCATCGAGCAGGCTCACAAGCCGGACGAGTACGTCGAGATCAATCAGCTCGACCAGTGCCTGGACATGCTGGAGAAGCTGAAGCGGAAGTTGATCTGACAGGTAGCTTTCTGGAAATAGCTCTGGGTCCCGGAACAAGTCCGGGACACTATATCGTGCCCCGGTCACCGTGCCGGGGCCCAGTCATTGCAGGTTTCTAGGTGTTCCCGCGCCGCTCGCGGAACAGGCCGCACTTTTCCTGCACCGGCCGGTCGGAGTAGCTGAACAGCACCGCGTCCTCGTCCACCTCGTGCACGACCTCTTTCCACGACGGCACCACGAACACGTCGCGCGGACCCCACTCGAACACCTGCCCGTCAACGGTGGACCGCCCCCTGCCCTCGACACCGGTGAACACGGTCGCATCGGTTGAGCGGTACGGCGCGCTCTTGAAGCCCTTCGGCAGAAGCTGCAGACAGGTGCCGATGGTCGGCATGGCCCAGCCGCCATCGACCGGGTTGATGTAACGCATCTTCAGGCCGTGGCACGGATCCCACTCTTCCATCCGCCGCATCTGCTCCAATGCCTCGCGTGAGCGTTCGTAGGGGTAGTTGAAGATGGGTGACGTGGCCGCGACCTTCTCGTAGCCCAACGGCAGCATGTTGGCGCCATAGCGGGCATGGGCATCGCCTTCCGGCTTGGTGATCGGCTGCTCGTCGTCACCGAACCCTTCTGCAAACGAGGCATCGAGGAACTGCACAAGCGGAATGTCCAGCCCGTCGAGCCACAGCACCGGGTCGTCAGACGTATTGCCGTGGTCGTGCCATTGCCAGTTGGGCGTGATGACGAAGTCGCCATAGTGCATGGTGGTGCGCTCGCCACCCACCGCCGTGTGCCCGCCGGACGCTTCAAGCACGAAGCGAAGTGCCGACTGGGTATGCCGGTGCGCAGGCGCAACCTCTCCCGGCATGACAAGCTGCACCCCGCAATAAAGCGAGGTGGTGCACTTCGACGTGCCCTTGAGCCCCGGGTTTTCGAGGATCAGTACCCGGCGTTCGGCTTCCTTGGCGGTGATGAGGCCTGCCGCCTCCATCAGCCGCGCGCGCACGGTGTCGTACTTCCACATCACCGGCTGGCAGCCACTCTTCGGCTCCGGCGTGATGATGGCGCCCATGACCGACCAAAGCGCCCGCATGCTTTCCGGCTCGATGGCCTTGTAGAACGCTTCGCGGGCTTCGGTGTTCACGGGGGCGGCGTGGCTCATCGGTCAGTCTCCGGCTATCTTGTCGTGCGCCGAATAGACAGGGAAATCGCTACCCTTTCAAGCCGGGCCGGTCAGATCGATGTCCACCCGGTGAGCAGGCCGCCGCCGATCCAGCCCTGCAGATAGCCGGCCGTGCGGGAAGCTGCGGTATCCGCGCCCGCAAATGCTGCAGCCATCTCGCACAGCACGCCGAACGGCACGCCATCATGCATCGCACGGAGCAGCATCGCCTCTTCCGGCGGCAGCACCCGCCACTTGGAGGTCAGCCCCTCGCGCCAAACGGCAACAGCCTGCGGTTCATCCAGTGCAGCAACCGGCGGATGGTCCTCGCCGCCGTCCTTTAGCGCGGTCCATATGTCGCCCGCATTGGTGGTGAACTTCCCGAGCGCAAGCGAAGGGTGGAGGCCGAATACCACCGACGGCCAGTCATCGGCAGCGATTGAGCCAAGGTCCTCAAGCCCCACCACCTGCGCATTGGCGGCATCGAAGGCGTTGCCCAGCGCCCGCTCCAGCCAGGCGATCTCGCCCATCTCGGCGTGGCCGGACCATGGTGGCGTGGTGACGGCAAAGTCTGCCAGCCCCTGCGAAACCCATCGCGCGTTGCGGCTGGTCGAGGGATGGGCCTTGATGAAGGTGCGGCACAGGCCGTTGAAGTTGGTCTCGCCAAGATAGGCTTTCAGCACCGGATGGTCGTTGCCGATGATCTCGACCAGCCGCAACACGTAGGCCGAGCGATAGACGTCCAGCAGCACCGCCTTGTCTTCCTGCCCGCCGGGGGCAAGCGTCTCGAGCACGCGGCTGTCGCCGGCGAGGATTGCCTGCTGCATCATCTCCTGCAGTTCGGCGAACCGGCCCATCATCACTCCGCCGCCTGCAATGATGACCGCTCTGGCGTTGCCATCTCGCGGCCCAGCACGTCCACTGCGATGGAACGAGCCCGCTCGACTTCCGGCACCAGTTCGGCGAGCGGGGGAATGTTGTCGTCGCGTTCGATCATCGCCGAGACCGGGCCGAAGCGTTTCAGCGCATCGGCATAGAGCGACCACACCTCATCCGGCACCGGGTGGTCGTGGGTGTCGATCTTGTAGGTGCCCATGTCGGAATGCCCGGCAAGGTGGAACTGCGCGACGCTGTCCGCCGGGATCCCGTTCAGGAAATCCATCGGGTCATAGCCGTGGTTGAAGGCGCTGACATAGACGTTGTTCACGTCGAACAGCAGGCTGCAGCCGGTGCGCCGGGTGAGCTCTGCCAGGAACTCCCATTCGTGCATTTCGGACTCGGCAAACTGCACGTAGGTCGACACGTTCTCGATCACCATCGCCCGGCCCAGCACCTCCTGCACCAGGTGAATGCGCGAGGCCACGTGATCCAGCCCCTCGCGCGTGTAAGGGATCGGCAAGAGATCGTGCAGGTTGACGCCATGAACGCCGGTCCAGCACAGGTGGTCCGATACCCAGGCAGGCTCGAACCGGTCGGCCAGCGCCCGCAGCCGCTTGAGATAATCAAGATCGGGATCGGCCGTTGAGGCGATGGACATGGACACGCCATGCATCACGATCGGGAAGCGCTCGCGAATGCGCTCCAGCATGACGAGCGGCTGCCCGCCGTCCACCATGTAGTTTTCCGAGATCACCTCGAACCAGTCCACGGCGGGCTCGCCGTCGAGGATGTCGCGGTAATGCTGGGAGCGCAAACCCAGACCGAAGCCGAGAAATGGATGGCGGCTCATGGCGCATGTCACCTTGTCTTGCGGGAGGGGAGGCCGGCACCGGCGGCGGCAAGAACGCCACCGGCGCCGTAACAAAGTGGCGGATCAGCTCTTCGGCTGGAACTTCGCGCCTTCGATCTTGGCGCATTCTGCTTCGGTCAGCTCGAGCCAGCCCTGGCCCTTGCAGCTGTTCAGGCCGTTGCACTGGCTCGATGCGGTCTTGCAGGCGCTCTGGCCCTTGCAGGCGTTCGCGCCAACGCACATGCCCTTGCCATCGGCGGCCTGGGCGGTCGGCACCGAGCCGGCGGAAGCAAGCATGAGGGCGGCGGCAGCGGCGGCAAGCGTGGCGCCGGATTTGACGGTCATCTTCATCGGGGTCATCCTCCTCGGGATTGCTGTTTCAGGTTTGCCCGGGATGCCGGAGCGGCAACCAGCGGGTGCGGCAAGCTGTACCCTTCCCGTCCGATCAACCCCCACTGACTTTTGTGTGAAACTCCGGCACCTGCCGTGATCTTCTGGTCGCACCAACAAATAAAATTGTTTATTTTCAATAATATAATGAATCGGCTTCCCCAGCCTCACCTCACCACAACGTGAATGAAGCGCTAGCCGGCCGTGACCTTTACCGGGCGCTCACACCTCGATGCCGCGCTGCTCCAGCCCTGCCATGAACGCGGGCGCCATCCGCCTGAGGCGTTCTGCATCAAGCCGCCCGGCCCGGCGGATGTACTCGAGCGCGAACGGCCATGGCTCAAGCGCCATGTGCCGGTCGAAGTCTTCGTACCAGCGCGCCGAGCGCAACGCTGCGGAAACGATCTTGTCGAGCACCGGCTGGCGCGCCGCCTGCCAGGCTGGAAGTGCTTTGCCGAGGTTCAGGTCATGCTCGCGCAGGGCCTTCACCAGCGCGATCACGTCTTCCAGTGCGAGCCGCGTGCCAGAGCCGATGGAGAAGTGTGCAGTGTGCAGCGCATCGCCGACCAGCACCCTGTTACCGGAAAAGAACCGCTCGCAGCCAAGGTTCGGAAACTGCCGCCAGTGCGAGTTGTTCGAGATGAGCCTCGCCCCGCCCAGCGTGTCCGCGAACAACCGCTCGCAGGCAGTCCGGTTCTCTTCCTCGCCCATGCGTTCGAAGCCGGCCTTGCGCCAGATGGCATCGGTGGTCTCGACGATGAACGTGCTCAGGCCGGGCGCATAGCGATAATGATGCGCGTTGAAAGCGCCATGTTCGGTGTCGATGAAGGTCTGGGTGAGCGCATCGAACTCGCAGGCCGCGCCAAACCAGATGAACCGGTTCGACAGCATGTCCATTCGCGCACCGAACGCATCTGGCGCTGAAGCTCTCACGACCGAGTTGAGCCCGTCGGCCCCGATTATGAGGTCGGCTTCATCCAGTACCGCCGGATCTTCAAGCCGGGCGTTGTATTGAGGTTCAACCCCAAGCTCCCGCGCTCGCTGCTGCAACAGCCGAAGCAGGTGCAGCCGGCCGATGGCGGCAAACCCGACTCCATCGATGGCAATGCGCTCGCCCCTGTGCACTACGGCAATGTCAGACCACCGCTCCATGTGCGGCTCGATCAGCGCCGCCGTCTCCGGATCATCCTCGCGCAGGAAACCGAGCGCCTGATCGGAAAACACGACGCCGAAACCGAACGTGGCATCGGGCGGATTCTGTTCGGTGATGCGGAGGTCGATGCCGGGCCAGGTCCGCTTCAGCAGGATGGCCGCATAGAGGCCCGCCGGGCCGGCGCCGGCAATCGCGACCCTGAACGGCACGGAAACCGTCAGGCGCCGCGCAGGGCGGACAGCTCGCTGCGGCACTCGGACAGCGCCGCCGTGGTGTTGGCAAGACGCTCGGCCAGCACCTGCATCAGCGCCGTCGCCATGCTGGGAAACTCCTTGATCAGCTTGAGCATGTGCTCCTTCTCGATGCACAGGGTCTCAAGCCGCGTCGCCGCGCGCACGCCTGCAGTGCGCGGCACGTCGCACAGGATGGCGATTTCGCCGATGATGGCGTTCTTCTCCAGCGTGGCCAGCACCACCTCACGGTCATGGCTCTTGATCACGACCTCCGCCTTGCCTGACAGGACCACGTAGGCGGCATCGCCGGGATCATTCTGCTGGAACAGCATGTCGCCCTGCTCGAAGGTCAGGCGCTTCGACGTGAACGCCAACAGCTTGAGCTGGCTCGGCTGCATGCCCTGGAACAGGGACACACGGCTCAACAATTCGACTTCATCTTTCAATAACATGGCGTCTCCTTCCCCCTTGTCATGCAAACAGCTGCATGGACCCTAGCCTTCCAGCAGCTTTGCATAGGCGCCTCTTTTCTGCGCCAGTTGTTCGCGGTTTCCAAACTCGACCACCTTGCCCTCCGCTACCACGCATACAGTATCGAAATGCGACGCGAGTGAGGCATTGGTCAACACCCAAACGACCGTTGGCGGATCTTCCTGGGCATTTACCAGGCGCATCACGTCGTTGACGACGGCCGCCTGCTGGCGCGCATCGAGCGCACCTATGACCCGGTTCAGCACCAGCAGGTCGGGCTGCTTGATGATCGCCCGGCCAAGACCAACCTTCTGCCGCTGGGCCGAACTGAGCCGCTTGCCGCCGGAACCCACGTCGAATTCGAGGCCGATGCCGAGCACGTCGTCCACCAGCCCCAGTTCCTGAAGCAGCGTCTGAACTGCATCGGATACGCGTTCCGGCCCGCGCGCCATGCCGTATGTAACACGACCCATGAGCAGGTTGTCCATGACGGAGGCCGCACTGTTGTAGTTGTCTGGATCGTAGAAGCTGATTGCTTCCTTGAGTTCGTCGGGCAGCTCGTTCTTGAACGCCGCCCGGGCCGTCAGCACCTTTTCCTTGAGCTCGTCATCGACGAGGCCCATGCGGTGCTGCGGCTCGATGTACTCGAACATCAACTCGACCAGCATGCTGCGCTCTTCATCACTCAGCGAAGGGATGCCGGACTGCTTGACCTTGCGCATGAGCGCCTGGTAGCGCGGCAGCCGCTCGCCATCCATGAAGGTCAGCTGGTTGAAGAGTTCGTGATCGGGCGGCAGATCCTGGAACAGCCCGATTGTCGTCTCCGCCAGTTCGATGCCCTTTTCGACAAGCATGCCTTCCAGTCCGCTCTTGACGAGAATGTCGTGCAGATAGGCGTTGCTCATCAGGTTTTGCGGCTGGAAAGTCTCACCCACCGGCGTGCCGAAAAGCAGGTTCTCGCCGACCGTCGCCTGATTGGCATAGGTGTCGGGGTCGAACAGCTCGATCAGGCCGGAAAGCTTCAGATCATCCATCCGCTCACGCAGTATCGCCCGGGCCGAAAGAATGCGCTCCACGAACCCGGGATTGAGTTCAGGGTCGACCTTGCCGCGCAAGCCAAGCGTGAACACGTCGTCGCGCAGTCCGCATGCGTCCAGCACGCCCACCAGCAGCCGGTGCACGGCATAGCTGCGCTCGCCCGGGTCGACGTTGTGGCCGAAATTCAGCCAGTCCGCCGCAAAATCGAGGTCCGAATTCGCCGTCTCGCGAGCTTCCGCAATGAAGCTTTGCCGGGCCAGCTGGTCGGGGCCCGCATACTCGCGTTCAGCAACAGGCTGATGCTTGAGGGCGTACAGGAGCGAGTCCCGCAAGGTGCCTTGCGGCAGGAACATGTCGCCCGAGGCATAGCCTATGCGCCGGCCAAGGAAGCTTTCATTCAGTTCGAACATGTCGGTGCCGCCGAACGTCACCTGCCCGCTGTCCGGCACATGAAGCCGCACGAGCGTATCTGCCAGCACATCCGCCCCCGAATTGGACGACCCCAGCACGGCAATCCGCTGGCCCTTGTCGATCGTCAATCGCGCCCGGTTCAGCAGCGTGTTGCCCGCATCGTCAGACACCACGACATTGTTGACCTCGACCGGAAACGCCAGCGGCGGAACCGGGCCATCGGGCAGCCTCTGCTGGTTGTCGTCGAGCATGTTGTCGACGTCGAACTGCTCGACCACCTGGGCAAACTTCACCTGGACATCAAGGCGCTGCTGATCCCAGTCGATCAGTTCCTTGATCGGCGACGGCAGGTCCTTGTAGGCCGCGATCACGGCCACCAGCTGGCCAACGTCAATCTTGCCCTGCAACGCGAAGTAGCCGCCGATGACGTAAAACAGGAACGGCGTCAGCTGTGCCAGCAGATTGTTCAGGAACTTGGTGAAGAACTTCCGCTGGAACAGCTCGTAGCGGATGTAGAAGATCTTGGCCAACCTGGTCGATATGTCGGCGCGCTCGAAGTGCGACGTGTCGTTGACGTGGACGTGATTTATGCCCTCGACGATCTCGCCGACCCTGCCCGCCAGCTGGCGCGCCGTGATCTGGCGCTCCTTGCCAAGCCGGATAAGGTGCCGGCGCAGCCGCGGAATGATGACGAACTGGACCGATATCATCGACAGTGCAATCAACCCGAGCCACACGTTCTGGACCAGGATGAACGCCATTGCCGTCATGGCCTGACCGCCAAGGAACAGGGGCTGCACGAAGGCATCGCCCATGAACCCGCCGATGGGCTCCACCTCGTCCTTCACCATGCTGGCGATTTCCGATGACTTGACCCGCCGGAAATGGCGCACGGGAAAGCGCAACAGCTTGTCGACAAGCTCGAACCGGATGCGGCGCAACATGCGCTCACCCAGCCGGCCCTTGTAGGTGTTGATGTAATACTTGAAGAGGCCGTTGATGATGATGAGTGTCAGGAACATGCCGGACAGCGCGAACAGCATCTGCATGCGCGGCAGGTCAATGCCGTCAAACAGGTTTACCTCAATCCCGAACAACGAGAACTTCAGGTGCAGGAACTTCTGCTCTGCGCCCGGTTCCTCGAACCCCTGGCCCAGGATCGGGCCGTTGACGATCTGCTTGGGCAGGTCGAGCGACATGAAGTACGTCGGCATCGAGGCCAGCACGATGAACAGAATGTAGATTTGCGCCTTGCGGGAATGGCGCCAGGTGAAGCGGAGGATATTGCTGTCCTGCATGACGCTTTACCTGCACCCCGCGCCGGGCGAAAATCTTCCGCCCGGACCGCCCGAAACTGGAGCGCGTACTGGTATTGTCATAGCTTGACCGCCCCGCCCGAATTCTCCGCCGTCATCACCATAACGCGTTCCGCGCACGCATTCCACCGCTTGAACGCACGTTGCCGTCAGCTAGAGCTCGCGCCGGAAGGCATCATGGCGCGAGGCCAGCAGGGCAGCGCTGTTGGCGGCGCCATCGAGATTGACGGCCGGTGCAAGTGCAAGATCGAGATCGAGCGCCCGGCCGATGGCCTGCGCCAGCGTCCGGGCATCGAGCGCGCCCTCTCTCAGCATCACCGCGCGCCCGGCCGCATCCAGCCGGCCTGCCCGCAACAACTGCTCCTGTTCGCCCTTGCCCTCGAACGGCACCAGCACGCTCGCGCAGCCTGCGCGCAGCACGTCGGCGACAGTGTTGTAACCGGCTTGCGAAACCGAAACGCGCGACGCGGCAATCAGTCCGGCCAGGTCAGGTTCGAACCGGGACAGCGTTACCGAAGGTCCGGCTTCGCGCTCAAGCGCTTCAAATGCCTCGTCCGGCAAGTTTGGTCCTGTCACGACGAGCCAGCGGGCAGAAGCCAGTTCCGTGAGTTCGCGGGCCCCGATTGCCGCCTTGAGCAGCGCCGTGCCAACCGCGCCGCCACCGGCGGAAACCACCACGTCATAACGGCTGTCCGCCCCAGCGACCGGCTGCCGCGGCGGTGGCGCCACGATGCCGGTGTAAGCCAGCTTCTGCGAAATCGCCTGCGTCTCGCTGAAGGTTTCGCCAAACCCGGCAAAGGTCTCGTCGCCATGCACCAGCACCAGATCGAAATGGCGCTGGACGGTGCCGGCGGTCGCCTTGTCCCGCTCAGGCGATTTGGGCTGCAGGATGTCGCGCACCGACGACACCACCATCGCCCGGCTCGACCGGCTGCCCTCATGCACATGCTCAAGCAGCGGCACGAGTTCGAAGCGCATCTGGCGGCGGGCAAACGGATAGGCCTCGATGACGAGGCAATCAGGCCGCAACTTGTCATGGATGGCCATAAGCTGACGCCGTCGGCTGTCGCGCAGATCATCGTCCACTGGTGCGCCGTTCTCACCGACAAGGTTCGAGAACGAGCCGTCCGCACTGCGCAATGGCGTCAGTTGCTCAAGCGCCACACCCGCAGGCGGAAAGCCGCTCACCGGCATGCCTCCCGATACGACCGTCACATCGTGGCCGGCATCGGCAAGTGCAGTTGCGATGCGGCTTGCGCGCACCAGGTGGCCGATACCCAGCAGGTGCTGCACATAGAACATGACCTTCATGGGCTGAGGCCTACTCTGCCGCATCGCGCAGGTCTTCGCGCGCTTCGCCCTCGAACAGCCGCATGAGCTGGCGGATTGAAGCATTGTGATCGAACTCGCTGCGCACCCGCTGCTCTATGGCCCGGCCGAGTTTGCCACGCTTGTCTGGTGAGCGCGCCAGCGTCTCGATTGCCTGCGCCAGGGCGGCAGGATCTTCTGGCGGCACCAGCACACCCAGACGCTTGCTGTTGATCAGTTCCGGCACGCCGGAAATGGTTGTCGAGACGCAGGCAAGTCCCTGGCTCGCCGCCTCCACCAGCACGTTTGGCAACCCGTCCCTGTCGCCGTCCGGTGCTATCCGGCATGGCAGGACGAACATGTCGGACGCCCGGTAGAGCGCCAGCACGGCGGCCTGATCCTGCGCCCCATGCCAGACGATCCGGTCATCAATGCCCAGCCGCACCGCCTGTTCCTTGAGCGTATCGAGCAATTCGCCACCGCCGGCATGGTCGAAGCGCCAGTGAAGTCCGTGCGGCAGAAGCGCGAGCGCCTCGAGCAGCGTGTCGTAGCCCTTCTTGGTGACGGCGCGGCCCACACTGACCAGCCGAACCGGGTCCGCCGGCTTGCTGCCGTCACGCTCATGGCGGCGGCCGTCGAACGCAGCGAAGCGGTCAAGGTCAAGTCCGTGATAGGACAGATGGACCCGAGCCGGGTCCGGGCTGAGCGACTGAAGGTGCGCATGGCCGGACGCCGTGCATGTCACGGTCCATCGCGCTTGCGCCAGTTTCTCCGCAAGTTCCCAGTCAGGGCTTGTCCAGATGTCCTTGGCGTGCGCCGAGCAACTCCAGTCACAGCCGAGCATCTGGGCCGCATACCGCGTCACCGAAGCCGGCGTGTGGATGAAGTGGGCATGCAGCCGGCTGACATGCGGTCCCCGCTCGACAGCCAGCACTGCGGCCTGGGCGAACCTGCGCACCCGGTTTCGCGTCCTGTCGCGGGCAAGATCTGCCCGGAAGGCCTTCCTCGCTGCCTTGAACCCCGGCAATCGCCACGCCTTGATGATTGCCGCAAGACAGCGCAGCGGCTCTTGGTGGATGTACTCGGGCAGATAGGTGACCTGCGCCCTGATCTCGTCATGGACCGGGTGGCGGCGCTTGTCGGTCGGCGCGCGCAGCGAGATGATCTCAAGCGCCAGCCCAGCCTTCTCAAGCCCGGCAATCTCTTGCGCTATGAATGTCTCGGAGAGGCGCGGATACCCCTTGAGCACAAATCCGGTGCGGTCGGTCATGGGTTCAGCAATAACAGCTTCAGCCGGCCCCGGCCATCGCATAGAGGTTGGCCGCCGGGCGGCTCTCTGCCCAGTTGCTCACCCACTTGCTGATCGACTCCAGCCCGTTCAGCATGCCGGCCGCACCCATTTCGTTGGGCAGCGGCCGCTGGGGAAGACTGGCCAGCCGTTCCGCCAGCGCCTCCGGGTCATTTGCCTCTTCAGGCAGCATCATGTCGACGAGACCCAGTTCGTGCGCTCGCCGGGCCCGGATAAGCTGCTCCTCCCGCGGGCTGGTGCGCGGCACGATCAGCGCGGGCTTGTTGAACGACAGGACCTCGCAGAACGTATTGTAGCCGCACATCCCGATAACTCCGGCTGCGCCATCGATCAGGTACTCGATGCTGTTGTCGAATTCGATCGCATCGACCTTGTCGAGCCCGTCCGCCTGTTCGAAGAAATCAGCCCTGAGGCCACTTGGCATCATCGGACCAAGAATCAACAACAGCCGCATCAGATCCACGTTGCCGTTCCTGTAGGCGGCCAGTACCTGGCTGGTCAAAGGCGCGCCATCGCCGCCGCCACCGCTGGTGGCCAGCAGGTACTTGCCTTCCGGCCGCCGGATGCCGGGCGGCGAACCGGCCCGTGCGCGCCGCAGGAAGCCGAGATAGTTCATCTTGCGGGCAACCGCGTCCGGCACGTCCAGCCCGGTCAGCGGATCCCAGAACCCTTCCGGCCCATACACCCAGATATCGTCGTAAAGCTGGTCGATCTGGGCCATGACGTCGCTCTGCGCCCACTCAGCCTTCAGCTTTGCAGGCGAATCCATCACGTCGCGCAGGCCCAGCACCAGACGGCAGCCCTGGTCGCCGAGATAGCGAAGCGTCGGCAGCATCTCGCCGCGCAGGCCCAGCGGCTCCTTGTCCACGATCATGATGTCCGGCTGGAACGTCTCCGCCGTGTGCTGGATGATCGACTGCCGCATCTGCATGGTGTCGGTCAGATCGATGTGCTGGTCGATCGAGGTGTACTGGCCGTTGTACAGCTTGATGACCGACGGGATCTTCACGAAGTCCACGCGGGCGGAGAAGTTGAACGCGCCGGCAAACTGCGAGCCAGTGATGATCAGGACGCTTACGCCCTTGAAGTTCTCCACCAGCGAATGCGCAATTGCACGGCATCGGCGAAGGTGGCCCAGCCCGAACGTGTCGTGGCTGTACATCAGGATATGGACATTGCCTAGCCGCTTCATTCCGCACCTACCAGGTTGCTACGCCCGCCTCGCGACCATTCTGCCGTGCATCCCCGCTCAATATCTAGGGGAAGCATGAAGTTTATTTGAACTTCAATCATGCCGCAACGTCATCCCCGGCTCTTGGCTCTACTTGTACGGATCGGCGGCATCGCGAAGGCCGTCACCGAAGAAGTTGAAAGCCAGAATGACCAGAATGACCGGAATTACGGGCAGCATCAGCCACGGATAAAGCGCCACGACATTGATGTTCTGTGCCTCGACGAGCAGCACGCCCCATGACGTTATGGGAGGTCTCAGGCCCAGCCCCAGGAAGCTCAACGCCGTCTCGCCCAGGATCATGGTCGGGATGACGATGGTGGCTGTCGCAATGAGGTGGGACATGAAACCGGGCACCAGGTGCAGCGAGATGATGCGGCTCGGCCGCGCGCCCATCAACTGTGCGGCCATCACGTAGTCTTCCTCGCGCAGTGCAAACAGCTTGGACCTGACCGACCTCGCCAGCCCCGTCCAGTCGAGCAGCCCCAGGATCATGGTGATGCCGAAATAGACCACCAGCGGGCTCCACGTGACCGGCATGATGGCGGCGAGCGCCAGCCACAGGGGGATCGACGGCAGCGACTGCAGCACCTCGATGATGCGCTGTACGATCATGTCCACCCAGCCGCCGTAATAGCCGGCAAGACCGCCGATGACGATGCCGAGCACGAAGCTCACCATCACGCCCAGAAGACCGATGGTCAGCGAGATGCGCGCCCCGCCGATGATGCGCGAAAGCATGTCGCGCCCCAGCCGGTCAGTGCCCAGCAGGAATGCCTGGCCTCCTTCCGCCGGACAGAACAGGTGCGTGTTCATCTCGACAAGCCCCCACCACCAGTACGTATCGCCCTGGCAGAAGAACCGCAGCTTGTCGGGCTGGGTCGTGTCGTCGGAATACTCCCGCTTCAACGTTTCCATGTTGAGCTTGTACTGCTGGCGGTAAACGAACGGGCCGATAAACTCGCCCTCGTGAAACAGGCGCACCTTTTGCGGCGGCGAATAGATGTGGTCCACATGGCGCGCCTGGATGTTGTACGGCGCCAGGAATTCACTGAACATGATGCTGGAATACAGGATGGCCAGGAACACGCCCGACCACAGCGCAAGCTTGTGCTGCTTGAACTTCCACCACATCAGCTTCCATTGCGGCGCCAGGTAGACCTTCTCCTGTTCGGGCGAGATCTTCTCGATCGACATCACGTCGAACGGCGCGTCGGACACGTAGTGGCCCATCTCCTGGCCTGAGGCCGGCAGTGGTGATCGCATGTTGGTCATTTCGTCTGCGTCCCCTGCAGCCGGATGCGCGGGTCAAGGGCGGCCAGCGCGAAGTCGGATATCAGCACCCCGATCACCGAAAGGAATGCAAGGAACATCAGGAACGAACCGGCAAGATACATGTCCTGCGCCTGCAGTGCCCGGATCAGCAACGGACCCGTAGTCTCCAGCGACAGCACGATTGCGGTAATCTCCGCGCCGGAAATGATCGCCGGCAGGATCGAACCGATGTCGGAAATGAAGAAGTTGAGCGACATGCGCAGCGGATACTTCACCAGCGCCTTGAAGGGATGCAGCCCCTTGGCGCGCGCGGTGGTGACGTACTGCTTCTGCAGTTCATCCAGCAGGTTGGCCCTGATCCGGCGGATCATGCCTGCCGTGCCCGCCGTGCCGATGATGATCACCGGGATCACCAGGTGCTCGAGGATGGACTTGAACTTCTCCCAGCTCATCGGCTCGTTGAAGTACTTGGCATCCATCAGGTGGCCGATGGACGTGCCGAACCAGATGTTGGCGAGGTACATGAAGATCAGCGCCAGCAGGAAGTTGGGCGTGGCAAGCCCCAGCAAGCCGATGAAGGTGAGCCCGTAGTCGCCCCACGAGTACTGCCGGGTCGCGGAGTAGATGCCAATGGGAAAGGCAATGATCCAGGTGACGATGATGGTCACGAACGACACCAGGATGGTCAGCCAAAGGCGGTCGCCCACCACGTCCATCACCGGCAGTTCGTACTCGAAGGAGTAGCCGAAGTCGCCGTGCAGCATGCCCCAGACCCAGTGGAAATAACGCTCCACCGGCGGCTTGTCGAAGCCGTACTGGGCACGCAGCGCCTCGATCTGCTTCAGGTCGACCGACTCGCCCTGCGCCTGCAGCTCGGCCACGTAGCTCTCGAAGTAATCGCCCGGCGGCAACTCGATGATGGTGAAGACCAGCGCCGAGATGATCAGCAGGGTCGGAACCATGATGGCGAGACGCCAGAGG
The DNA here is from genome assembly GCA_964648175.1 of uncultured Anderseniella sp. Classification (GTDB taxonomy): domain Bacteria; phylum Pseudomonadota; class Alphaproteobacteria; order Rhizobiales; family Aestuariivirgaceae; genus Anderseniella. Next base: position 14,112 of record CAZYKZ010000005.1, read on the forward strand.
ATGTATCTCAGCATGGCGTTATTCCCCGGCTGCCTTGTCGCGGAACCAGAAGGTATCCATCATGAACACACCGAAATAGCTGCCGGGCTGGAAGCTGAACACTTCCTCCTCCGGCACGTTCACCAGCTGCTTGCTGACGACGATCGGCTGCAGGGTGGCGTTGACGGTTCCGATTGAAAATGCCTGGTCCGTGTAGATGGACAGCATCTCGTGCCAGATGCGCTCGCGCTCGCTGTCGTCGACCGACAGCTGCCACTGCTTCCAAAGGTCGACCAGCTGCACCACCGAGGGAAGCTTTGGCTCGACACCCGACTTGCCGCCGCTGAGTCCCCAGAGCCCCCATTGCGGCCACTGGGTCTGCGCGTCGTTGGTGGGCGCCAGTTCCTCTGGCGGCATGGCAGCGTGCGGAATGCCGTTGTCCAGCCCCGTCCACACGCTCATCATGGTGGTGCCGGCGCTGAGCCGCGAGCGGAACAAGTCGCGCTGCGTAACGCGGGTGTATACCTTTATGCCGACTTCCAGCCAGTGATCGGCAACCAGCTGCAGCACATCGGTTTCCACCGTGCTTTCGCCCGCGGATTCGATGATCAGCTCGGCCCGCCGCCCGTCTGGCAGCAGGCGGATGCCGTCGCTGTCGCGCTTGTCCAGGCCCACCGCATCGAGCAGTTCGTTGGCCTTCGCCACGTCAAGGCTGGCCCAGGCGTTGGCGTACTCGTCCTTGTAGAGCGGGCTTTGCGGAAGCGGTGAATCGGCCACTTCCCGGCCAAGCCCGAAGAACGTGACCATGTTGATCTCATGCCGGTTCACCGCCAGGGACAGCGCCTGCCGGAAGCGCTTGTCGTGGAAGATGATGCGCCAGCCCTCATCCTCGTAGTTGAGGTTGGGCCGGATGGCGATCTTGGAGCCGACCGCGCTCTTCCACAGCAACACCTTGTAGTTCTGGTGCTTCTCGTTCTGCTTGAGGAAGGTGTAATCCTCGAAGCTGATATAGCGGCCCTGCAGGTCGCTTTCGCCTGCCCCGGTCTTGGCCGGAATGAGGTTCGACGACGAGATGTTCATCACCACCTTGTCGACATAGGGCAACTGGCGGCCTTGCGCATCGACCCGGTGGAAATACGGATTGCGCTCGAAGATGAACTGCTCAGATGGCGGCGCCGTCATCACCCGCCAAGGATCCAGCGTCGGCAGGTCCGGATTCTCCGGGCGGTTCTGGCGCCCCAGCCGCGTGAACATGGCGCGCCAGTGCTTGTACTTCTTCTCCTTGGCCAGCGCTTCCGCCTCGTCCTTGCCGATGTACTTGGCATGGAACTGCTTCATGTAGGCCGACGGATAGGTCAGGTAGAGCGGCAACGGAGACGCCAGCGCCGGCAGCAGCTTGGGATTGGGCTTCTCCCATTCATAGCGCACGGTGTACTCGTCGATTACGGTAAATTCCGGCCCCTTGCCATCCACCAGAAGCTCTGCGGGCAATCCGCCGGAGCTGAGCTTCTCGTTGAGCATCACGTCTTCCAGCGCAAAGCGGAAATCCTCGGCCGTGAACGGCGAGCCGTCCGACCAGCGGTGTCCGGGACGGATGTAGAAGGTGAAACGCCGGCCTTCCTCAACCTCGTACTTGAGCAGGATGTCTGGCTGAAGTTCATAGTTCAGGTCATAGCCCACCAGCCGCGCATAGCCGTAATAGACCATGATGCGCACGTCCTTGGCCGACGCCATGAGCATGGTCATGTTGCCGCCATGCTGGCCGGGCTCACGCCCGAGCGCCTCAAGATCGATCACCCGCGGCTGGGATGGAAGGCGCTTTTCGACCGGGTCGATCTCGCCAGCCTTCACCTTGTCCGCAAGCATCGGCGTTTCGACGTAGGCGGGCTGGGCGACACCTGGCGCTTGTTGCAGCACCAGGCCGAACAACGCCGCCACGAGCATAAGGCACCTGCGCATAACACCGCTCATGACAGCGATACCTCCTTCACTGAAGCCTGCTCGTTGGCCAGAACCATGTGTCCATCGCCCACCTGGATCGGCACCAGCGGCGACGTGCTTGCATCCCGCCGGAACACGTCGGGCCAGGCGCTGTCATCCGACGCGCCGCCAAGGCTCAGGGTGTCATAGTCCAGCGGCCGGTCAAGGTCCGGGAACGGAACAGCCGCAAGCAGCGCGCGGGTATAGGGATGGATCGGTTTGCGGAACAGCACGCTGCGCGGCGCCAGCTCGACGATCTGGCCCTGGCACATCACCGCAATGCGGTCGGCCATGTAGTCGATGACAGCCAGGTTGTGCGAGACGAACAGGTAGGTCAGGTCGAGCTGCGACTGCAGATCCTTCAACAGGTTCAGAACCTGCGCCTGAACCGACACGTCCAGCGCCGACACCGGCTCGTCGCAGATCAGCAGGCTGGGGTTGAGCGCCAATGCCCGCGCAATGCCGATACGCTGGCGCTGGCCGCCGGAGAAGGAGTGCGGATAACGGCTGAGGAAACGCGGATCGAGACCCACCGCCTGCATCAGCCCCGCCGCATGGTTGCGCCGGTAATCGGCGTCGCCAATGCTGTGAATCTCCATCGGCTCGGTCAGGATGTTGGACACCGTCATGCGCGGATTGAGCGACGAGAACGGATCCTGGAAGACCATCTGTATCTTCGTGCGCAAGGTGTTCAGCTCACCCGCTCCGGCACGCGCAATGTCGATCGGCGAACCGGATGGATCGTTGAAGATGATGTCGCCCGAATCCGGTGTCAGGGCTCGCATGATCAGCTTGGACACGGTGGTCTTGCCGCAGCCGGACTCACCCACCAGCCCCAGGCATTCACCGCGCCTGATATCGAAGGTAACGCCGTCCACCGCCTTGATGACATTCTCTTCGGACGTGCTGAACCAGCCCGACTTCTTGGTCACGAAGCGCTTGCGCAGGTTCTTCACCTGAAGCAGCGGCGCCGCCATCTTCTTTGCCGGCGCATCCCCGCTGCTGGCAGGACCCGCTTCGCCCATCAGCAGCTCTCGCGCATTCACCTTTACGTCGCGCAGCGCCTGCAGCCTCTGCCCCGGCTTCATGTCGAAATGCGGCACGGCCTTCATCAGCGCCTTGAGATAGGGGTGCTGCGGCGAGCGGAAGATGTGTTCGACCTTGCCCGCCTCCACGATCTGTCCGTGGTAGATCACCACGACCTCGTCGGCCATGTTCGCCACCACGCCGAGGTCGTGCGTGATCAGCAGGATCGCCATGTTGAAGCGCTCCTGCAAATCCTTGAGCAGTTTCAGGATCTGCGCCTGGATGGTCACGTCCAGCGCCGTCGTCGGCTCATCCGCGATCAGCAGAGCCGGCCGGCAGATCAGCGCCATGGCGATCATGGCGCGCTGGCGAAGCCCGCCGGAAAGCTCGAACGAATACATGTCGTAGGCGCGCTCCGGCATGGGGAAGCCGACGAGCCCCAGCATTTCCTCGGTCTTGGCCCGCGCTTCGCCCTTTTCCACCTTCTGGTGCAGGACCAGCGCTTCCTGGATCTGGTTGCCGATGGTGTGCAGCGGCGACAGCGATGTCATCGGCTCCTGGAAGATCATGGCGATGCGCCCGCCGCGCAGACGCCGCATCTCCGGGCCACTTGGCAGCAACTGTTCGATGTGCACCGGTGTGTCTGGCGCGTCCGGATCCGAGAACGTGATCGAGCCGCCGGTAATCGACCCTGCCTTGGGCAGGATGCCCATGATGGCCTGGCCAATGACGGACTTGCCGGACCCGGATTCACCAACCAGCGCCGTTACCTTGCCGGGCCGGATGCGAAAACTCGCCCCGCGCACGGCCTCGACAGTCGTCGAATGGACGCGGAAACTGATTTTGAGGTCCTCGATGCGCAGGAGGTCGGGGGTTGGACTCATGATCGGTGCATTACGCCAGTTTGGTCTTGTTCTTGCGGACCAAGCGAATCCGGTCGCCCATGGCAACCCCGCGCACACCGTTCCCCGCTGGTGTAACGCAAAACCGTCCCCGCTCCCCCGTTCCCAATCACCATAAGGCATCCTGAACGTGACCAGCCGTGATCCGGTTTGAACCGAACAGCCCTGTCAAGGACGGTACGAAAAGAGTAGGCATGAGTCCATAGTCCCTGACGCATTGAAAAAACACGGGGATAATGCAGGAACATGACAACAGACCAGACACCAGATCCCGTCCTGGCAGACCGGTTGCGGAATCCGCTCCGGCAAGCGCTTGGCCGTCCCGCTGAACCGGACATATCCCCACGCATCCGCGCCCAGATAGAGTTGCACGACCAGTCGAGCGAGGTGTTGATCAAGATCATCCAGCTCGTCATCGTGACGATCTGGGCTGCGCTGTACTGGCTCTCGCCGAAGACCGGCGACGGCACCATGTTCGCCCCCGTTCCCTGGGCGCTGACCGCCTACTTCGCCTTCAACATGGCTGCCCTGCTGTGGGCCCGGCGCGCGCGCCTGCCGGACTGGGCGGTACTGGTCTCCATCGTCGTCGACGTGGCCATCCTGATGCTGCTGATCTGGAGCTTCCACATCCAGTATGGCCAGCCGCCCTCCTTCTACCTGAAAGCGCCGACCCTGCTCTATGTCTTCATCTTCATCGCCCTGCGCGCACTGCGCTTCGAGGCCCGCTTCGTCATTTTCACCGGCATCGCTGCGGCAGCGGGCTGGATGGCGCTGGTCGCCTACGCCATCTATTCGGCCCACGGCATGGGCGTGACACGGGACTACATCAGCTACCTCACCGGCAACGAGATCCTGCTCGGGGCAGAGTTCGACAAGATCATCACCATCGTCATGGTGGCCGGCATCATCGGTGTGGCGTTGGTGCGCGCCAACGGCTTGCTGGTGCGCGCAACATCGGAGGCACAGGCCGCCCGCGACCTCTCCCGCTTTTTCGACCGGGACGTTGCCAACTCGATCCGCAATGCGGGCGAAGATGCAACCCCCGGCAGCGGCAGCCGCATCGAGGCAGCGATACTCAATGTGGACCTGCGCGGCTTCACAGCCTGGGCCGCCCGGCGCGACCCGGCCGAGGTGCTGAGCCTGCTGATCGCCTACCAGAAGCGCATGGTCGGTATCATCCAGCGCCACGGCGGCTCCATCGACAAGTTCATGGGCGACGGCATCATGGCGACGTTCGGCACCGTGCGCGGCGCCGGCACCTACGCCGCCGATGCCATTCGCGCTGCCGAGGAGATTCTCGCCGAGACGCGAGAATGGGCTGGCGACCCGGTGCTTGGCCCCTTTGCGGCCAAGGTCAATGCGGCCGTAGCCTCAGGCCCCGTCGTATCCGGCACCATCGGCGACGACTCGCGCCTTGAATACACAGTTATCGGCGCCGCCGTGAACCTGTCCGCCAAGCTGGAAAAGGCCAACAAGGAACTCAAGACCCGAGCCATCGCCAGCGAGGAAACCTGGGATGCCGCATTGGCCCAGGGTTACCAGCCGGCGGGCAAGCTGCGCCGCCGCAAGTCACCGGTTCCCGGCACCGGGCGCGTGGTCGTGCTGGGCTGAGGTTTGACCCGGAAATCCTACCCACTCGACGCCTTCGATTGCAGCCAGCGCCTCGCACGCCGCCCATGCGGCCCCGTCGTGAACGAGGTGATGGGTAAGTACCCCGATCTCGTAGCCGCCGCCATTGCGCGCAATGGCAAGCGCCGACGCAAGTTCCGAAAGCACCGCATCGACCGGCTTGCCCGTGCGCGAGCCCCAGTCCATCACGTCGACATGGGTATTGGCCTGGCAGCGCGGCGAGAGCAGCTTGTGGGTGAAGGTGGAGAATGCCGTTATCCCCGCTTCGGGAAGGTGCGGCACAAGATCATCGCGCATGCGGTTCCATGGCGGCACGAGAGCATGACGCAAGTGCGCGCCGAACAATACCTCAAGCCGTTCGACGCCGCGCGCAATGTCCGCCACCACGTCCTGCAACGGGCGGGCGGTGCCTAGTTCCGCCCGCTTCACGCCAGCCGGCTCGTGGTTGGTGTGCGACCAGCCGTGAACGCATGGTTCGAGGTGCCTGTACAGCGCCACGTGGTTTGCCAGTGCATCCGTCGCATGGGCGGGAACGACCGCGAGCAGCACCGCAATTCCATCGTCGCCGGTCAGGTGCGTCAGCCGCTCAAGCGCAGGCGTGACCTCCACGGCATCGTCATCCCGCCACCACAGCCGGGGCGAAAGGCCCGCTGAGGCCCATGCCTCCAACTCGGCGGCAAGCATTCTCTCACTCACGCCACAGCCCTCCGGATCAAGGCATCAAGGGCAGCACTCGCCAGCGGCAGGCTGCGCTCGCTACGCACGAACTGCATGGCCTGCTCGCCCATCTGCCGGCGGAAATCCGCATCCCCGATCAACCGCTCCAGCGAGGCGGCAAGTGCCACCGCATCGCCTTGCGGGCTGAGCAGGCCGGTCTCGCCGTGGCGCACGACGTCCGCCACGCCGCCAGACTCCATTGCCACCACCGGCAAGCCCATCGCCTGCGCCTCCAGATAGGCCAGGCCAAATGCCTCGCGCCAGCCCGGCCACACGAAAATGTCAGAGCGCGCCAGCAGCCCCGCCACCGACTGCCGGTCCACCTGCCCTGCAAACCGTACTGCTTCAACGCCACTGAACAGCTTTTCCACCTCGCCGCGCAACGGCCCGTCGCCCACCAGAAGCAGCCGCCAGCCCTGCGGTTCAAGCCGCCGGACGGCGTCAGCCAGCAGCCGCCAGCTTTCCATCTTGGCTCCCTTGAGCATCATGGCCACCGTGATCAGCTCCACCGGTCCATCACCGATCCGCACGGGCGGCGGGTCAAACCCGTCAAGATCGGCGAACGGCGCCAGCAGTGCGATGCGATCAGGCGATGCAATTTTCGCGATACCCTCGCGATCCCGCGCAGTGAAGCAGATATTGAGTGCCGCCTGCGCGATCGCGGCGTCCGACAGCGCCTGTGCGTCTGCCCACTCGCCAGTGCTGCGCTTGCCGGCATGCGACGCCTCGACCGTGACATAGGGAATGCCGAACTGGCGGGCCAGCGCGGCACCGATCAGGTCCGGCGAGCGGTAATACACGTGATAGGTCACAACCACGTCTGGCGCACCTTCAGCCCGCCACAGGGCGGCAATGCGCGACACCTCGTGGCCCGCGTCGGCGCGCACTTCGCCAAGGTGCTCCGGCGAGCGCACACGGCACTTCATCCGCGAGATGAGGTCCACCTCATGACCAGCCATCTCCAGCGCCTTGAACAGCTGGCGCGCCATGGTCCGGTCGCCCGAGGGCACGGGATCGTCCGGCGGCTTCATCGACGAATAGAAGGCGACTTTCAACGCTTTGATCTCTCTAAAATCCGGTTGGCTCATGTATAGTACCGCATGACGCCCGCTGTCACCGGCAGGCCGCTGCAGGCATGGGGAGGCCGAATGGCGCACGCCGAAACCACGACATTCTACGAGGCACTGTCCCCCACGGGGAATTTCGACGTCATCGCCACAGGCAGCGGTTTTGCACCGCTTCCCGGCGACTGGACCGTGCTCTTGTCCGATGTGGTCTCCAGCACCTCCGCAATCGAGAGTGGCGGCTACAAGGCCGTGAACATGCTGGGCGCGGCGTCCATCGTGGCCGTGCTCAATGCCTGCGAGAACATCGCCGTGCCGTTCATGTTCGGCGGCGATGGCGGCATCGTCTGTGTGCCCCCGGCAGCCCTCAAATCCGCCATCACCCGGCTGGGCGCATTGCGTGACCGGTCAGCTGACCTGTTTGGCCTTGAGCTTCGCGCCGCCGCCATTCCGGTCAGCGCAATTCGTGCGGCAGGCCGCGACGTGATGGTGCAGAAGTACCAGCTCGACGGCGGCAATTCGCTCGCGATGTTTGCCGGCGGCGGGCTGGCGTTGGCTGAAGACTGGTTGAAGCAACCGGACAGCAATGGCTTCGCACTGCCGGAAGATACTGGCGGCCGGTCCCTCGATCTCACCGGCCTGTCCTGCCGCTGGCAACCGCTTGCCTCGCAAAACGGCACCATGCTGACGCTCATAGTACAGGCTGATGGCGCACGGCTGAACCCGGCCCAGGTGGGCCGCGCCTTCGAGCGCATTCTCGGCGCGCCGGTCACCCGTTTCGCGCCCGTACAGGACGGCAACCTGAAGCTGGAAAGTGCGGGGTCCAAGGCATTCCAGCTCGAGCGCGCCGCTTTGCGGTCAACACTGGGCCGCTATGGCGCCTGGGCATGGACACTGTTCACCGGCATCGCCCAGCGTGTTGCCGAGCGCAAGCAGTCAAAAGCCGGCACCTACGACGCCGTGCGCTACCGCCGTGAGCTCAAGGCCAACACCGACTTTCGCAAGTTCGACGGCATGCTGCGGCTGGTCATTGACGTGACGCGCGGCCAGGCAGCCGAGCTGGAAGATTACCTTCACCGGGCAGCCGCCAAGGGCGATCTCGCCTTCGGCAGCTGGCGCTCGGACGCCGCGTTGATGACCTGCCTGGTGTTCGACCTGGACCACAGCCTGCACGTCCACTTCATCGACGGAGCAGACGGCGGCTATACCCGCGCGGCAAAGGCCATGAAGGCCGCCATCGCGGCCCGCAAGGTCAGATGAACGGCAGCTCGCACAAGGTGCCGTTGACCGGCTTGCCGTCGCGGATCACCTGGACGGCGTCACCGGGCTTGGCCTCTACCGAGACAAGCGCAAAGCCGATGTTCTGCTTGAGCCGCCACGACCACACGATGTTGGTCATGCCGCCGATCTTCGTATTGCCCTGCATGATGTCGAACCAGTGGAACGCCGTCATGATCGGTTCGTCGCCTTCAAGCTTGACGCCAAGCTGGTGACGCTTCGGCCCTTCGGCCTTGATCTTCCTCAGCGCCTGGATGCCGACGACGTCATCCGGCACGTTCAGGTCGACATACTTGCCCATGCGAACCTCGAAGGGGTTGGTCTGGGCGTCCGTGTCGCCGCCGAAAGACAGCAGCCCGCTTTCCACCCGCTCGCAGGCATTGGGGTTGCCCGGGCCGATGTCCCACGGCTTGCCGGCTTCCTTCACCATGTTCCACAGCTGCGTGCCCTTCGAGCCATCCATCAGGTAGATCTCGAAGCCGCCCTGCTTCGACCAGCCCGACCGCGCCACCGCCACCGGAATGCCGTCGATCTCGGTCTCCTTGAACCAGAAGTACTTCAGGTCTTTCACCCAGTCGCCGAACATCGAGGCGATCACGGCCTCCGCCTTCGGCCCCTGCACGGCAAGCGGCGACACGTCCGGCTCTGAAATCTCGACGTTCAGCCCGCGCTCCGCTGCGATCGCCTGCGCCCAGAACCAGATGTTCGAGTCCGCAATCGAGAACCAGTACAGATCATCGGCGAGCTTGAGCAGAATCGGGTCGTTGATCAGCACGCCGTGGTGATTGCACAGCGCCACGTACTTGCCCTGCCCAACCACGCACTTGGACAGGTCGCGCGGTGAAAGGATCTGCGCCAGCTTGCCGGCGTCGGGGCCTTTCAGCTGCACCTGCCGCTCCACCGCCACGTCCCACATGGAAACGCCGTTGATGATGCGCCAGTACTCTTCCTCCGGCTTGCCGAAGCCGGTCGGCATCAGCATGTGGTTGTAGGTGGTGAAGCTGGTCACGCCGTCGGCCACCGTGGCGTCGAAGAACGGCGACGGGCGAAGGCGGGCGGACGGGAAGATCGAGAACATGGCGCAACTCCTGCATCTGTGATGGCCGGTGCAATGGCATGGACGCTCGCGCCGCGAAAGCCAAATCGCTAACAGCCGGCATGACAATCCGCCCGGTTTTTCACCGGATGATACATGGCCAATCTATGTTGGGCTCAGCCCGTACGCGCGAATGGTCACCGCGCTCAGTCCGCCGCAAGTTCGGTGATCTCACGGCGGAACGACAACGCATCGCCCCGGCCGGGTTCGTCCAGCTCGCGCGCATAGCGGTGGCCGGCATAGGTCGCCCAGGCAATCGGTCCCGGCGCCTCGGCGTCGCCGAACACCTTTACCGACCGGATGCCCGCATCGGCCCAGTCCGCCTCGCGCACCAGCAAGTCGCGGTATAGCCTGTCATCCGGCTTCTGCGAGGCTACCATCACCACCGCGTCGCAGTCATGCACCTGCGTGCGGCCGGTGTACACGCAGTTGCTGGTGACTGACCCGAGCCCTATTTCCGCAACGCCACGGTTCAGCACGATCTGCACGCCAAGCTCCACCAGCCGGGCATGCACGAAGCCCTGGTCGAGGCTGTTGCGCATCCAGTCGGAGACGTAAGCCGACGGCGTGATAAGCGTTACCTGCGCGCCCTTGCTCGTCAGCAGTTCAGCCAGCACGCCGCCCATGTAGTAATGATCGTCGTCGAACACGATCACCTTGCCGCCGGGCACATTGCCCGCCATCAGGTCGTCGGGCGTGTAGACTTTGGCGCCGTCGGCAATCGGCATCGGCACCACGTGCTGGCGGGCTACGCCATCGCGCCGCCATTTCGCGCCGGTGGCTATGGCGACATTCTCGAAGCCGAATTCCAGCACCTGCTGCGCGTCGAGCTTGCTTTCAAGATAGATTTCCACGTTGCCGCGCTGCTTCAGCTGGTACTCGCGATAATCCCGCACCCGGCCCCACGCGCTCAGGCCCGGCAACCGGCACTCGCGCGCTACCCGTCCGCCAAGTTCTCCGGAAGCTTCGGCTATCGCCACGTCATAGCCGCGCCGCGCCAGCGCCCAGGCGGCCTCGAGGCCCGCCGGTCCTGCGCCCACCACCAGCACGTTCGAGCTTGCACCCTTCGCGTTCATCGCCTCCGGATGCCAACCCTTGCGCCACTCCTCCATGAAGGTGGGGTTCTGCGTGCAGCGCGAGATCGACATTGTCATGTCGCCGGTCACGCAGATATTGCAGCCGATGCACTCGCGAATGTCCTCGATGCGGCCCTCCTCCACCTTCTTCGGCAGGAACGGATCTGCAATCGAGGGCCGCGCGCAGCCAATGAGGTCCAGCACGCCGGTCTTGATCTGCTTCACCATCACGTCCGGCGAGGTGAACCGCCCGACGCCGACCACCGGTCTGGATGACAGCTCGCGAATGCCCCTGACCAGTTCTGCCTGCGCGGCTTCCTCCTTGAAACGCGAGGTGCCGGAACAGTCCTCCCAGGTGCCATGCGCCAGGTCCCACAGGTCCGGCAGGTCCCGGTTCATCTCGATGAAATCGCGGACCTCTGCATTGCTGAAGCCAAGCTCGCCGATGGTTTCGTCAAGGCTCACCCGCAGCGTGATGCCCATCGTGTCGCCTACCGCATCGCGCATGTCGGCCACCACCTCGCGCACGAATCTCGAGCGGTTTTCCAGACTGCCGCCATACTCGTCGCTGCGCTGGTTGGTGGCGCGGCTGAGGAAGTGTTGAAAGATGCCGAAGCCATGCGCGCCGTACAGGCAGATCAGGTCGAAGCCTGCCGCCTTCGACCGCTTCGCCGCGTTGACGAACCAGCGGCGCAGGTCGCCGATCTCCTTCGTGGTCAGGGCCCGCGCACTGACCGGATCATTGGTGAAAGTGCGGATTGGCAGCGCGGTGGGCGCCAGCGGCACCTCGCGGGTGTAGAAGTTGGGGCCGTTCACGCCCGAATAGGCAAGCTGGATACCTGCCAGCGCGCCGTGCGTCTTCATCGCCTCCGACATCCTGCGCAGGGCCGGAATATCCTTGTCCTCCCACAGGCGCAGTTCGATGAACGGGGTAATTTCCGAGGTCTGGTGCATCTCGCACTGCTCGGTGAAGATCACCCCCCAGCCGCCCTCGGCCTTGATGCCTCGCATCGCCGCGGCGGCAGACGGGTCACGGTAGCCGCCACCATTGCAGTGCGGCACCTGGTAGAAGCGGTTCTTCGCCGTAAGCGGGCCGATTTTCACCGGCTCGAACAGGACGTCATATCTTGGGTCGCGCATGGGTTCTCCGCCTCCTGTGCCGGAGCCTGCCAAAACTCCTTTCGCGAATAAAGCCATCCTTGCCTAATCACCCCTTAGGCAACGCTTGCGTTGCGCGAGCGCGCCACGCCACAATGAACGTGCTTGATTCACCGCGTGCGGGGGCTGGGAACGCAATGGCGCTGATGCTTCAAAGCCTGCTGGGGCTGATCGTCATCCCTCTCATTGCCTGGATGCTCTCGGAAAACCGGCGCGCCCTGCCGCTTGCCACGGTGACCCGCTTTGCCGTCACGGGCATCGCGCTGCAATTCCTCATCGCCGGTCTTTTCATCCTGGTGCCGCCCGCGGCGCTCGTGTTCGAACTTCTCGCCGGCGCCGTGGCCGCCCTCCAGGCTGCCACCGGCGAAGGCATGAGGTTCCTGTTCGGCTACCTTGCCGGCGGCCCCGCCCCCTTCCCCGTCGCCGACCCGTCGAAAGGCTTCATACTGGCGCTGCAGGCGCTGCCGCTCGTCGTCATTGTCTCGGTGCTCTCCCGGCTTCTGTATCACTGGGGCATCATGCAGCGGGTGGTCGGCTTTCTGGGCAAGCTCCTCATGCGCACCATGGGCGTGTCTGGCCCGCTGGGCACCACGGCCGCCGCCAACATCTTCGTCGGCATGGTCGAGGCGCCGCTTCTTGCAAGGCCCTACCTGGAGAACATGTCACGCGGTGGCCTGTTCGCCGTCATGACCACCGGCATGGCAACAGTCGCCGGCACCGTGATGGCAATCTATGCGAGCTTCCTGGAACCGGTCCTGCCGGGCGCGGCTGGCCACCTGCTGGTGGCCTCGCTTATGAGCGCGCCCGCCGCCTTGCTGCTGGCAAGATTGATGGTGCCGTGGGGCGATGACGAAGGCCCGTCAAAGGACGCTGGCTCAATCGCGGACCAGCCCGGTACCGGCAGCGCCATGGACGCCATTGCCACCGGCACCACGGACGGCGTGCGCCTGCTGGTCTCCATCGCCGCCATGCTGCTGGTCATGGTCGCGCTGGTTGCCCTTGCCAATATGGCGTTGGGCGCTGCCACGGCGCCGCTCGGTCTGAACTTGAGCGTCGAGAAGATATTCGGCTGGGCGGCGACCCCGCTGGCGCTGATCATCGGCATCGAGTGGAACGAAGCCGCTCAGGCCGGCCAGCTGATCGGCGTCAAGACGGTGCTCAACGAGTTCCTCGCCTACGTCCAGCTTTCCGCCACCGCGCCGGACGCGATGTCAGACCGCACCCGGCTCATCCTCACCTACGCCCTGTGCGGCTTTGCCAACTTCGGATCGCTGGGCATCATGACCGGTGGCCTCATTGCCATGTGCCCGGCCCGGCGCGCCGATATCCTCGCCCTCGGCCCCAGGTCACTCGTCTCCGGCACGCTGGCCACCCTGATGACCGGCGCGGTGATCGGCGTCATCACCCTGCCGTCCTGAAAGCGCTTTGCTTAGCCGCTGAACGTCGGCAGCCCAAGCACGTCGCGGACCTTCGGAACCTGATCGATGGCCCAACGCATCTGTTGCAGGTTGAAGCTGTCCAGCTGCTTGGGGTCGACCTTGTTGCCAAGCTTCAATCCCGCTTCGATGTCGCGCAGCTGCTGGCGCAGGATCAGGTCGAGGATCACCCTGTGCGCCTCGATCAGATCGTCGGCAATGTGCATCCCCTCCACGCCCAGGTCGCGCGCCGCAGCAAGCCGGCCCGGCGTCGAGCGCACCATGAAGCCGTGACGAAGCGCCATCACGCGAGCGCAGGAGAACAGCGGCAGCAGCCCGCACTTCTTGAGGTCGATGCGCCCGTCATCGAGCTTGAACCGCCCGAGCCAGCCGACTGGCGACTCGAAGTCGCCCGTCCTCAATCCCATGGCGCGCAGGAAATCACGTGCCGTGCCCGCCGCCGTGATCGCATCGCTCACCAGCTCCTTCACCATGGCCTCGTCGCCATGCACGCCGACCGCATCGAAGAAGATGTCGGAGTCGAGGATGTCGTCGGGCCGCGACTTGGTCAGCCATTCCGACACCGTGTCCCGCCAGCGCGCCACGTCCTTCCGCCATGCCGGGTGCGACGCCATGATGTTGCCCTTGCAATAGCTCACCCCGGCGTCGTTGAGCGTGTCGGCAACGATCTGGCCAAGCTGGGCAAACCACGTGTCGACAGGATCGCCTTCCTCGCCCTCCTCGTAGACGATGGCGTTGTCCTGGTCCATCGCCAGCAGGCTTTCGCCGCGCCCGCCCGAACCGAGCACGAACATGGCGTACCGCTGCGGCGGCACGCCCTTGCCCTGCCTCTGCATCTGTTCCTCGGCCAGCACGCAGGCCCGCGCTGTCAGCGCCCGCAATTCGCGCGACACCACCGATGCGATGTCGCGTGAATCGACGTCCTCCGACACCAGCCCGCGCACAACGGTCGTCAGGCCAGCCCAGACCCGCCCAAGTTCCGCAGGCGTCCTGGCCTGGTCGATGCTGTCACCCAGCAGGGCAGCTCCTCCCGCACGCTGCTTGAGCAGGTCACGGGCACTGAGCGCGCCGGTCAGCACACCGGCCTCGTCGACAACGCCCAGATGCCGGAATCCGCCGCCGGTCATGGTGGTGACGGCCCGGTAGACGAACTCGTCCTGCTTGATCGACACCAGCGGAAACTTGGCCAGCGAGCCGACAGGCTTCGACAGGGCGCCGGCGCCCTGGGCATTGACGCCGCGCAGCACGTCCCGCTCGGTCAGGATGCCGTGCGCGCCACCCGGCTCGACCGGCTTCACGAACACCGAACTCGTCTGCCGCGCCATCATCTGCGCCAGCGCGGCTGACACCGTCATGCCCGGCTCGACGATCTGTGGACTGGCATGCATCACCTCGCGCACCCGGTGCCGGTAGGGGTAGCTGTCGATGCGCATGTACTCGCTTACCGCAGCCGGCCTGGTCCGGTCGGCGCGCACCACGTCGTGCCAGCCGGCCTGCGCTTCGGCCGTCAGCCGTGAGCCAAGCAAGAGGCAGGCCCGCTCCGCCTGCGACAGCGTCACGATGCCCTTGTGCTTGAGCTTCGGAATGAGCCGCTGGAAAACCTGCAAGGTAAGCTCTGCGTCCGCCACGGCCCGGTGACGCTCACCAATCTCGACGCCCAGCCAGCCGGCCGCCATGTCGAGCGACTGGTCGGGCAGTTCCGGCGCCAGCAATTGCACCAGGTGGCGCACATCGAGGCTGCGCGGCGCATTCCACTTCAAGCCGTGGCGTTCGTGCTCAGCCTTGAGGATGCCGAGGTCGAAGCCGATGGAATAGCCAAGCACCACCGAGTTGCCGCACCATTTGGAGAAGGCCGCCATGACCGGCTTGAACGGCTCGGCGCCCGCAACGTCGTCATCGGTAATGGTGTGGATGGCCGTGGAGGCGGCCGGGATCGGCACCTGCGGGTTGATCAGCCGGGAGAAATCATCCTCGCGCACCGCCATGCCATCAATGATGCGGATGGCGCCGATCTCGATGACCCTGTCCTCGCCGACCTTGAGACCCGTTGTCTCCGTGTCCATCACGACAGCCGGTACCATGGCCAGCGGCAGGCCTGACAGGCCCGTTCTTTGCACGGTGAACGACATTTGCCTGAAGCCCCTCCATCGGCAGCCCTGGATGATCGGTCACTGATACCCGTTCCGGTCTTGCAGGGCCTTGCGAAAGATCAACTGCTGGTGGAAGGCCTCAGCACCTCGCGGACGATGGCGGGCGCATCGAGGCGGACTGCAAGCTCCCGGCGCACCTCGATCCACGCAAACTTCATCGAGTTCTCGACGATTTCGCCATCGAACTGCTTGAGTTCGTTGGCAATCGGCGACCATTTCAGCAGGGCAACGGGGCTGCGGTTGAAATTTTCCGCCATCAGCGCTCCGAAATTCCAGTCGGTCCCTTCGAGCCGCTGGTCGAATTCCACCCGCGCCTGGCTTGAGTCCAGCCCGTGCGCCGCATTCACTTCCTCGTTCTCGGCGAGGCCATGGCCGTACACCCGGCGCGCGATGGCGGTCTTTGTCTCGTCCGAAACGGCAGCGTCCTTCAGCGCGGTTGCTACCGTGTGAATGGTCAGGTCGGACAGGCTGGCGGCAAAAATCTGCGCTGCAGCGATATTGATCGACTGCCGGTATACATCGTCGGCAAACACCGTAGGCCACTGCGTACCCATGCGGGTCTTGAGGTAACCGTACAACTTCTTCTGGGTCACGAACGCAGCGCGCGTCGAGACGAACTCTTCCAGCGCATCCAGCGATTCTATCGGACCACCTGCACGACGGAACGTGAGGGCCGAAATGACCATCTGGCCTGTGGATAACGTCTTCTTGATCAAATCGCCGAGCAATTAAGGCTTTCTCCCGCGCAAAACGTGAAGATTCTGTGGTTTTGCCCATTCCCAGTGGCGGCGAAGTCGGCAGACCAAAAGTTCTTAACCTTTAGTTTACGTTGCACATTCGCAGCAAGACGAGGCAACATCGAAGTGTGTGTGACGATTTCGTCACCCACTAGGAGGGAAATAATCATGTCTGACACCACTGCACAAGCCAGACAGCGGCACTGGGAGAAAACGCGCAACCTCACCTATGTGGTGCTGGCCCTGTGGGCGCTTTTCGCAATCATCCTGCCGTACATGGCTACTAGCTTGAACTCCATGTCGTTCCTCGGCTTCCCGCTGGGCTATTACATGTGCGTTCAGGGCTCACTGATCGCATTCGTCGTGCTGATCTGGGTCCAGAACTGGCGCCAGGATGCCATCGACGATGAATTTGGCCTCGGCGAAGAATAATAGGGGCACGGAAAATGGCTACTGAAACAAAGAAGTCTGCCAATTTTGTCGACAATCTTGGCAAGATATACGCGATGTACACCGGGGGCTTCCTGGTGTTCTTCGCAATCATGGCACTGCTCGAGAAGGCTGGCTTGGGGTACGAGGGCATCGGCATCGGCTTCCTCCTGTTCACCATCGCGATCTATGCCCTCATCGGCTTCCTGTCGCGCACCACCCAGGTGGACGCGTACTACGTCGCGGGCCGCGAGGTTCCGGCGCTCTACAACGGCATGGCCACGGCAGCCGACTGGATGTCGGGCGCCTCGTTCGTGGCGCTTGCCGGCGGCATCTACTTCGGCGGTTACCCGTATCTCGGGTTCATCGTCGGCTGGACCGGTGGCTACGTGCTGGTGAACTCGCTGATGGCGCCTTACCTGCGCAAGTTCGGCTGCTACACGGTGCCAGACTTCATCGGCACCCGTTATGGCGGCAACCTTGCCCGCTTCTGCGCCGTGGTCATTCTGGTGGTGGCGTCGTTCACCTACGTGACCGCCCAGATCAACGCCACCGGCACGATCGCCGCCCAGACCCTGGGCGTTCCGTTCGAGCTGGGAGTATGGCTCGGCCTGGCCGGCATCTTCGTGTGCTCGATGCTGGGTGGCATGCGCGGCGTGACCTGGACCCAGGTGGCCCAGTACATCGTGCTGATCATCGCCTACCTGGTCCCGATCCTGTGGATGTCCAGCAAGCAGGGCTTCGGCATCATTCCGCACTTCTCGTACGGTGAAGCGGTCCAGCGTATCGCCGAGCTGGAAGCCCAGTTCGGACTGGAAAAGGCCAAGGAAGCGATTGCCGGTGTGTCGGTGCTGACCACGCCCCAGAACGCTCCTGCAGGCGGTGAATGGAAGATGGTCACGCTGGCCATCGCCATGATGACCGGTACGGCCTCGCTGCCACACATCCTGATGCGCTACTTCACCACGCCGTCCGTGCGCTCTGCACGCCGGTCGGTGGGCTGGTCGCTGTTCTTCATCTTCCTGCTGTACTTCTCGGCGCCGGTGCTTGCCACGCTGACGAAGATCCAGCTGCTCGACCCGAACTACGCCACGGCGGTGATCGGCAAGTCGATCGAGGAAGTCCAGAACCTGGAGTGGATCAAGCACTGGTCGTCGGTGGGCATGCTCGCCGTGGCCGACCAGAACGGTGACGGTATCGTCCAGCTCAACGAGTTCTTCATGCGTCCCGACATCGTCGTGCTCGCCACCCCGGAAATCGCAGGCCTGCCCTACGTGATCTCCGGCCTCGTGGCTGCCGGTGGCCTTGCCGCCGCCATGTCGACCGCTGACGGTCTCCTGCTGGCCATCGCCAACGCCCTGTCGCATGACCTTTACTACAAGATCATCGACCCGAAGGCTGACTCCAAGAAGCGCCTTGTCGTTGCCCGCATCCTGCTGCTGGTAATCGGTGCTGCTGCTGCGTTCATAGCATCGCTGAAGCTCACCGGTATCCTGGGTGCGGTGGCTTGGGCCTTCTGCTTCGCCAACTCCGGCCTGTTCTTCCCGCTGGTGCTTGGCGTGTGGTGGAAGCGTGCCAACGCAGCTGGCGCCATTGCCGGCATGATCGCCGGCTTCGGCGTGGGCTCCTGGTACCTGTACATGGTGTTCGCAGCCGGCATGACGCCGTGGCTGGAGCTCGATCACCTGCGCTTCGGCATCGTCGGCATGGCTGCCAGCCTGATCGCAATGGTGGTGGTCACCCTGCTGACCCCGGCACCGTCCAAGGAAATCCAGGACATGGTGGACGAGGTTCGCGTGCCGAGTGGCAAGACCATCCTTGGCTCGCACTAAGCGCCATTGACGCAATGACTGAGGGCGGAGCTTCACGGCTCCGCCCTTTTGATTGCCAAACCGCACAATCCGGGTTTAGTAGCGCGCCATGGAACACCTGATCGCAATTCACCCCTGGTGGGTCATCGCCATCGACTACGCCCTCGGGCTCGTCATGTGGACGCTGATCGGCCGCGTTGCCATGGGCTTCTTCCAGGCCGAAGACTCAAACTTCTTCTTCATGAAGATGTTCGTGAAGATGACCAATCCGGTCATCAAGCTGTTCAAGCCGATCACGCCATCGTTTCTCGTACCGCAGCTGGTGCCGCTCTACGTGGCGTGGTTCTTTTACATGATCCGCTTCTATCTGATGCCCTGGCTA
Organism: uncultured Anderseniella sp.; assembly: GCA_964648175.1. GTDB lineage: Bacteria > Pseudomonadota > Alphaproteobacteria > Rhizobiales > Aestuariivirgaceae > Anderseniella. The sequence goes on from CAZYKZ010000005.1 coordinate 32,962, forward strand.
CTGGGCTATTCGGTCATGGGCATGCTGTCGTTCCCGCTCGAGGGCGAGATCGCGGCCATGATCTACAAGATCTTTACGCCAAGCTGGTGATCCCAGAACAACAAGGGCTTCCTGAAAACATACTGGCTTTGCCGGCCGGGCACTTGCGCCAATCCTCAGCCATGGTGTGAAGTGACGGCACCTTGCAAGGGGCATGCGGCGATGGATTCGGGACGTATTTGATGGGCGAACAACAACCTGCACTGGCGTGGATGGTTGCAAGCCTGCGCGCACGCCAGCCCGGTTCCGAAGCGCTGACCCTGGCCCGCCATGCGCTGCTCGATACCGCCGCCTGCATAGTTGCCGGCCGCAACAGTGGGCAACTGTCAAAGCTGGACGCCATGCTCGCGGCAAGCGGTGAAGCCGGCCTTGGCACGATGGCGCTCAAGCTGGGCGTGGCAGCCCATGCCCACGACTTTGACGACTATGAAGAACCCGCTTCAACACACCCCAGCGCGGTCCTTGTCCCGGCGTTGCTGGCCCTGGCCAGTAAGCGGGCCGGGATACCGTTGCGCGACCTGCTTGCCGCATACATCGCCGGATACGAGGTCATCCTGACACTGGGCAAGGTACTTGGTTACAGCCACTACATGGCCGGCTGGCATTCCACCTCGACGCTGGCGCGTCCCGGTGCAGCCATGGCCGCCGCCCGGTTGCTGGACCTTGGCCAGGCAGAAACGGTGACCGCCCTGTCGATCGCGATGACGCAGTCCGCGGGACTCAAGACCCAATTCGGCACCGACACCAAGGCGCTGCATGCCGGTCTGTCCGCCCGCAGCGGCGTTGAGGCGGCCCTGCTGGCGCAGGCGGGCTTCACGGCCTCCCCGGAAATCGCCGATGCAGAATATGGCTTTGCCGCCCTGTTTGGCACCGCCCTCTCGCCGGGATGGGGCGAGGTCAAAGCCAGCGGGCTGCCCTCGATTTCAGATCATCCGCCGTTCGTGAAACCGTCGCCCAGCTGCGGCTACACCATTCGACCCATCGAAGCGGCAGCAAAAATCGCAGCCATGGACGGCTTTGATGCCGGAGCGATCCAGCGCATCACGATCAGGATGCCCGAACCCTATTACCGGGTTGCGGGCTTCAGGAAGCCTGGCAATGCTCACGAGGCCCGCTTCTCGACTGCCTATTGCGTTGCCGTGGCGCTGGCGGATGGCGACGTCGGCGTGGCCGCATTTGAACCTGCAGCACTGAACCGCAGCGATGTGCGCCAATTGATGGCGATGGTTGATGTCGATGCCTACGAACTGCCGGCGAATACTGGCGACATGAGCCCCGATGCACCCGACACGGTAACAGTCACGCTTGACGATGGACGAGTGCTGACGCAGACGGTGGCGCTCGCCAGGGGCGGTCCCGGCCGGCTGTTGTCCGGCAACGAGATCGCCTTCAAGTACGCAGCTTGTGGCGGCAATCCGCGCAAGGCAACAGCCCTGCTGCGCGCAAGTCTGGACGAGCCGATGGATATCCGGACGCTCATCGAACCTTCATGATCAAGGAGACCGACAATGGACGACAAGCTGTTCGAAAAGGGCCTTGCCAAGCGCAAGGCGACGCTGGGCGCGGAATATGTCGAGAAAAATCTCGCCGCTGCCGATGATTTTACCCGGCCCTTCCAGGAAGCCATGACCGCATGGTGCTGGGGCTTCGGCTGGGGGGATGAAGTCATCGATGCCAAGACCCGCTCGATGATGAACCTCGCCATGATCGGCGCACTCGGCAAGATGCACGAATGGGAAATCCACTGCCGCGGCGCGCTGAACAACGGCGTCAGCAAGGAAGAAATCCGCGCCATCATCCACGTGGTCGGCATCTACTGCGGCGTGCCGCAGTCGCTCGAATGCTTCCGGGTGGCGCGAAAGGTGCTCGAGGAAAACGGCATGGCCTGAAGGCGCCCTCGACCGGGCGCCGAGCCTCAGGCCTTCACCCTTGCGCCTTCCGGGTCATGCAGCGGAGCAAGATGGACCCTCGCCGGAATGCGCTCACCGGCCACGACCAGTTCATAAGCACCCGCCGCGATCCAGTCCTCGCTGACCCCGTCCGCGCGGCGCAGGTAGCCATAGCCGACCGGCTTGCCGATGGTGTAGCCGAAACCTCCCGATGACAGGTAGCCGGCAAACTCGCCGTCGCGAAGGATGGTCTCGCGGCCCAGCAGCGTGATGCCGGGGTCCTCCACGGTGAAGCCCGCCATGCGCTTCTTCAGCGGCATCGAGGCTGCACGCTCGGCAGCGGCGCGGCCCATGAAGTCCATGTTGTGCCGGAGCTTCACGGCCCAGCCGAGCCCGGCCTCGAACGGCGAGTCGTTCGGCGTGATGTCCGAGCCCCAGGCCCGGTAGCCCTTTTCCAGCCGCAGGCTCTCGATGGCCCGGTATCCGGTTGGCTTCAGCCCCAGCGGTTCGCCGGCAGCCATCAGCGCATCGAACACCTCTCCGGCTCCGGCAATCGGCATGTGCAGTTCCCAGCCCAGTTCCCCCACATACGTTACCCGCAGCGCCCGCACCCGGTGCCCGGCAATGGCGATCTCGCGTACGTGGCCGAACGGGAATGCGGCATTGCTGACGTCTGCATCAGTCACGGCGGAAAGGATGTGACGCGACTTCGGCCCCATCAGCGACAGCGTACCCCAGTCCTCGGTAACGTCGGTCAGGTGTGCCTTGCAGCCTTGCGGTATGTGCGAACGGATCCAGGCGGCATCATGGGTGCGGAAGCCCGTGCCGGTGACGATGTAAAACAGGTCGTCCGCCAGCCGCGCCACGGTGAGGTCGCACTCGATGCCGCCGCGCGAATTGAGCATCTGGGTATAGGTCAGCCGGCCCGGATCCTTCGTCACGTGGTTGGCGCAGATCCAGTCCAGCGCCTGCGCAGCACCTGGACCGGAAAGCTCATACTTGGCGAACGACGACTGGTCGAACACGCCTGCGGCTTCGCGCACCGCCTTGTGTTCATCGCCCACCGCATCGAACCAGTTCTGCCGGCCCATCGAATATTCGTCGCGCGGCTCCATCCCTTCTGGCGCGAACCAGTTGGGCCGTTCCCAGCCAAGCTTCGAGCCGAACACCGCACGCCGGCCCTTGAGCCGGTCATATAGCGGAGAGACGATGCGCGGCCGGCCCGAGGTGTACTCCTCGTGCGGGAAGCCGATCGTGTAGTGCTTGCCATAGGCCTCCAGCGTGCGCTGGCACACCCAGTCGCGGTCCTTGTGCAGGCCGGAAAAGCGCAGGATGTCCACCACCCACAGGTCCATCGGCGCCTCGCCGGAGTTGACCCACTCGGCCAACACCCAACCTGCCCCGCCGCCCGATGCGATGCCAAACGCGTTGAAGCCCGCGCCGACATACATGTTGGAGCATTCCGGCGCCACGCCGAGGATGAAATTGCCGTCCGGCGTGAAGCTTTCCGGGCCGTTGATCATCTGCTTGACGCCGGTATCGGCCAGCGCCGGTACGCGGGCAATGGCCTGCGACAGGTGCTGCTCGAAGTGGTCCCAGTCATCATCGAACAGCTGGAACTGGAAGTCGTCCGGCACGTCGCCCGTCGTCCAGGCAATCGGGTCCGGCTCATAGCCACCCATGACGAGACCGCCCACCTCCTCCTTGAAGTAGGTGCGCCGGTCCGGGTCGCGGATGGTGGCGGCGTCCGCGCTCAGGCCCTCGACCTTCTCGGTGATGATGTACTGGTGCTTGACCGGTTGCAGCGGCACGTTGATGCCGGCCATCACGCCCACCTGCCGCGCCCACTGGCCGGCACAGTTCACCACCTTTTCGCACGCGATAACGCCGTGGTCCGTCTCGACATGGGTGATACGGTCACCGTCCATGCGGAAGCCGGTCACCCGCACGCCCTCGACCAGCTTCGCGCCGTGCATCCGCGCGCCTTTTGCCAGTGACTGGGTGATGTCCGACGGGCTCGCCTGGCCATCAGTCGGCAGGTAACTTGCGCCGACAAGGTCGCCCGTCTCCATCAGCGGCCACATCTTCTTCACCTCCTCCGGAGAGAGCAGATGCATCTCCATGCCGAAACTGCGCGCCGTGGTGGCCAGCCGCTTGTACTCGGTCCAGCGGTCGTCATTGCACGCAAGGCGCAGGCACCCGGTCATCTTCCAGCCGGTTTCGAGCCCGGTCTCGTCCTTGAGCCGCTTGTACAGATCGACCGAGTACTTCAGCACCTGCGTGATGGAAGCCGACGAGCGAAGCTGGCCGACGAGGCCTGCCGCATGCCAGGTCGACCCCCTGGTCAGCTTGCCCTGCTCCAGCAGAAGCACGTCCGCCTTGTGGTCGCGCGCCAGGTGATAGGCTGTCGAACAACCGATGATGCCGCCGCCGATGACGACGATCTGTGCCTTGCCGGGGAGTTCAGTCATCGCCGGTCACACCTTTCCATAAGTGCTTTGATAGGCATCGAGGCTGGCCGCCAGACGGTCCAGGTTCTCCGCCGTGTAGGCCTCGTAATCGACGCCGGGGGCATTGAGATAAAGCTCCGACACCATGCTCCACATGGCTTCGCGCAGAAGCGAGGCGCACTGCATGGCGGCATGCGACTGGCGCAGTGCGTCAGACGGCGCGGCGTCGAAATAGACTCCAAGCAGTTCATCAGCCTGCGCTGCATCGAAACCGGCATTGGAGGCAATGCCGGCAAGGTCGAACATCGCCGTGCCGAAGCCGGCATACTCGAAGTCGATCAGCCAGAGCCTGCTGCCGTCGTGGATGAAGTTTGCCGGCAAAAGGTCATGGTGCCCGAACACGATGGGCAATGGCTCCTGCACCGCTTCAAGCTTCGCCGCCAGTTCCACATAGCCCGGCACCTCCCCCGCCATCCGGCTGTTGCCTGCCACCAGCGTGTGGCCATAATCGCGGATGACGTGGAACACCCAGAAAATGAAACCCGGCCCCGAGACATGAGCCGGCATGGCAATGTGAAACCGCCGCATCAGCCGGGCGATCTCCGCAAGGTTGTCGCGGACCTCCGCCTCGCCATAGGTCGTGCCGTTGATGAAGCGCGACACCATCATGCCGGGTTCCGCATGCACCACTTCCGGCGCGAAGCCCGCAGCATGGGCAGCGCGCGCCGTCATCAGTTCGCGCTCGCGTGAGACGTGATGGAACGGATAGTCGCTGCCGAACCGGACGACGAACCTCTCCACCCCGCTGGTCACCGTATAGCTTTCGTTCGACAGCCCGCCCTTGAGCGGTTCGATCTCGACCGGGCCGGTCCAGATGTCCAGCCCGGCAATGCGGTCGCGTGCGCTTGTCATGCCGTTGCCTCCTGGTTTGACAGGCCAAGCCGGGCGCGCAGGCGCCTTGAACCGGCCGTGATGAGCCGGTCGGCGATGATGGCGATGAAGGCCACCGCGAGACCCGCCACGAGGCCGCGGCCCGTATCGGCCTTGGTCAGCGCAATGTAGACTTCCTGCCCCAGGTCGCGCGTGCCGACCAGCGCCGTGATGACCAGCATCGACAGCGCCAGCATGACGGTCTGGTTGATGCCGAGCATGATCTCCGGCAGCGCCAGCTTGAGCCGGATCTTGGTCATCAGCTGCCAGTCGGTGCAGCCATTGGCCCGGCCTGCCTCGATGAGGCTTTCGGGCACCCGCTGCAGGCCGAGCGCCGTATAGCGGATCACCGGCGACACCGCGTACGCGACGATTGCCAGCATGGCGGTGAAGTCCCCCACCCGGAACAGCATCACCGCAGGCATCAGGTAGACGAACGACGGCAAGGTCTGCAGCGTGTCGATGACCGCCTCGACCCACGTCCACAGCCGCTTGTTGGAGGCGGTGTACATGCCCACCGGAATGCCGATCAGGCAGGCCAGCACCACCGATATGCCGCATAAGTAGACGGTGATCATCGCCTTTTCCCACTGGCCCGTGGCTGCAATGAGATACGACAGCACGCCCGTCAGCAGCGCCAGGCGCCAGCCGCCAAGCGACCAGCCCGCCAGCGTGACGAGGCCGACGACGCCCGCCCACGGCAGGTCAGTCAGGAACCTCTTCAACGGGATCATCAGGTTGAGAAGCAATGCGTTCTTCACAGCCTCAAGCTGGTCGAAATAGTTGACGTTGATCCACTTCACCGTCTCGTTCCAGAAGTCACCGGTGGTCAGCAGCAGCGCCTCGGGAAACGACTGCAATGCCGGCAAGGCCAGCCCCAGCAGACCGGTCAGGATCACCACCGCAATGGCTGCAACAGTGTAGGGATGGCGGGCCAGGAACCCGTCAGATGCAGCTTCTACATGCTGGTGCGACGACACGCGCCTGGCCAGCGCCTGGGACAGCCGGTCGAGCGCAACCGCGAGAGCAACGATGGCAAAGCCGGCCTCAACGCCGGTGCCGATATCCAGCCGCCGCAGCGCCGTCAGCACTTCGTAACCGAGCCCGCCGGCGCCGATCATCGA
>CAZYKZ010000006.1:0-35312 GCA_964648175.1 uncultured Anderseniella sp.
GGAATCGCCATCATCGTCGGCGCCGGACTTTATGTCTGGTGGCGCGAGCGGGTGGTCACGAGCTAGTTAGTACGTGTAACTCTGCAACTCGCGCTCTTTAAAGTTTGCAGTCGCAAGTTCCCAAATCCGACGATCTCCTGATCGAAATGCCGCGTTATCATTTTCAATCAGTGCCTGTTCGTAAGCTCTTAGCCGATATTCCCACCATTGCAACGCAATCCAAAAGAGCCTTAGGGCGCAATCACCTTCCTCTGTCCAATTCAATGAAACGAACTCGCCGTTCCGACTAACGATCTCTTCGTATGCCAAGCCCCGATCCTGCCAACCAGCAACGGTATGGCGGGAAGGAATGACACCTGTCTGATAGGTCTTCAGGAGGCTGTCCCGCTCTCCCTTAATGAACTCAACAAAAATTGGCTCTTGTGCTCGACTGAGCCAGTTCCATAAATCTCTGTTCAACTGCTTGTGCAATGAAGAGTTTTTGGCATCTACATTTTGCAGAACATGCCCAATAGCACGCAAAGCGGTAATTCCAGCGAGCCAATATATTCGCCAATGCTTGAACTCTCCCGGGGATTCATGTCTGTACAGCTCTTGGTATGCAGCGAGAGCATCATGCCAAGGTTCCCAAGCTTTAAGTTCGGTTCTCATCCGCTATCATCCCCGATGAGAAAGATGCTCACCAAGCTAAACATCTCAAGTCAACCCTTCGCGCGGCGGACCTCGCGCTCCAGCACGTCGAGAAAGCGCGACCTGTCCTTCTGCGAGAACGGCTTGCCGCCGCCGCCCTGGTTCAACGGATTTGCCGCACGCAGGTCCGCCATCAGGTCGCGCATCGCAAGCACCTGACCGATGTTGGCTGAGTCCAGCACATCGCCATTGTGCTTGAGCACGCGCGCGCCAGCCTCGATGCAGCGCGCCGCCAGCGGAATGTCGCCGGTGATGCAGATGTCGCCCTTGCCCGCCCGCTCGGCGATCCACTTGTCGGCGACGTCCGGCCCGCCATCCACCACGACGGTGCTCACCAGCGGATCGGGGTCAGGTCTTATGCCGCCATTGCTGACGATGAAAACGCGAACCGCGTGGCGCTGGGCCACGCGGATCGTTTCTGCCCGCACCGGGCAGGCATCTGCATCGACATAAATGGCCGTCAATAGACGACCACGGCGCGGATCGACTCGCCCGCATGCATCAGGTCGAAGCCCTTGTTGATGTCCTCGAGCTTGAGGATGTGGGTGATCATCGGATCGATCTGGATCTTGCCGTCCATGTACCAGTCGACGATGCGCGGCACATCGGTGCGCCCGCGAGCTCCGCCAAAGGCGGTGCCCTTCCACACGCGGCCCGTCACCAGCTGGAACGGACGCGTTGCGATCTCCTGGCCTGCGCCGGCCACGCCGATGATGATCGACTCGCCCCAGCCGCGGTGCGAGCACTCAAGCGCCTGGCGCATCACCTTCACGTTGCCGGTGCAGTCGAACGTATAATCCGCGCCGCCGATCTGGTCGGCCCCGCGCTTCGTCATGTTGACGATTTCCTGCACCACGTCGCCCACCTTGGTCGGGTTGACGAAGTGGGTCATGCCGAACTTGCGGCCCCATTCTTCCTTGCTGTCGTTGATGTCCACGCCGATGATCATGTCGGCGCCGGCAAGCTTCAGGCCCTGGATCACGTTGAGGCCGATACCGCCGAGGCCGAACACGGCAGCGGTTGCGCCCTGGTTCACCTTGGCCGTGTTGAACACCGCGCCCACGCCCGTGGTCACGCCGCAGCCGATGTAGCAGATCTTGTCGAACGGCGCGCTGGCATCGACCTTGGCCACCGCGATTTCCGGCAGGACGGTGTGGTTGGCGAACGTCGAGCAGCCCATGTAGTGGAACACCTTCTGCCCCTTGTAGGAGAAGCGCGAGGTGCCGTCCGGCATCAGGCCTTGCCCCTGCGTGGCGCGGATGGCGGTGCACAGGTTGGTCTTGCGCGACAGGCACGACGGGCACTGGCGGCATTCCGGAGTATACAGCGGAATGACATGGTCGCCCGGCTTCACCGAGGTGACGCCCGGCCCGACCTCGACCACCACGCCGGCGCCCTCATGGCCAAGGATCGCCGGGAACAGACCTTCCGGGTCAGCGCCCGACAGCGTGAATTCATCCGTGTGGCAGATACCGGTCGCCTTGATCTCGACCATGACCTCCCCGGCCTTCGGTCCTTCAAGATCGACCTCGACAATCTCCAGCGGTTTGCCGGCCTCGAATGCGACCGCAGCCCTCGTCTTCATGGATGTTCCCTCCGTTCAATCGTTCTTTGGAATTGTAGATATGGTTTCTAGAGCTGCGCCATCGGTCGCGATGCAAGGATAGCCACGCACTGTGGACACCGGGCCTCCGGATGACAACTGTTAATTCGCAGACAGTCCCATAATTGCGCCAATATGACCGGAACGCAAGGGAGCAGTCAGAAGCAGTCGAGCCGCCGCCCGCACCTGTTTTCAGGACAGAGGAAAAACCGGACAAATTTCCCGAAATCCGGGTAATTTGAATTGCCCGGCGCTGGCCGGTTGGCGCATACTGAAATCAAAAACGGGAGGGAACCGGCCTTGAGTTCGGTTGTACAAACACCTTCACCAGCCGGCAGGTCCATGGCACGGCTGGCCTGGCTGGCATTGGGTGTGGTCATTCTGGCCGCCGGTTCAGCAGCCTGGATCAAGACCGCGCGCGACGCAGCGCCAGTGGCGCAAGACATCCAGTCCGGCCGCTATGAGCTGGCGTTCTCTAAGCTGAAGAAACCGGCCGAGGACGGCGATCCATGGTCCCAGAACCAGCTGGGCAATCTCTACTATCTCGGCATGGGTGTGAAGGCCGACATGGATGAGGCCTTCAAGTGGTACCTGCGCGCAGCCCTCAACAACTGGGCAGATGCGCAGATCAACGTCGCGATGATGTACCGCTATGGCAGAGGCGTGAAAAGCGACCTGCTGCGCGCCTGGGCATGGCAGCGCCATGCCCGCTCGAACGGCAAGGAGATTGCGGAAATCTACATGTCCTGGATGGCTGGCAGCCTCACTCTCACCCCGTCGCAGATGCAACTGTCCAAGGAACTGTATGCCGACCGCGAAGCACTGCGCCCGGAGGGTTTCAAGTAGGCCATGACCGGACGGGCTCGAAACCAGATCTTCCTGCAGGCCTGGATACTGCTGGCAGGCATTGCAGCCGTCGCGTCCTACATTGCCCAGGACCACGGCTATTTCGCGCAGGTGATCGAGGCTGACGAAAGCCGCCTGAGCATCCTGATCGGCGGCCTGTTCCTGGCTGCAACCGCCCATGCGGCCTGGCACATCGTGCGCATATCGCGCCAGATCCGCGCCGCTACTGACTGGCTGTCCGCGCCTTCTCAAAGGGGCGAGGCCACGGCCACCCCTGCAGACGAACTGCCCGACAACGACTTCACCACCCCGGCCCAGTTCGTGCGCGGCTTCGTGGCAGATGTCATGGCCTCCCGCGACGGCGCTGCGACGCGCCCCGGTGAACAGCCGCTGGTGCTGGAAATCTATGCGGACCGGCTGCGCGCAGCGGTCGATGTCGGCTGGTACCTGGTCGACATACTGATCCGGCTTGGCCTGATCGGCACCATCATCGGCTTCATCCTGATCCTTGGCTCGCTGTCGTCCGGCCCGGCGCCGACGCCGGAGAATATCCAGACGCTCCTGATCTCGATGTCGGGCGGCATGGGCACCGCGCTCTACACCACGCTGGCCGGCCTGGTAACGGCGATGGCGCTGGGCGCGCAATACATGGTGCTGGGACGGGGCACCGAAGAACTGATCGCGCTTCTCGTGCGCATCCGCGACAGGGCAAGCGCCCCATGACCATTCAGCTTGGCGCATCGGGCGGACGCAACACCGGCAGGCAGGCCGCCGACGCCTTCACCGACCTGTTGTTCAACACGCTGATCGGCTTCGTGTTCCTGTTCTTCATCGCGGTCATCTTCATCAGCCCCGCCAAGGACACCGGCAAGGTGGTGCTCGACGCCCAATATCTGATCGTCGTCACCTGGCCCGATGGCAGCAAGGAAGACATCGACACCTGGATCGAGGATCCGCAAGGCAACGTGACCTGGTTCCGCAACCGCTCTGCAGGCCTTGTCCACCTCGACCGGGATGATCGCGGCATGCTGAACGACACCATCCAGATAGACGGTCAGACGGTCGAGAATCCGCTCAACCAGGAAGTCGCGACCATACGCGGCCAGGTGCCGGGCGAGTACGTAGTGAACCTGCATTACTACGAAGAATCAGCAGGCGGCCCCGTACCGGTTACCGTGCGCGTGGCACGGGTAAACCCGGTCTATACGGTCGCCTTCAACGAAACGTTCGAGATGCGCCGCAAGGGCGAGGAGCGCACGGCACTGCGCTTCACCGTGCAGCGAGACGGCAGCATCGGGCGCATCAACCGGCTCGAGAAGAAGCTGGTCCAGTTCTGATGAGGAAGATGAGGGAAAGGGTAATCCGGCATGTTTGAACTTGGCATAGGCGGCCTGATCGGGGCCTACGTGCTGGTCGCGATCATCCTTGCGAGCCTGCACCTCTACTCGCGCTGGCACCCCGTCATAAAGGCGGGCGTGACCGCGCTTGCCTGCCTGTTCATGGTCATCACCTACAAGTCGCTGCCCGGCCTGCAGGGCTGGCCGCTCAACACCGACCGGCTGCCATCGCGCCTCTACCTGCTGGCAGTCGAGGTGTCGGAGCCAAACAACATATACCTGTGGGCGCGAGACCTGGATGAAGGCGCCACCAGCCAGTCGCGTCCGCGCGCCTACGAACTGCCCTATTCCACCAAGTTGCACGAGATCGCCATCCAGTCCGGGCGGAAGATCAAGCGCAACATTGCCCAGATCGTCGAGATAGACCCGGCCGCACAGACCGTAAAGGTGAACGAATCCGCCGAGGTGCCGGTGAAGCAGGGCATCATCCGCTTCCTCGATGCACCTCAGGGACTGCTGCCGCCCAAGGAGTGAAGCCGTCAGCCTTGCCGGAAACGGTCGAACTCGTTCACCAGCGCCTTCGCTGCCGCTTCGAGCAAGCGTTCCCCGTCTTCGGGCCTTGCCAGACTCGAGTCCGCACCCTTGCGCCCGTCCGGATATCGCCGGCGGAAGTCATGCGCGTCGGAGAAGCCGCCATCCGGCGCCACCTGCGGGGTCTGCGCGGCCTGCTTTATGGTGTGCGGGTAGATATGCTGGGTGATGGCGATTTCCGACGGCGTGGCATGGGAGCCATGGCCCGACGGATACATCTGCCGCAACAGGTCCCGGATGCCGGGAAGGTCGAACCAGCTGCGCAAGCCAATGTTCAAGGATGGCGGCGACGCCTCACCCGAGCGCTCGGCATTGATCTCGGAGAACGCGGTTGACACCGTTGCAATGTTGCCGCCGTGCCCGTTGAGAAACAGGATGTGCTCGAAGCCTGCCTTCGACAGCGACGACACCACGTCCTTCACGACCGCAATCAGCGTGGAGGGTTTCAGCGAAATCGTGCCGGGAAACGCCAGGTGAGACTGCGCCATGCCGATGGACAACACCGGGCCGACCAGAAATCCACCCGCCTCGCCGGCACGCCCGGCAACCGCCTCGGCGCACATCGCATCGGTACCGATAAGCCCCAGTGGTCCGTGCTGCTCCACTGACCCGATCGGCATGATGATCGAGCGGTCCGACTTGAGCCGTTCCTCGACCTCCATCCAAGTCATGTCCACCAGCCGCATGGCAAATCAGCCTTTCAGGTTCACGTCCGTCAAACAGTCCACAATGCGGACACTTGTTCCACATTGACGATTTGTCAAACCGGCTGTTATGTTCCACATAACGGACAGAATGACCGTTGGACAACAACGGCATCGTGGCTTGAAGCCCGCTTACGCGCCGACCATGAGGAAATGCCCGACGATGAATATCAAGCCATTTTGTGGTTTTCTTGCCGCCATTGCGCTCAGCGCACTCGCCACCACTCCGGCACTTGCGGGAGAAATGACCTGGGCCGAATTGAAGCCCACCGTCTACGGTGAGCGCCAGATTGCCACTGACGATTCGGTCGTGAAGCTGGAGGTTCCCTACCGCGCCAGCGACGACCGGCAGGTGCCGATTTCGGTGCAGGCGAAGCTTCCGGGTGGCGCGTCGGTGAAGGCCGTCACCATCATCATCGACGAAAACCCGATGCCCGTATCGCTCAAGATCGAGCCGGCCCAGAAGCGGTCCGATCTGTGGGTGTCAGCCAACATGCGCTTCGACGGCCCATCCCCGGTGCGTGCCGTGGTCGAGGCGGATGACGGCAAGCTCTACATGAGCGAAGGCTACGTAAAGACGCTGGGGCTTGGCGCTTGTGCATCGCCGCCCGTGACCAGCATGGAAGAAGCCACAGCCACGCTGGGCAACATGACACTGACACCGGCGCCGTCGCCTTTGGCCGTTACCTCACTTGGCGCGCAGCATCATCGCGCCCGGCTCGACATCCGCCACCCCAACCTGACGGGTCTGCAGATGGACCAGATCACGCTGCAGTACATCCTGCCGCGTTACGTGGACAAGATCGAGATGGTGCAGGGCGCCCAGGCGCTGGCCACCGTGGAAGCCGGCATTTCGCTGGCGGAGAACCCGTCCATCGCCTTTGACTACCTCGCCAACGGCGCCACCGAATTGACGGTCACCGCGAAGGACACCGACGATACGGTGTTCACTCACAAGCTGCCCCTCAACCCGGGCAGCTGACCCGCATGATCAGGCGTTCGCGCCGATGCGCCGGTAGGTGAACTCATCTGCCGGCGCTTGCGTTTCCTGGGTCTGCCCGGCGATCTTCAGCATTGTTTCATGCAGCGGAGACAGCGAGCACGCCGGATCGGTTGCCGCGGCATCGCCGGCTATCGCCATCGCCTGGCAACGGCAGCCGCCATAGTCCTGCTCCCGGCGGTCGCAAGACCGGCACGGCTCCTTCATCCAGTCCGTACCGCGATAGGCCTCGAAGGCAGGCGAGGAATCCCAGATTTCCGCAAGGTGCTTGTCCTTGACGTTGTCGAAGACCAGATGCGGAATCGTATGCGCCGCATGGCACGGCATTGCGGTTCCGTCGGGCGTGATCATGAAGGCATCCCTCGCCCATCCGCCCATGCACGGCTTGGGGAACTTCGCATAATAGTCGGGCGTCACGAAGTCGATCAGCAGCTTGCCGCGCAATTGCTCGCGCGCAGCTTCGACCAGGTCGACCTGGGCCATCACGTCGTCCCACGCCGGCATCAGCTGAGTGCGGTTGATCAGCGCCCAGCCGTAGTACTGCACGTTGGCGATCTCCAGCCGGTCGGCATCAAGCTCCAGCGCCAGGTTGATGAAGTCCTCGACCTGATGAATGTTGTGCCGGTGGATGGGCGCATTGAGCGTCAGCGGCAAGCCAGCCTCGCGCACCGCGCGCGCCGTCTCCAGCTTCTTCTCGTGCGCGCCCTTCATGTTGCCGATCAGTTCGGTCACTTCCGGCGTTGCGCCCTGAACCGACAACTGCACATGGTCGAGGCCGCACTCCTTGAGCGCGGCAATGCGCTCTGGCTTCACGTTGACGCCGGCGGTGATCAGGTTGGTATAGACCCCGCGCGCCGCCAATGCCTGGACGATGTCCTCAAGGTCAGGCCGCAGCGTCGGTTCGCCGCCCGACAGGTGCACCTGCAGGATGCCGAGGTCCGCTGCCTCGTTGAACACGCGCAGCCATGTTTCAGTGTCCAGCTCCGTGTTCGCCTTCAGCAGCTTGGCCGGGTTTGAGCAGTACGGACACTGCAGCGGGCAGCGATGCGTCAGTTCGGCCAGTATGCCGATCGGATAGCCGGGTGCGCTCATGCCGTTACAAGCCTCCTGTCCGCCCAGGTTTGCAGGAACTCCATCACGTCAGTGCGAACCATCTCCGGCTCCGCATCATAGTCGGCCGCAAGCGCCGTCACGATCTCCCCAGCAGTCGCCGTTCCATCGCAGCGGCGCAGGATGTCGAGGCTGATCTCGTCGGGCCACATCACCTTTTCCGGCGACAGCAGCGCCCATGCCCCGCGCACCTTGTCGTGCTGAAGCCTCACGTGCGACGGCAGCCGGGGCTTCGTCCCGTCGCTGACGATAAGCCGCTTGCGGGTGGTGGTGATCGTCATGGCCTACTTCCGGTCGTCGGGCACGAAGGCGCCGGGCGGAATGAAGCCCGGCTCCACATAGGCGAAGTAGAGCGCATCGAGCTGGGCCCACAGCATGTCCGTCTTGAAGAACACGGCATCCATGACCCGGCGCTGCTTCTCGCCGTTGTCAGCCTCGCGCAGCACGTACTCAAGCCCGAACTTTACGTCGCGCGGCGCCTCGTCCAGCCGCTTCTTGAAATAGGACAGCGTCTGCTCGTTGGCGAAGTCGTAGTTCTCGAGCAGGCCAGCAATGCGCTCCTTGTGGATCTTCGGCGCGAACAGTTCGGTCAGCGACGAGGCGATGGCGTCGAGCAGCGGCATGTTGCGGGTGAAGTTGACATACGCTTCGCAGGCAAAGCGCGTTGCCGGCAGCGCGCCCTTGGTCGACATGACGTAATCGCGGTCAAGGCCGACGCCCTCCGCCAGCACCATCCAGCGCTCGATTCCGCCCGGCGCACTTTCGCTGCCGTCGTGGTCCTCGATCCGGTGACGCCATTCGCGGCGCAGTTCGCGGTCGGTGGTCTTGGCAAGAATGTTGGCGTCCTTGCGCGGAATGGCCGACTGATAGCAGTAGCGGTTCAGCACCCAGGCCTGCACCTGGCCCTTGTTGCACTTGCCGCCGTGCAGCATGTGATGGAACGGATGCTTGTCGTGGTAGCGCTCCTCGCCGATCTTGTGCAGCTCTTCCTCGAACTCCTTGCGGGAGAGGCCTTCCTTCGGGATGTCGCGGTACACCACGCTCATAACTCGATCTCCTGTCCGTCGCGGCCTATTTCCCAGCCCGCAGCCTCGGCTGTCTTGCGCTGGTCCGACGCCGGGTCCAGCACCGGGTTGGTATTGTTGATGTGCACATAGATGCGCCGGCCAATGGAGGCTTGCGCCCATGCTGCCATCGATCCGTCATTGCCGGTCATGGCAATGTGGCCCATGCGCTGGCCCGTCTTGGTGCCGATGCCGGCATCCGGCATCTCGCTGTCTGTGAACACGGTACCGTCGAACAGCAGGCACCCAGCGCCGGACACGCGCTCGCGCAAGCCATCCGTTACCCGCGCGCAGCCGGGAATGTAATGCACTTGCCGGTCAGCTGCGGCTCCCGGCTCGCCGATGCGCACGCCGATCGTGTCGCCCTGTTCCGAGCCGAAATTTACCGGGTCCGAACCGTCTTCAAGGAACAGCGCAATCTTGCCCGGCACCACATAGGTCTCGACCTCGATGCCCAGCGGCCCGTCCGGCCCCTCGATCTGCGTGACGCCGCCGAGCGGCAGTTCGATCCGCTTCACAAGGTCTGCATCGAGCACGTTGAACACCGGATTGTTGGCGAGCACGTCGAGAATCCGGCGGGAAGCGTAGAGATTGAACGGCTGCTTCTCGCGAAGCGTCAGAAGGCCGGCGATGTGGTCCACATCGGCATTGGTCAGCACGACGGCCTTGATGGGCGAGTTGCGCAATGCTCCATCGGCGCGTGGCTGAAGGACCGGGTTCCTGGCGATCTGTTCCCGGATGTCAGGAGAAGCGTTGAACAGAACCCAGTTCTCGCCGTCAGAACTGGCGGCAATGGAAGACTGGGTACGAGGCTCCACCCCGCCCTCGCCCGTGCGCGCTTTCCGGCTCAGATGATAGTTGCAATTCCACTGCGGAAAGCCACCGCCGGCCGCTGATCCGATGATCCTGACTTTCACTGGCGTTCAACCAAACTGCACAACCCGGCACCTTGCGTGCCTCAAAACAAACGCGCGACCCGCTGGCCGCGGACGCGCGCGTTCGTACTGGTCAGCTGAAACCATCCAATGCCCCGTCAAGAGGTCCTGGATGGTTTCGCTGGAGTTACTTGCTGACTTCTGCCGGCAGGTAGCGGGAGATTTCGAACCCGGCTTCCACCTGGCACATAGCCGGCTTGGACCAAACTTTCTTCATGATGAAGTCCTCCACATTTGGCGCTCTGGCGGGTTAATCCCGTCAGGCGGATCAAAGATAGCGAATCCGGAACGAGGGTCCAAATCTTATCTTTTTCTAATCTGGCGCAACGCTTGAAACAGCTGCTCTTACTCCCATTCGAGTTCCGCAAAAGCCGCCGTCGCGGAGCGCGCATTGAACTCGTCGAACAGCTCCCACCTGCCCCGCTCGGACTGCCCGGCCTCCGCAGCCGCCTTCGAGATCGGCAGGCCTTCCGCAATCAGCCGCCGCACATCAGACGCCAGCGCCTCCAGATAGCGCCGCTGGTCCGCCATCGCCTCTGGCCAGGGCATTGTCGCAGGTCCGTGGCCAGGCACGACGCGCTCCGCCGGTTCGCCCGCCATTTCCTCCATCAATGCAAGCCAGCCCTTGATCGACCCGTCGACCACCGGCACGTGACCGGAAAACAGCAGGTCTCCCATGAACATGGTGCCGGTCGCGGGGTCGAGAACCGTCAGGTCGTTGTCGGTATGGGCCGTGGGCCGCGCTTGCAGCACAAGCGTCCGCCCGCCGAGGTCCAGTTCCATCCGGTCTTCAACCTCCATGCCGGGCGCGATGATCTCCACGCCCTCGAAGGCCTCGCCAAGCAGGCGGGCATTGTTGGTGAGATAGTCCTGGCGCCGGGCTGCCAGCGCACGCCCCAACTTGTGATGGCCCACGAATTCTACGCCAGCATCCTTGAATGCAGCATTGCCGAACACATGGTCAGGATGCATGTGGGTGTTGATGACGTACCTGACGGGCAGCGGCGTCCTTTCGCGGATTGCGGCCAGAATTGCCCTGCCGGTGCCAACGCTTCCGCCGGTGTCGATGACCGCCACGGCCTCGCCTCCAATCACGAATCCTGCATTCGAGATATCGCCATGATTGTCCTGCGAGAACACCTCGTGACGGCCCTGGTGGACGAAGACTCCAGGCGCAATCTCGACAACCTCCGCCGTTTCTGGCGCCGCTGCCGCATTTTCACCCTGAACGCATAGCATCGTGATCGTCACGAGGAATGCCAGAAACGCAGGCGCGGCGAGGCGCCATCGCAGCTTGAATTCCGCGTTCCGGAAAAATTGTCCGGAAATGCCGCTGCCATCAGGACTGAACTGCCAGTGTTCAACTGCCTTGTGGATCATTGTGGCCTTTCTGTCCGCCTCATGGAATAGACTCCCGGAACGCGAGCGATAATTGAATAAAGTTGAGACCAGAGGCTAGCAAGCCCTGCATTGGACCCTTGCCTGTCAGTTTCGGCGGGAAACAGCGCATTTTATTTGCCTATATTCAATGCTAAAGAGTCAGTACACTGCTTTTTCGCAGGTGCAACATCGCCAGATCGGGACCCGGTCACTACCTTAAAACTTGGACCTGCCCACTCTATCCTGCATAACGGAACAATGAAACCTTATTTGCCCCTTGCGTCGGGCCTCTAATTATACTCTTATAATCCCGCTATCCGGACACAAAGTCCGCGGCAAGCGGACACCGGAAGCACTAATGACGGGTTAGGAGGGCTGCACGGTGTTCGCACGCTTTCCCTCCCGCCACACAAGGATGGCCCGCTCCTGACGCATTGGTGTGGGACCTATAAACGGAGGAAAGTGCGAGAATGCGGAAACATCTCCTTATGGGCGTGGCAGCGTTTTCAATGGTTGTGGCCAGCACCGGCCTGCAAGCCAACGAAAGCGTCATGAATGCCACCAAGGACGCCAAGAACTGGGCGATCCAGACTGGCGACTATGCAAACCAGCGTTATTCGGCGCTGGATCAGATCAACAAGGACAACGTCAAGGATCTGCAGGTTGCCTGGACGTTCTCGACCGGCGTTCTGCGTGGTCACGAAGGTTCGCCACTGGTGATCGGCGACACCATGTACGTGCACACGCCGTTCCCGAACAACGTGTATGCCCTCGACCTCGCCAACGACGGCGCGATCAAGTGGACCTACGAGCCCAAGCAGGATCCCAACGTCATTCCGGTGATGTGCTGCGACACGGTCAACCGTGGCCTGGCATACGCTGACGGCATGATCTTCCTGCACCAGGCTGACACCACCGTCGTGGCGCTCGACGCCAATACCGGTGAAGTGAAGTGGTCGGTGGTCAACGGCGATCCCTCGAAGGGTGAAACCAACACCGCAACCGTGCTTCCGGTGAAGGACAAGGTTATCGTCGGCATCTCCGGTGGTGAGTTCGGCGTGCGCGGCCACGTCACGGCCTACAACATGAAGGACGGCTCGCTTGCCTGGCGCGCCTACTCCATGGGCCCTGACAGCGACACGCTGCTCGACCCCGAAAAGACCACTCACCTTGGCCAGCCTGTCGGCCCGGACTCCGGCACCAACACCTGGGAAGGCGACCAGTGGAAGATCGGTGGCGGCGCCACCTGGGGCTGGTACTCCTACGACCCTGAAACCAACCTGATGTACTACGGCTCGGGCAACCCCTCGACCTGGAACCCGGTGCAGCGCCCGGGCGACAACCGCTGGTCGATGACCATCTTCGCCCGCGACGTGGACACCGGCATGGCCAAGTGGGTCTACCAGATGACCCCGCACGACGAGTGGGACTACGACGGCATCAACGAGATGATCCTCGCCGACATCCCGGTCAAGGGTGAAGAGCGCAAGGCCCTGGTCCACTTCGACCGCAACGGCTTTGGCTACACCATGGACCGCGTTACCGGCGAACTTCTCGTTGCCGAAAAGTATGACCCGGTCGTCAACTGGGCCACGCACGTCGACATGAAGACAGGCCGTCCGCAGGTGGTGAAGGAATTCTCCACCGCACAGAACGGCGAAGACGTGAACACCAAGGGCATCTGCCCGGCGGCTCTCGGCACGAAGGACCAGCAGCCTGCTGCCTTCTCGCCCAAGACCAAGGTGTTCTACGTGCCGACCAACCACGTCTGCATGGACTATGAACCGTTCCGCGTCAGCTACACCGCAGGCCAGCCCTATGTGGGCGCTACCCTGTCGATGTACCCGGCGCCGAACAGCCATGGCGGCATGGGCAACTTCATTGCCTGGGATGCCGGCGAAGGCAAGATCCTGTGGTCGAAGCCTGAGCAGTTCTCGGTGTGGTCGGGCGCTCTCGCCACCGCTGGCGACGTCGTCTTCTATGGCACGCTGGAAGGCTACCTGAAGGCCATTGACGCCAACACGGGCGACGAACTGTACAAGTTCAAGACCCCGTCGGGCATCATCGGCAACGTGATGACCTACGAGCATGGCGGCAAGCAGTATGTCGGCATTCTCTCGGGCATCGGCGGCTGGGCAGGCATCGGCCTGGCAGCTGGCCTGACCGATCCGCAAGCCGGTCTCGGCGCTGTGGGCGGCTATGCCGGCCTTAAGAACTACACCCGTCTGGGTGGCCAGCTGACCGTCTTCGCACTGCCCAACTAAGGCAGTTCGGCGATCAGCCCAAAAAACGGGAAGCCCGGCGCGCGCCTTGCATGCCGCCGGGCTTCTCATCTCATCAAGACCACGAACAGGCGACGCCGGGCGAACCGGTGCGTGCGACAAACGAGGAAACCATGCGACGGGGAATGATTCTTGTGGCTGCCGTCACTGCGGCCGGACTTACACTTGCCAGCCTGCAGGCTTCGGCCGCAAAGCGCGAGGAAGATGGCAAGTGGCTGGATGAGAACGACGTCATCACCTACAACGTCCAGGAAGACGGCACTGTCGACTGGTACACCTACAACGGCTTTCGCCGCTATCACTCCGAATGCCACGTCTGTCACGGCCCCGACGGCCTGGGTTCCACCTACGCCCCTGCCCTGGCTGACTCGGTCAAGACACTCACCTATGACCAGTTTGCAGAAACCATCATGAGTGGGCGAAAGGTGCACAAGGCCGACGGCTCCGAAAGCGTCATGCCGGCCTTTGGCGACAACATGAACATCGCCTGCTATGTGGAAGACATCTACGCATACCTTCGCGCACGTGCTTCCGGTGAACTGGGCCGCGGCCGTCCGGAAAAGCGTGCAGACAAGCCTGAAGGTGCAAAGGAAGCCGAAAGTGCGTGCAGGTAAACCGTTCAGCCGTGCGAAGGCACAGGCGCTGCAAACCGCCCTTGTGGTTGCAGCGCTTGGCCTTTCCGGCACGCTGCCAGCTGCCGCACAGACATCGGATCTGGTCAACCGCTCCTCGCTGCGGGTGTGCGCAGACCCGGCCAACATGCCGATGTCGAACGAGAAGCGGCAGGGTTTCGAGAACAGGATCGCAGCCCTGCTCGGCGAAAAGCTGAACATACCGGTCGTCTACGAATGGTTTCCACAGGCAACCGGATTCGTGCGCCAGACGCTCAACCTGAAGAAGTGCGACCTCATCATCGGCTTCGCCCAGGGCCACGAACTGGTCCAGAACACCAACCACTATTACCGCTCCATCTACGTGATGTTCCACAAGAAGGGCGGCGAACTGGATGACGTCATCTCGCTCGATGATCCAAAGCTCAAGGGCAAGCGGATTGGCGTTACCGCCGGCACCCCGCCGGCAAGCGTGCTGGCGCTGAACGGCCTGATCGCACAAGCCGTGCCGTTTCCGCTGACCGTGGACCGCCGTTATGAGTCTCCCGCCGACCGCATGCTCGAGCAGGTGAACAGCGGCGAAATCGACCTTGGCCTGCTGTGGGGCCCGATCGCCGGGCCGATCATCAAGGAAAAATATCCCGACCTGGTCATGAAGCCCCTCAACCACGAGACGAAGGGGCCGAAGATGTCCTACCGCATCACCATGGGTCTGCGCCCCAACGAGCCCGAGTGGAAGCACCAGCTCAATGACCTGATCAAGGCCAATCAGCAGGAAATCAACGCCATCCTTCTGGAGGCCGGCGTTCCCATCGTAGACGAGAAGGATCAGCCGATAACGCAATGACGGCCTCGCGCGCATATCGGCCCCGAAGCCGCTGGCCGGCCCTGGCCTGCGCTGCAGTGGTGGCTGCAATTGCCGGGTTTGGAATGGTCACAAGCACGGTCTCGGCGGCGGACGGCAAGGTTGACGAACCTGCCGACTACCGCATGGACCATTTCCGCTCGCCGGTGCCTGAAACGCTGTCCGGCGCGAAGGTGGTCGACACCGAAACGGCTCACCAGCTGTGGCAGGACGGCGCCACCGTTTTCATCGACGTATTGCCCCAGGCGCCCAGGCCCCCCACTCTGCCGGCCAATGTCATCTGGCGCGACAAGCCGCGCGATACCATCAAGGGCGCAACCTGGCTGCCCAATGTCGGCTATGGAAAACTGCACCCGGACATGCACGCCTTCTTCAAGGCCGAGCTTGACCGCCTCACCGGCGGCAGCAAGGCCAAGCCGGTTCTGTTCTACTGCCTGCAGGACTGCTGGATGTCGTGGAATGCAGCAAAGCGCGCGCTTGAATACGGCTATACCGACGTGAGCTGGTACCCCGACGGCACAGACGGCTGGGCTTTCCAGGACTACCCGATTGAAACCGTAAAGCCGACGTTCCCGGCGGCAAAGTAGCCGCTAGTTCTGCGGCAGGTGTTCAGCAACGTCGCGCCCGATCTGGAACAGGCGCTGTTCAAGCAGCGTCGGAACCTCGCAGACATACTTGGTCGACTTTTCGCGATCATCGAAAATGCGGGTCTGCCAGGCAAGCCTCTCCTCGATCTCGCGCCGGGCCACCATCTGCTGCTCGTCCGGATCCGCAATCCTCAGGGATTCATCCAGTTCCTCGCGGATCTTGCGCACCGAATCCGCCATCTGCCGCTGGCGCCGGGTGAACCGCTCGATCGCCGCAATCACCTGCTTGCGCTCTGTCGAGATGAGATCGAAGGCTGCAGCGAACAGGCGCGTCAGTTCGACTTCCTTGCTGGCCGGATCGAGGCTGTCGGCATACTCCTTAACGAAGCCCGCCACCTGCTCGTCCGTGTAGCGCCGCACCACCAGCTTGCGCGCCATCTGCATGGCGGCAGGGCTTGCCTTGTAGTCGGCATGGGTTCCCTCCAGCACCGGCCCGGTCCACATCATGCCCGGGCTGAGGTCAGGCACCTTCACCTGGACGCACGGCCAGTCCTTTTTCGGCTCGTATGCCACTGCACTTCCGGCGGCACACATGCAGGCAATCACGCCAGTCAGCGCGCAACTCATCAGCTTTTTCATGCAGCTCCTCCCGGGCCACCGCGGCGCGCGATCAGCCCCTTGGATGGATTGTAGGCGTACACCGCCAGCGCAAGGAACACTGCCGTGCAGGCCAGCGAGACCGCCAGCGAGAACCACTCCACCTCGAGGTAGAGGGCGAACCGGATCAGTTCGACCGCGTACGTGAAAGGATTGAACTGGCAGATCATGTGCAGGAAGGGGCTCGCCTCCTTCATGCGCCACAACGGGTACAGCGCCGACGACAGGAAAAACATCGGGAAGATCACGAAGTTCATCACCCCGGCGAAGTTCTCGAGCTGCTTGATGACAGAGGACAGCATCAATCCCAGGCTGCCCAGCATCAGGCCAGACAGGATCAGCGCCGGCAGCACCGCGAAGTAACCGGCAATCGGCGGCTGCACCTCCCAGAACCAGGCGATCAACAGGAACACGTAGACCTGCAGGATCGACACTGCGACGCCGCCGATCAGCTTGGACGTGAGAAGGAACCAGCGCGGGAACGGGCTGACCAAGAGCGAGCGCATGGTGCCCACCTCGCGGTCGTAGACCATGGTCAGCGACGACTGCATGCCGTTGAACAGCTGGATCATGCCGATCAGGCCTGGCGTGATGTAGACCTCGTACAGGACGTAGGTCGAATAAGGCGGAATGATCGACACGCCCAGCACCGAGCGGAACCCGGCGGCGAAAATGAACAGCCATACCAGCGGCCGGATCAGTGCGGCAATGAAGCGGCCGCGCTGCTGGATGAAGCGCAGGCCCTCGCGCCAGACGATGCCGGTCATGCAACGCATGTAGTCGGCCACGCCGAAACGGCGTGTCACAGGATCGGAAAATGCCGGCGCATTCATGCCGCCACCTCCTTCACCTTCTCACCGGTCAGGTTGGTGAAGGCTTGCGTAACGTCCTTCGCACCGGCCTGCCTGATGACGTCTTTCGTCAGACCCGATGCCAGCACCTTGCCCTTGTGCAGCACCACGACCGAGTCGTCCTTGCCAACCTCGTCCATCAGGTGCGTGGCCCAGAGTACGCCGAGGCCATCTTCCTTCATCAGACGGCGCACGTGGTTCTGGATATCGAGCCGAGACCCCACATCGAGGCCGATCGTCGGTTCGTCGAGCAGGAGCAGGCTTGGCCGATGCACCAGCGCCCGCGCAATTTCGACGCGACGCGCCTGCCCGCCGGAGAGATTGCGCACCTTCTCGTGAGCCCTGTCGCCCAGTCCGATGCGCTCCAGCTCTTCCAACGCCCGTTGCCTGCCCAGCGAGGCGGGCATGCCCTGCAGCGCTGCGTGGTAGGTGAGGTTCTGCATCACCGTGAGATCAGTATCGACGGTGCGGTTCTGGAACACCACGCCCAGGTGTTGCAACGCCTTGGTGGGCGCGCGGCGCACGTCGTGGCCCATCACCTCGATCGACCCGCTGACGTTGTCGTAGAGCCGGGTGATCAGCGAGAACAACGTAGTCTTGCCCGCCCCGTTCAGGCCAAGCAGGGCGCAGTACTGTCCGCGCTGCACCGTCAGGTCGACGTCGTCCAGCGCCTTGCGCTGTCCGAAACTGTGCGACACGTGGGTGATCTTGAGGGCGGGCAGCATGTGCGAGGGTGGACTATTTGACCGTTATCGTTCCGGTCATACCACGATCCTCGAGGCCTTCCACCCACCATTTGTAGACACCGGGACGAACCGTGTTGAACTGCACCTGGATTGTCCCCTCGTCGTCGAACTCCAGCCAGGCCGGCGCACCCGCCATGTGCACTTCCAGATCGGAGATCACGATCTGGTTCACCCACACGTCGCGCCACAGGTCGGTCTTGAACTTGTACTCCAGTTCGCCCGCCGCGCTGATCTTCCAGCGGTAGCCTTGCGCGGAAATCAGCTCGAAATCCTTCTGATTGACAAAGAACTGGTCGCCTTCCTTGCCGAGCTTCAACTCAGGCACGTTCTGGCTCGCCCGGGTGCGCTTCGCATCGTCATCGTCGTCAGCAAACACCGGCGCCGCGGCCACGCTTGCGGCCAGGACGGTTGCAATTCCAAGGGTTTTCCAGTGCATGGGCATTCCTCCTGCTTTGATTGTCTTTTGGGTTTGCGGCTGGCGGGGTCAGGCTCAGTCCGGCGCCACCACGACGCCCCACGGCAGCTGCCCCGTGGGTACCGACTTCACCGCCTTGCCGCTCTCGACCTCGATGAAGGTTACGTCGTTCGAGTTGCCGTTGGTCGAGATGATGTACTTCTCGTCCGGCGTGAAGGCGAGCTGCCACACGCGCTGTCCCACCAGGATGTATTTCTCGACCTCGTAGGTCTCGGCGTTGATCATCGCCACACGGTTCGACGGCCCGAGCGCAACGAACGCCTTCTTGCCGTCCCTGGTGATGCGCACGCCAACGGGCTGGATCGCCTCGGCCACCACGCCGGGTATCTCGAACGAGATCTTGTGGGTGATTTCGCGCGTCTTCTCGTCGATGACGCTCACGGTTCCACCGATTTCTGCCGACACCCAGACTTCCGACCCATCCGACTTGTACTCGGCAAAGCGCGGGCGCGAATCCACCAGAACGTTGTGGGTAATCTCGAAAGTTTCCGTGTCGATGAAGTGGGCCATGTTGGTGGTCTCGGACGTGTTCACCACCGTCTTGCCGTCCGGCGACACGCCCATGCCCTCCGGCTCCACGCCAACCGGAATCTCGTTCACCACCGAGTTGTCCTCGAGGTTGATGACAGTCACCAGGTTGTCGTCCTCGTTGGCCACGTAGAGCCGCTTGCCGTCGGGCGCCAGCACGAACAGCTCCGGATCGGGTCCCGACGGCAGCGTGCCAACGATCTGGTGCGTCTGCGCATCGATTACCTCGATGGTGTCGTCGTCGCTGGCGCACAGATAGATCAGCTTGCCGTCGTGGCTCATGGTGATGCCGCGTGGCCGGTTGCCGGTCTCGATGGTCTTCACCACTTCCATGGTGTTGATGTCGATCACCGTGATCGAGTTGCCCTTCTCGTTGGACACATAGGCGAGGCTCGCCATCGCAGGCGCTGCCATGGCGGCGATCGACAGGCCAGTCAAAAGGGTCAGTGCTGATAGTCTCATGGGATACTCGCTCCGTTTGACGTCAATCCAGCTTGCAGCCTGATTCAGGCCGGTCGTAGCCCAGGGTATCCAGCTCGGAAAACTGATGCAGGAACCCCTCCTGCGGCGACACCGACACCACGTTGCGCCCGTCGGCCAGCAACACCGGCTGGCGCAATTGCCAGTTCCAGTCGCGCAGGGTTACGCGCTGTCCCTTGAACGCAGCGATCGCGAACTCCTTGTCCTTGATGAACGCCTCGATTTTCCCCGGTTCCGTTGATTTCGTTCTGGTAGCGGCCTCGCCGACCATGCGGACTGCCGTCCATGCCTGCATGTCCAGCCCCGTCATGCGCCTGCCGGCTGCCTTTTCGAACCGGTTCTGGATCTGTGCTGCACCCCAGCCCTCGAACGAGGGATGCCAGCTCTGCGGAACCAGCCCGGCAGAGCCTGCCACGGGCCGCGGCTGCCATGTACGATAGGGCAGATAGGTGGCGAAGACCTCGCTCTCGTCGGCCGCCACCAGCACATCATAGTCGCCGCCGTCCTGGGTGAAGGCCGGCATCTGCTTCTGCACCTGCGCGTGACCGGAGTCGGTCTGGCGCGCCGCACCGGTATCCTTGTATTCCTTCTCGGCAACGATCTTCGCGCCGAACCTTGTTGCAGCGCGGCGCAGTGCATCGGCCCACAACTTGTCCGCCGGGTTGGACCCGTGCACCAGGAACCAGTCGCGCCACTGCTTCCAGATCAGGTACTGAGCCAGCCCGTCCGCCAGGATGGCGCGGCTCGGTGCGGTGTGGATCACGTTCGCGCGGCAGTCCTCGTTGCGCAACCGGTCGTCCAGCGCGCCTGCATTGAACAACAGTACGTCCCTGTCCTTGAAGTGATCCGCCGCCTTGATGACGTCATCGGCGGACACGTCCAGCACCATGAACCGGAAACCCTGTTCATAGAGCTTGTCCAGCGAGGGAATGATGTCGTCGCCCGGCTTGAGCCGCACGTCTTCCAGCGCGAACTCCTGACCCATGAAGCGGCCAGTGGTGTTGTTGTCGTTTATGCCGACTTCCGCACCTGCAACGCCGAGATTCCCGGGCGGCTGGTCGAGGATAGAGATTGTCACCCGTCCCTTTGCGAACGTGTGCAGATAGCCGATACCAACTTTCTCCGCCGCAGCAGCACCTATCGCCGCAGCACCCAGCGCTGCCGCCGCAACGCCAGCAAACAATAGGGCGCGGCCCTCGCGCGCAATGTATCCTGAAGACAAACTCATATTCTTATTAATTTCTTATTCAATTTATTCTTCCTCACCCTTGTTCGAATTCTTGCCTTTTGTTTTTTTGAGTGTCAATCCATTGCTCGCAAAGTTGCTTCCATGTAATAAAAACAGCGTGACTTCCGAGACAATCTGCCCGGAGTTTGATGCAATGGCAGCAAGAGGGTGCACCCCTTTCCAGACGGCAAGGCTTGCATTGCTGACGGCGCTCGTGTGCATCGCGCTCAGCCTGTCATGCGCCTTCGCCCACGCGGAAAATGTCATAAGAGCCGGCGTCCTCAAGTTCGGTACGGTCAACTGGTTGCTCAATACCGTCCAGCACCACGAACTGGACCGCAAGCACGGTTACCGGCTGGAGCAACTGGAACTGGCCAGCAGCAACGCCACCGCGGTAGCGCTCCTGTCCCGCGAGGTGGACACCATCGTTACGGACTGGTTCTGGGCAATGCGCCAGCGCGCCGCCGGTGAGGAACTCCGCTTCTTCCCCTACTCCCGCACGCTCGGCGCCCTCATCGTGCAGCCCGGCGGAACGGTGAAGTCACTCGCAGATCTCAAGGGCCGCAACATCGGCGTGGCCGGCGGGCCGCTCGACAAAAGCTGGTTACTGATGCGCGCGTGGGCAAAGCAGCAAGGCGTAGGTGACCTCGCGGATGTCGCAAACCCGGTGTTTGCCGCCCCACCCCTGCTGGCCGGGAAGATGCGAGCGGGAGAGTTCGACGCCGCCTTGATCTACTGGCACTTCGCGGCCCGGCTGGAGGCTGCAGGCCTGGTGCAGTTGCACGACGTGGAAGACGCCATGCTCGGCCTTGGCATCAGCCCGCCGCCGCCACTCATCGGGTTCGTCTACCGTGACCCTGCGGATGATGCAGCGCGCAAGGCGTTCGACGGCTTCCGCTCCTCCATCCATGACGCCGCCCGTCTGCTGGTAGACAGCGATGAAGAGTGGCAGCGCCTGCGCCCGCTATTGAAGGCCGACACGGATGAAGAGTTCATCAAGCTGCGCGACCGCTTCCGCGACGGCCAGTTGAAGGCGTGGACACAGGCAGAAGTCCAGGGCGCCCGCAAGCTGTTCGAAATGCTTGCAGATGCCGGTGGTAACGAAATCGTCGGTGCCGGCGTAACGTTCGATGATGCGCTGTTCGACGGGGTCGAAAGACCGTGAGCGGTACGGCGACGGCCCGGAATGACGCCTCGTGGAGTTCACGGCTTGCCTGGGCCGCGCTCTCGCTTGCCTCGCTCATTGCCTTGTGGTGGGCCGCGGCCATTCTGGCCGACAGCCGCAACCTCCCCTCCCCCGTCGAGGTGGCCCAAGCACTATCGGCACAGGCTGCTTCGGGCGACCTGTTCTACCATGTCGGCATGACGCTGATGCGCGTAAGCATCAGCTTTACCGCCGCCATGCTCATCGGCACGGCCATCGGCTTGTGGATGGGCCGCAGCACACGGGCCGACCGATGGTTCGATGGCTGGCTGATGTTCTTCCTGAACCTGCCTGCCCTCGTCACCATCGTCTTGTGTTTCATATGGTTCGGTCTCACTGAACTGGCAGCCATTACCGCCGTCGCGGTCAACAAGATACCCAATGTTGCGGTCACCCTGCGCGAAGGCGCCCGCGCGCTGGACGAAGATTACCTTCAACTCGCCCGCGTCTATCGCTTCGGCAGGTGGAAAACGCTGCGCCACGTGATCATGCCGCAACTGTCGCCCTATGTCGCCGCCGCCGCCCGCTCCGGCCTTGCGCTGATCTGGAAGATCGTGCTGGTGGTCGAATTGCTGGGCCGGTCCAACGGTGTCGGCTTCCAGATTCATCTGTATTTCCAGAACTTCGACGTGGCCGCCATTCTGGCCTATGCCATCGCCTTTATCGCCATAGTGCAATGCATCGAACTGTTCGTACTGCAGCCGTGGCAGAAAGCAGCAAACCGGTGGCGCTCATGAACGCGCTCGAACTCGACATCCGGTCCAAGTCCTTTCCTGCTCCCGGCGGACGCACGCAGATCATTGAAGGCATCAACATCAATGTTGCCCAAGGAGAATTCGTCGCCGTGCTCGGACCGTCAGGTTGCGGCAAGACGACAACGATGCAGATTGCCTCCGGTCTCGACAGCGCCTTCGAAGGAACCGTCCAGTACGGACCCGGCGTTGAAGACCACCTGGCCTACGTGTTCCAGCAACCGCGGCTGTTGCCATGGCGCACTGTGCGGGAAAACATCGAACTGGTGTTCGCCGACCCCGCCGCCCACGCCGGTGACATCTCGGCAGCCCTGGCCGACGTGGGACTCGCCGACGCCGGACACCTCTATCCGGGGCAATTGTCGCTCGGCATGCAGCGGCGCGCCGCACTCGCCCGGGCCTTTGTTCTCCGGCCAAGATTGCTGCTGATGGACGAACCGTTCGTCTCGCTCGATGACGCGCTTGCGCAGAACTTGCGCGGGTTGCTGCGCGGCCTGCTGGATGCTCACCCGGCAGCCGTCCTCTTCATCACACATGACTGGCGCGAGGCGGTCACGCTGGCAGACAGGCTGGTGTTCCTGACACCCTCGCCGGCCACCATCAGGACCGAACTTGCCGTCACCCTGAGCCGCAAGGAACGACTGGACCCAACCGCCGTGGAGCGCTTCCGGCGCGATCACGAAGCAGCCTTTGCCAACCTGCCGGATGGCACAGGGGAATAACGTGACTGTGATGGGCAGAGGCGTCAAAGTCTGGTATTGTTCCGGTCAAAGTGACCGGATTGCGGGGCAAGCCGCCCTGGCGAAAATCCGGCAACATGGCGGAGGAAACATGCGCACCTTCAAGCTGGCCCTGTGCCTGTCAGCGGCAATTCTGCTGCCCGCAATGTCGCTCAACTCGCGCGCGGAGGACCTGCCGCCCGAAACCACATGGACGCAGATCCAGGGCGACATCTTCAAGAGCACCGAGTTCCTCAATGGCGAGAACATGATGGTGCTCGATGCACCCTACCGGGCCGAGGATGCAGCCGTGGTGCCGATTTCGGTCAAGGCCAGGCCTGAGGCCAAGATCCGCAAGATCACCATCGTCATCGACGAGAATCCCGCCCCCATGGCGGCTTCATTCACCTTCGGCCCCGCCGCTGCAAGCGCTTCCATTTCGTCGCGATACCGCGTCAACGCCTACTCCTGGGTGCGCGCCATTGCCGAAACCGAAGACGGCAAGCAGTACATGGTGAAGAAGTTCGTCAAGGCATCGGGCGGGTGCTCCGCACCGGCGGCCAAGGATGCCGACGCAGCGAAGGCCCTGATGGGCAAGATGAAGCTGCGGGTTTTCCAGGCTGGCGAAACCGCAACGCTTGAACAGTCAACCGGCGCCCGCGAAGCCCAGATCATGATCCGCCACCCCAACAACTCGGGGCTGCAGATGGATCAGGTCACCATGCTGCACATCCCGGCCCACTTCATCGACACGATCGAGGTCAAGCGAGGAGATGAGCTTGTGATGAAGGTGGAAGGCGGCATCTCGCTCAGCGAAGACCCCAACATCCGCTTCTTCTACAAGGCAGCCACATCAGGCGAGTTCACGGTGCACGCCGAGGACACTGAAGGCCAGAAATTCGACGCCAAGTGGACTGCCGACGGCAAGGCTGGTTAAGCGCCGGCGTCAGAAGCAGCGCAGCTCCGCTTCCGCCTGCGCCCGGCGCAGCTTGTCCACCTTTGCGCGCATGACAGGCGACGTCCGGAAGATCGAGGTGTTCTCGCCGCCCTTCTGCGCCACCATCAGCACGGTCTCGGCCGAAACATAGTCATCATAGGGCAGGATAGCCGCGATCAGGTCTATCGAGCATGAGCATTGTTCCAGCGCCTGCCGGGTCTGGCCGTTGACGGCCATGCAGCCGAACACATAGTCCGCCCGCGCCACCGTGGGGTAGTCGTTGGTGAAGCCCTCCTCGTGCTGAGGGGCCTGTAGAGCCTGCACCACCTCTTGCGCCCCGGCCTGCCCGGCCATCACAAATGGCACAGCTGCGGTCACCACGCCTGCCAGCAAGAACTTGCGGAACTGAGTGGCACGCCTCATAGCGGCGCCTCCTCCTTGAACGTCATGATGTTCTTCTTGAGCGGCTTTGCATCGCCGCCTTCACCCGGGATCATCGCACTGACCGAATAGATGCCGCCAGGCACCACGTCGGCCACCACGAACTCGTACACGGTCTTTTGCAGGTCCGGGACGCGCTGCATGTTGGCGTCGCCGGTATATGGCGCGATGACCACCTTGTGGCCCTCCACCGTTTGCCCGCCGAACTGGAAGCTTGTGGCCTCGACCTTGGCGCTGTCGCGCAGGGCGCGCCGGATCATGTTGCGGAAGTAGGCAGGCTGGCCGCCGGTCTGCCGCTGAAGCTCGAACGTGTCCTGCTCGAGCAGCACCATCACCGCCGGGTTGCCGCTCGACTTGTAGAGCGGCCCGATCTGGCGTTCGCGCGGTCCGGAATAGATCTTCAGCATGGCAGTCCGCTTTTGACTGCCCTCCTTGTCCGCCGTGACTTCCAGGGTGATGGTATCCTTCAGCTCCTGGCCGAACATTTCCGGCTTTTCGTTCTGCCGCTCATAATCGTAGACAAGCTTGTGATCAGGCGCGACCCGTTCGAGATATGGCGTCGCGAACAGCAAGGACGTCGCGTCGCGCTCCTCCGCGGCAATGGCGGCGGACGCGCCGAGAGCCATTCCGGCAAAGACAACGGCCCTGAGCAGGCCGGCCACGCGTACTTGGAACATTTTCTTCCCTTCTGGCATTATGACACCCGGACTGGCATGACGCCTGGAAGCCGGGTCCGTTTCTTTATTCCGGTCATTGTGACCGGTTTCGGGTATTTCCGGCAATATGCATTTCCATATGGCGCAGGCGTGGCAGGAGCTTAAATCCGGTGACACTGACAGCGAGTTTCATTGCGGAACTGATCCAGACGGCGCTCGGCCTGATGGGTGCAGGCGATGCGCGCATTCCGCCGCCCCGCATCGAATACCTGGAGCCCGCTGTGCTTCAACAGCGGGTATGCGGCAAACCCTGCAATGCTCAGGCCTGGTTCAGCCCCGAAGGCGTGATCTTCCTTGACCAGCGCATCGACCCGTCCCGCTTCGTGGTGGCCAAGGGCATATTGCTGCACGAACTCGTTCATCACCTGCAGTTCTCGATCAAGGGCGGCAAGGCAGCCAACTGCGAGGAATGGGTGCGGCGCGAACGCGAGGCCTACCGCGTGCAGGGTCAATGGCTATGGGAACAGGGCATCGACGCCACCCCGCTGATGTGGCAGGCCCGCACCGTCAACTGCCATCCGCTGATGCCGGGCAGGCAGCAGAGCGGCGAGGCCGCACCGGCCACGGACTAGTCGGGACGGGTGAACATGAACCCCTTGCCGCGCACCGTCCGGATGCTGTCGCGCGCCTCGTCGCACAGCATCGCCAGCTTTCGGCGCAGGTAGCCCATGTAGACGTTCACCACGTTCATCGCCACGCCACCCTGCGATTGCCAAAGCGCGTCGAAAATGTCGGTCCGGCTCAATGGCCTGCCTTCGTTGCGCATCAGGTAAAGCAGAAGGTCAGCCTCGCGCTCGGTCAGTTCCACCCGCTTGCCATCCATGCCAACCTCGCGGATTGCCGGAAAGTAGCTGAGCCTGCCGGCCACAACCTGCTCGCCGTCCGTATCCGGCCTGGCCTCGCCTTGACGCCGGCGCTGCTGGGCGTGGATGCGGGCCAGCAGTTCCTCGAACGCAAACGGCTTGACCACGTAATCGTCCGCACCGGCTGACAGTCCTTCGATGCGGTCGTTCACCGTGTCACGGGCCGACAGCATGATGATGGTTGCCTCGTAATCCTGCTTGCGAAGACGCTGGCATATCTCCAGGCCGGTCATGTCCGGCAGCATCACATCCAGCACCACCGCGGAAAAGATGTTGTGCCGTACTGCCGCCAGCGCCTCGCCACCGCTTGCGGCATGGACGGTCTCCATGCCCTCGGAGGCAAAGTTCCTTTGCAGCAGCGACGCAATGTCGGGGTCATCCTCGACAACAAGTACCTTCATGATCCGCTAGTCTCCCCGTGCCTGCTTCAGCGGCAGCTTCACGCGCACGCGCAAGCCATTGCGTCCCGGCCTGTTTTGCAGGGCAATGCTGCCCCCATGTTCCTCGACCACCCACCGCGCAAGATGCAGCCCGATGCCGAAGCCTTCCGTATCTGCTTCGTCCGGCCCGCGTTCAAAGCGGGCGAATACCTTCTCCATGTGGTCGTCAGGCAGTCCCGGCCCATCGTCTTCCACCTCGACCCAGCCGCATGAATCATCGCACCCGGTTCGTACGGTTATGTGGCCGCCTTCAGGTGAATGCTTGATGGCGTTGGCGATCAAGCCGGAAAGGATCTGCCGCAACCAGTCGCGATCACCAGCCATCGGCAGCGTGTCTGTGCCGGTCTCGAGCCGCAACGTCAGGCCTCTGCGCGCTGCAGGCCGGGCTTCGCTGTCAACGGCAAGAGCCGCGATCTCGCAAAGGTCCACCGGCCCGCGCTGCAGGTCGAGCCGGCCGCTCTCGGACCGAGCCACCCGCAGCATGTCGTCCACCCGGCGGCGCAACTCGAGCACCCGCTTGAGGATCGTCTCGAACGAGCGGCGCATGTCCGCCGCGCTGGGCCTTGCCTTGGCCTTCAGGTTGAACTCTGCCTCGCCCTGCACCACCGTGAGCGGAGTCCTGAGTTCATGCGAAACATCGGCGAAGAACTGGCGCCGGTTGGCGTCGATGGTTTCCAGCCGGCGGTTTACCTCGCGCAGGTCCGCCGTCTGCTGGTCAACGGTCTGCTGCAGCTGTGCCTGGGCAGAAGTCAGTTCCGCCTCCCGCGCCTCGAAGCTGTCAGCCATCAGGTTGAACCGTGTCATCAGCTCCGTAAGCTCGTCCGAACCGCTCGGCCTGAGGCGCTCGCCCAGCTCGCCCTGGGAAATCGCCTCTGCCCCGCTGATGGTCTCGCCGATGCGCCGGATCAATGGCCGGCCCACGCCCAGATAAACGGCAGCGGCTGCCAGTAGCGACAGCAGCGCAAGCCCTGCCGCAATCAGCGACAGCCGGCTGCGCAACGCTCCCATCTCCGCCCGGCTGGATCGCGCCAGTTGACGCTCCTCCTCGATTGCAGCCGCCAGCATCGGCGCCACCGCCACCCCGAAGGCATTAAGTGCGGGTTCCAGCCGCTGGGCCGACCTTTGCACTTGCGTCTGCTCGCGCAGCTGCAAATGCAGGCTGTCGAATTGCGCCCTCAGCCGTGACAGCATCAGCCCCTTGGTTGCAGCGCGCGCCTTGTTGTCGTCGCCCTGCGCAGCATCGACCTCGGCAACGTTCATCGACAGAAGGCGGGTGAATGCTTGCCGGACCGGCTCCTTCACCTGGTCGATCTGCTGGGCGGTCGCATGGACGGCAACAGGCCCGGTCAGTATCGAGGTGACCGAACTGCGGTACTCGTTCAGGCGGCCTGCCAGCAGGAGATATCCCTCGATGCGCTCCTGCGCCGACTGCGCCTTGTTGACCAGCCGCTCGGACTCCGACACGCCGTGAAACAGCAGGCCCGCAGCAAGCGCGCTGATCGCCGCTGCCGTTGCCAGCACCAGAATGATCCGGCCCTTCAGCGAGCGGAAGATGGAAACGCGTGGCGCGGTCATGGGTCGGGCCGTCTTGCCAGGAAGGCGCCGAAGGCGCGTGGTCCGTCGCCCACCGTCACATGAGCATCTACCACGAGCTTTACGGCATCGATCCGCGCCAGCGTGTTGTCGAACCAGTTGGCCACGAACACCGACTTGCCGTCTGCCGACGCCGCAATACCTTCGGGATATTCACCCGTCTCCAGCGTGGCGACGATCTCATAGCTGTCCATGTCAAACACGCTGATGGAATTACCATACTGGTTTGTAGAAAAGCCCCGCCCTTGCGCAAACGCCACGGCGTATGGCCGCTCTCCCACCGCAATCGAGTGGACCAGCCGCCGGCTGTCCACGTCGATGATGCTGATCGAGTTGCTGCCCACGTCTGCCGTTGCAAGCCGCTTGCCGTCAGGCGTGAAGGTCACCCCGAACGGCCGCACTCCAGTGGGCACGGTGGCCAAGCGCTCCCCGGTGCCGGTGTCAAACAGGGAGACCTGGTCGCTGTCCCGGTCGGCGCTTGCAAGCAGTTTGCCGTCCGGCGATACCGCCAGACCGGACGGCGACTTGCCCGTCGGCCATGTGGCGGCAATCAGCTCCTTGACCGGATCGATGACGAAAATACGGTGCTCATACCAGTCTGCGACATAGACGGTCCCGCCCACTGGATTCACTGCAATGCCGAGCGGTCCGCCCTCCAGCGCGATCCGCCCCGCGATCTTCAGCGTGCCTGTGTCGATCACCGTGAGGTACTTGCCTTCCGGACTGGTGATGTAAGCCTTGCGCCCATCCTGGGCTACGGCAATTCCAGCGGGTTTGCCGCCGACCTTGATCGTAGCGACAACTTCAAGCTTGCCGGTATCGACAACCGAGACGGTCTCATCGGTCTGGTTGGTGACGAACGCCAGTTCACCGGCCCGGGCTGTGGCGGCCGCCGCAACCTGGCCCGCAAGCGTCAGCAAGATCGCACCGGCTGCCGCAAGACAACGCAGCCGCGCACGCATCGGCTAGCTCCCGCCCTTTTCCATCTCGGCCTTGAGCGCATCGAGACCCGCGCGATACACACCGCTCACAGCCTTGATGGCCGCTTCCTCGTTGAGCTCGGGCGGCGGATCGTTGTTCGGATAGCCGCGGTAGAACGCGCCCTTCCACTCGACCACCGACTTGTTGTCACCCGCAGCGGTTACCGTCAGGTGCGACGAGTAATTGGTTACCGGCAGCACTTTCACATCCACCTCGGTGATGCGGTAGGAATAGGTCATCTTGTCGGCGTCGTACTTGTAGAGCACCTCGTCGATGAACGCTTTGCCCTCGTCATCCAGGATGAGCCGGCGCGTGGCGTCGATATCGTTGCCGCCCTTGCCTTCGGACTTCTTGACCGCCGGGTGCCAGGACATGTCCTGGAAATTGCCGATGCGTTCCCACACCTTGGCCGCAGGCGCATTGATCTCAACCGTCTCGGTGTGCTTCTGCCGGGTCGGGCCATGTGCCAGCGCCGCCGAAGCGCACACTCCAAGCGCCAGAGCCAAGACGAACGTTCTTCTCGAGTGCATCCAGGTTTCCTCCACCGGAATTCGGGCAGCCGGCGTGGGCTGCCTCTTCTTTGTTGATGGCCGGTGAGATTACACGCGAGCCAAAATCAATTCTAGCCACGATCCGGACAAAGTGACCGAATTCCCGAACATTCCACGTGGCGAGAGAGACCGGCCTTGGCAAAATTGCCAAGCCCTGCTTCCGGCATGCAGAAAGCAAGCTCACGTAGTACTCCTCTACTACCTTAGGCTAAGCCGCATACCCAATACTGCCGGGTAGTGGGTCGGCAAACTAATAACCAATTCGGAGGAAACAAGATGCGTTACCTGCTTGCTGCAGTCCTGATGGCCGGAGCCAGTTCAATGGCGATGGCGCAGACGACGGACAACCTGGAAAAGCTGAGCAACTTCCAGTCAACCGGTGTGACCGAGTTCACCTATATCGACCAGACGGGTCCGAACGCTGACGCGATCAAGGCCAACCTCGAGAAGATCAAGCTGCCGGCCGGCTTCAAGATCTCGCTTTATGCAGTAGTTCCGGACGCCCGCCACATGGCGGTAGGCCCGCAGGGCATCGTGACCTTTGTCGGCACCCGCAAGACCAAGGTCTGGTCCGTAACGGACCGCAACAAGGACCGCGTTGCCGATGAAGTGAAGGACTTTGCGCCGTCGCTGTCGATGGCCATTCCCAACGGCCCTTGCTTCTCGCCCGACGGCTTCCTCTACATCGCCGAGCAGAACCGCGTGCTGGTCTACCCGGCAGCCGAGTTCTTCTATGAAAGCCCGGACGTCGCCGCCTTCAACGTGCTCAAGCAGGGCACCCTGATCCCGCCGTCGGAGGAAAGCTACAACCACACCGCCCGCACCTGCCGCATCGGTCCGGATGGCAAGCTCTACATCTCTCTCGGCCAGCCGTTCAACGTTGCGCCCAAGGAAAAGCTCGATCTCTACAAGGAACAGGGCATCGGCGGCATCATCCGCGTCAAGACTGACGGCAGCGAGCGCGAGGTCTACACCTACGGCGTGCGCAACTCGGTCGGCATGGACTTCAACCCGGCCAACGGCGAACTGTGGTTCACCGACAACCAGGTTGACGGCATGGGCGACAACATTCCGCCCGGCGAACTGAACCGCCAGACCGAAGCCGGTCAGCACTTCGGCCACCCGTGGTATGGTGGCGGTACCGTTCGCACCAACGAATACAAGGATGACACGCCGCCGGAAGGCATCGTGCATCCCGCCGTTGAAATGGATGCCCATGCTGCCGACCTCGGCATGACCTTCTATACCGGCAACCAGTTCCCGGCGAAGTACAAGGGCGGCATCTTCTCGGCCCAGCACGGTTCATGGAACCGCACCGACCCGATCGGTGCGCGTGTCATGTTCACCGCCGTGAACGAGGATGGCAGCGTCGGCGCGACCGAAGTGTTCGCCGAAGGCTGGTTGAACGAGAACGGTGAGTACCTTGGCCGTCCGGTCGACGTGGCCGTGCTGCGGGACGGCTCCATTCTCGTGTCCGACGACCTCGCCGGTGCGATCTATCGCATCTCCTACGGCGATTGACAGTAACTGTCAGCCGGTGCGCGACCTGCTCGCGCACCGGCGCCCCCTGCCACCTGACAAAGAACAACACGGTACCGCCCGATGAAGACTGCCTGCAGCCTGTTTGCAATCGCCACCCTTTGCGCCTTCCTCTCGCCCGCCGTGGCATGGGCAGATGCCACCGCCGGCAAGAACCTCGCCAAGGCTAAGTGTCAGGTCTGTCACGGCATTGATGGCATAGCCAAGATTCCGATTGCTCCGCATCTGGCCGGCGAAAGCCAGATCTACATCGAAACCCAGTTGAAGGCGTTTCGAAGCGGCAAGCGTGAACACGAGATGATGTCCGTGATCGCCAAGGATCTCGCCGACGACGACATCACCAACGTGGCCCAGTGGTATAGCTCCATCAAGATCCAGGTGACCATGCCGGCCGAATAGGCGACCAGCCAATCATTGCCGCTGAAAGGAACCGCCGGCGCACCTCCGGGCAGCGCCGGTTTTTTGCATGCGTACGGAAGAGTTTTGGACACAATGTCCGCGAACCTTCCATCCGGCATGTTCAAACCGCATGACTAGTCCCGGAATGCGGTCACTTTGTAACAAATATCTCGCCTTGACCTGCCGTTGAAGTTAAAGTGCTGCCTCCGGGACCACCCTTGAAACGGCAGGCCCGGTACAAAAACAATGCTAGATGGAGGGAACCATGGCCCATAAGCATAGCGGTGGATGCAAGCACGTCCACACCCACTCGGATGCCGAACCTATCGACAATCACACCTGCCATTGCTCGGTCTGCAAGCGCGTGACCGGCCAGCCGACAACCCACGTGGTGTTCTTCAAGCATGGCGACCTCAAGGTCGACAACGAGAAGGGCCTCAAGCGCATGCCGTTCAACGACCAGAACCCGAACGGCCCGCTGGAGCTGTGCGTGTGCGCCGATTGCGGTACGCCGATCATGCTCGACGACAAGCAGCACCGCATCCGGGTGATCGTGCCGAACCTGATGGGCTACGACGAGAAGAGCCTTCCGGCCACCTATCACGCCTTCTACGATCCGGCCACCGGCGTGCCGAAGCCGAATGATGGCCGCCCGGTCTATGAAGGCCTGCGCCCTGAATTCGTCTGGCCGAAGGGTTCCTGACGTCCGTTCTCGACATCAATACAAAACGCGCCGGGCCCTGACGGGTCCGGCGCATCTGTTTTCAATGCATTTGGTGTACCGGCTATTCGACCAGGTGAGGCTTGCGGCGGGCAGCCGTCAGAACTTCCGAGTTCGTGGTTTCCGCCTCGATCACCGAGCAATGCTGGATCGCAGCGGCCGCACGCACGGCCTCGCGGCGAAGCACCGGCAGGATGCGGTCCTGGATCATGTTCTTGGTGCGGCTGGCGGGTCCGATGATGCCGAGCGCAAACACCGAGCCGAGCTTGTCGATCATGATCGGCACCGCCACGCTGGTCACGCCCTCTTCCATCTCGCCGTCACATATCGCGTAGCCGTCACGGCGCACCCGGTCCATCTCGCGCTCAATTTCCTGCTTCGAGGTCAGCGTGCGCTCGTTGTAGCGGATCGGGTTGGCATCATGCATCCCGGCGCTCAACGACGGGTCGATGAACGCGGCGATCACCTTGCCGGATGCGCACGCGTGCACGGGGCGCTGGCCAAGGCCGGGATAGACATATGGCACGGCCGGATCGCTCGGCGTGGCGATGTGGATCAGTTCCACCCGCCCGCCGCGATAGCGCGACAGGAAAGCCGTCTCGGCCAGCGTGCGGACCGTCTTCTGCATCATCGGCGTCACCGCGTTGATGACGTGGGAATCCGACTTGCCGGTCAGCGCGATCTTCACAAACCGCATGCCGAGTACGTAGCGGTTGCCCTGGTCGGCTTCTTCCACCAGCCCGGTTTCAAGCAGCGCTGAAATGTTGCGGTAGATGCTCGTGCGCGGGAAACCGGTCATTGTGATCAGGTCTTGCACACTGACCGGCGTACTGGCCGAAGAGATTGCCTCCAGCAGTTGTATCAGTCGCTCATGCACGGTTTCAGTCCTGTGTAGTTGATGTTCGCCGTCTTCGAATATCGCTATCCGGTAATTCGATACGCCAACTGACTAACTGAAGACTATACAGTTTCTCCAGCTGCAGACAGCGCTAAATCGCAGCTGACTGCACCATTCTGACGGGAATTGCAACTTGAAAGCCCTGTTTCTGCAGGTATGGCTGACCAATCGTAACGCGCTGGCACCATTGAACGGGCGGCCTGCGAATCGCCACGCCAGCTTCACGGCAGCACGCTATGCAACCACCCGGCACGACAGAAGGGGAAGCCGGCCTCAACCAGCCGTCAATGCACCTCACCGGTCAAGAAACCCTCTGGAAACATCGTTTTCTTTCGTTACAGTGTTGTCTTGATCCGGCTGGAGAATGGTCAGGTCAAGCGTATCAAGGGAGATAACTGATGAAGTCAGATGACAAGCTGATGCACGTATTGCAG
Source organism: uncultured Anderseniella sp. (assembly GCA_964648175.1). GTDB lineage: Bacteria > Pseudomonadota > Alphaproteobacteria > Rhizobiales > Aestuariivirgaceae > Anderseniella. The sequence goes on from CAZYKZ010000006.1 coordinate 33,759, forward strand.
TCGCCGAAAACGTCGCGCCGCGATTTCATTCGCTACGCCGTCGCTGCCGGCGTCACTGCAACCGTTGCAGGTTCCATGTTCGACAAGGCGCGCGCAGCCACCCCGCAGAAGGGTGGATCCTACATCCAGGCACTGACCGGCGGTGGCACCAAGGACGTGCTCGACCCGGCCCAGACCAACGACAGCTACATGATCAACGTCGGCAACCAGCTGCGCAACAACCTCACGGAAATGTCTCCGGAAGGCCAGCTGCGCTCGGAACTGGCCGAGAGCTGGGAAAGCCCCGACGCCAAGACCTGGGTCTTCAAGCTGCGCAAGGGCGTGGAATTCCACAACGGCAAGACCATGGACGCCAATGACGTCGTTGCCTCGTTCAACCATCACCGCGGCGAAGGCAACAAGTCAGCAGCTTCCGGCCTCACCAAGCAGATCTCGGACGTGAAGGCTGACGGCGACAACGTGGTGTTCACACTTGAAGGCCCCAACGCCGACTGGCCGTTCATCGTGTCCGACTACCACCTGATGATCTGCCCGGCCAAGGACGACGGCAAGATGGACTGGGAGTCGGGCGTTGGCACCGGCGGCTACAGCCTCGAGAACTTCGAGCCCGGCGTGTCCACCAAGGTGAAGCGCAACCCGAACTACTGGAAGGAAAACGCAGCCTTCTTCGAGGACATCGACAACCTGTTCGTGGCCGACGCAAACGCCCGTACCACCGGCGTGCGCACCGGCTCGCTGCACTCCATGTCGAACCTCGACCTGAAGACCGTGGCCCTGCTCGAAAAGGACCCGAACGTTGTCGTGCGGCCGACTTTCGGCAACAAGCACGCTGTGCTGCCAATGCACTGCGACACGGCGCCGTTCTCGGACGTCAACGTACGCATGGCCCTCAAGCTGGCAATCAATCGCGAGGAACTGGTCAAGAAGATCCTGCTTGGCCAGGGTGAAGTCGGCAACGACAGCCCGATCGGCCCTGCCAATATCTACCGCGCAACGCCGGAAGAAATGCCACAGCGCCAGTACGATCCGGAAATGGCCAAGTCCTACCTCAAGAAGGCAGGCATGGAGAACCTCAAGGTTCAACTCCACATCGCCGACACCGCCTTCGAAGGCGCCGTGGACGCTGCCCAGCTCTATGCCGAAAGCGCCAAGGCGGCCGGCATCGAGATCGAGGTCGTGCGCGAAGCCGATGACGCCTATTGGGATGACGTCTGGCTGAAGAAGCCCTGGTGCGGCGGTTACTGGGGTGGCCGTCCGACCGAGGACTGGATCTTCTCGCAGATCTATTCCAAGGGTGCAGACTGGAACGAAACGAAGTGGGACAACACCCGCTTCAACGAACTGCTGGTCCAGGCCCGCGGCGAACTCGACACCACAAAGCGCCGCGAGATGTATGTCGAGATGCAGAAGCTGGTCAACGAAGACGGCGGTGCACTGATCCCGATGTACATGGCCTACACCCACGCGATCTCCAAGAAGATCGGCCTGCCGGAAAAGCTGGCCAACAACTGGGAACTCGACGGCCACAAGAACGGCGAGCGCTGGTGGATGGCC
>CAZYKZ010000007.1:0-33764 GCA_964648175.1 uncultured Anderseniella sp.
GGTCGGCGACCGAGTCGAGCGAGTTGCGGGTGGGCCGGTCGAAGCCGAGCGCCTTGGCGGTCATGACCCGGTCGATGGGGAACGAGGTGCCGGCGAGGGCTGCAGCGCCCAGCGGCGACTCGTTCATGCGCTTGCGGGCATCGGCAAAACGCGAACGGTCGCGCGCCAGCATCTCGACATAGGCCAGCAGGTGATGGCCGAAGGTCACGGGCTGGGCGGTTTGCAGGTGGGTGAAGCCGGGCATGATGTCTGCGGCGTGCTTCAGCGCCTTTTCGGCCAGCACCTTCTGCAGTCCGGCCAGCTGGCTGTCGAACATGTCGAGGCAGTCGCGCACATAGAGCCTGAAGTCAGTCGCCACCTGGTCGTTGCGCGAGCGTGCCGTGTGAAGGCGGCCGGCAGGGGCGCCGATGCGGTCCTTCAGGGCCGACTCGACGTTCATGTGGATGTCTTCAAGTGCGGTGGAGAAGGTGAAGTTGCCGGCCTCGATGTCCTTCGCGATGGCCTTCAGCCCCTTCACAATCTCGCGAACATCGGCCTTCGATATGATGCCGCATTCGCCCAGCATGGTCGCGTGTGCTATGGACCCGGCGATGTCCTGTGCATGCAGCCGCTGATCGAAACCGATCGACGCGTTGATCTTTTCCATGATTTCGCCGGGACCGGACTGGAACCTGCCGCCCCACATCTTGTTTGTCATATCGAAACCCGCCTTCAGTTCTTGATAGCGCCAGAGGAAACCGGAATGACCATGCCCAAGCCAGACACATCCAGCAGCAGACGCCCGCGCAAGCGATTGGCAGGCCTTGCAGCCGCCGTTGCCGTTGCGGCGCTGGCGGGGGTGTACGCGATGTTCGGGGTTGATGGCAATGCGCCTGTCGGCACATCGGCGGCGCAGGCGGGCGAAACGAAGCTCGACAAGTCGCTGTCCACCGGAACGCTTGCCGCGTTCGTGTTCAAGGACGGGCGTCCTGCCATCGATTCAGGTGCGTTCAAGGATGCGTCCGGCAAGGAGATGACGCTGGCTGACTGGAAGGGCCGGGTGGTGCTGGTCAACCTGTGGGCAACGTGGTGCGCGCCGTGCCGGAAAGAGATGCCCGATCTCGCCCAGCTGCAGAAGGACTATGGCGGCGATGACTTCGAGGTGGTTGCCATCAGCGTCGACCTGAAGGGCGCCGAGGCCTCTTCAGCCTTCCTGAAGGAGGTGAGCGCCGACAACCTCGCGCTTTATGTCGAGCCGACCACCCGGATCATGAAGAAGCTGGGCGCCATCGGTTTGCCTGTGACGATCCTGATCGACCGCGAGGGTGGCGAGATCGGCCGCCTGCTCGGACCCGCCCACTGGACTGCACCCGAAGCGCGCAAGCTGATCGAGGCAGCGCTCGCCGAAAAGGCCGGCGGCTGAAGCTTTTTCCGTCAGCCGCCTTGCGACAGCCAGGTGCGCGCGTCCTCGAGGCTGGGCAGCCGCGCCCAGCCTGCAGGGGTTTCCACGGCAATCGAGCCGTCTTCCAGCGTCATGGCGAGGTGACCGTCGAGGTCGAACTCGTCCACGGCCAGCGGCCACAGGCGTGGGTCCGACATGTCTGGCGTGATGGGCGCAGGCGCGGCTGGCGCAGGCTCGAACGGCGGCAGGTCCGGCGTTTCGTCATCCGTTCCTTCATCGTGACGGCCCGACTGTTCGGTCTCCATGGTGGAGAAATCCTCAGCCTCGTCCTTCCCTCGTACCGACGTCGTCGCGGAGAAGTCCGGCACGTCCGTGTCGGTGGTGGCAGCGGTTGCGGCGGCAACTGCCCCGCCGGAGGCGAGCAGCCGGGCGGTGTTGTTGGCCGTGTCGATCATCGCGCGGGCCATGGTGGCATTGACGATGGCCAGCAGGCCCAGGGCGGCGGTGGTGGCGCCGCCTGCCAGAAGAGGCGCGCCGGCGGCCATGCCGAAGTCGCTCTGCAGCAGGGCATAGATGCCGTAGCCGATCAGGCAAACGCCGCCGATCACGGCAAGCCAGCCCAACAAGGCAACGATCTTGACGATGCCGCCGCCGGAAGTGGAGTCGTCAGACATGCGCGTACCCCCGTACCTGTCCCTGTCTCAAGGACAAGTTGAACACAATTCGCAGCGTTCGGCAAACGCGGGATGCGGCAGGCTTACCTGGTCGGTACCGGGGTCTCGCCACGGTAGTCATAGAAGCCGCGCTGGGTCTTGCGGCCCAGCCAGCCGGCCTCGACATACTTCACCAAGAGCGGACAGGGCCGGTACTTGGAGTCGGCAAGGCCATCGTACAGCACCTGCATGATAGACAGGCAGGTATCGAGGCCGATGAAGTCGGCCAGTTCTAGCGGGCCCATCGGGTGGTTCGCGCCAAGCTTCATGGCCTTGTCGATGGCCTCGACGGAGCCCACGCCTTCATACAGCGTGTAGACCGCCTCGTTGATCATCGGCAGCAGCACGCGGTTGACGATGAAGGCCGGGAAATCTTCCGCCACTGCGACGGACTTGCCCAGCGTACCGGTGAACTCGCGCACCTCCTGGAAGATCTCGTCGCCGGTGGCGATGCCGCGGATCAGTTCGACCAGTTCCATCACCGGAACCGGGTTCATGAAGTGGATGCCCATGAACTTTTCGGGCCGGTCCGTGCCGGCCGCCAGACGGGTAATCGAGATCGACGAGGTGTTCGAGCCGATCAGGCAACTTTCCTTCAGATGCGGGCACAGGTCGGTGAAGATCTTGCGCTTGACCGCTTCATCCTCGATGGCGGACTCGATGATCAGGTCGCAGTCGCCGAAGGCCTCGTACTTCGCCGCCGGGGTAATCCGTTCAAGCGCTGCCTTGCGGTCGTCCTCGGAAATCTTTCCCGAGCGCACCTGGCGCGCCATGTTGCCGTTGATGGTGGCGAGACCCTTCTCGATGGCGTCCCTGGAAATGTCGTGCAGGCCCACATCATATCCTGCCAGAGCGCAAACATGGGCAATGCCGGAGCCCATCTGGCCGGCGCCGATGACGCCTACTTTCTTGATGGTCATATCGAATTGTTCTCTTGCTTTCGAACGTCGCGGGAGACTATCGCGCATGCTGGCAGGCGGCAACAAGCAATATCGCAGCGCAACAAAATACCCGCCCCGCGTTTCCGCAGGACGGGTGATTCATGTCAGCCGATTTGGACCTTGGCCGAAGGCCCGGGTCAGTAGCCGGCCTTGCCGAGTTCGGCTTCCAGCTCGGGCACGGCCTGGAACAGGTCAGCCACCAGGCCATAGTCGGCGACCTGGAAGATCGGGGCTTCCTCGTCCTTGTTGATGGCGACGATGACCTTGCTATCCTTCATGCCGGCCAGGTGCTGGATGGCGCCGGAAATGCCGACCGCGATGTAGAGGTCAGGCGCGACCACCTTGCCGGTCTGGCCGACCTGGTAGTCGTTCGGCACGTAGCCAGCGTCGACCGCTGCGCGCGAGGCGCCAACGGCGGCGTTGAGCTTGTCGGCCACCTTTTCCAGCATGGCGAAGTTCTCGCCGTTCTGCATGCCGCGGCCGCCGGAGATGATGATCGAGGCCGACGTCAGTTCCGGCCGGTCCGACTTGGACAGGTTCTCGCCCTCGTAGGAGGTAAGTCCTGAGTCTGCCGGGGCATCAACCTTCTCGATGGCAGCGGAACCGCCGGTGCCTGCCGCTTCGAAGGAGGCGGTGAGCACGGTCACGATCTTCTTCTTGCCGGTGGCCTGGACGGTCTGGATGGCGTTGCCGGCATAGATCGGACGCTCGAACGTGTCGGCAGACTTGACGGCGGTGATGCCGGAGACCTGCATCTCGTCGAGCAGGGCCGCCACGCGCGGGCTGATGTTCTTGCCGCTGGTGGTCGCAGGCGCAACCATCGCGTCATGATTGGCCATCAGGGTGACGATGAGAGCAGCCATGTTTTCGGCCAGCGGGCGTTCGAAGGCAGGCGCGTCGCAGTGCAGCACCTTCTTCACCCCGGCGAGACCGGCTGCTTCCTTGGCGGCGCCGTCGGCCTTGTGGCCGGCCACCAGCACATGCACGTCGCCGCCCATCTGGCTGGCGGCGGTCAGGGCCTTGTGGGTGGCGTCCTTGAGGCCGGCATTGTCGTGTTCAGCAATGAGGAGAATGGCCATGACTTAGATAACTCCTGCTTCGTTCTTCAGCTTGTCGACCAGTTCGGCAACCGAGCCGACCTTCTTGCCGCCCTGGCGGGCCGGCGGTTCGGTGGTGGACACCACCTTCAGCTTCGGCGCCAGGTCGACGCCCATGTCTGCGGCAACCTTTTCATCGAGCGGCTTCTTCTTGGCCTTCATGATGTTGGGCAGCGAGGCATAGCGCGGCTGGTTGAGGCGCAGGTCGGTGGTCACCACCATCGGCATCTTGCAGGTGATGGTCTGCAGGCCGCCGTCGATCTCGCGGGTCACCTTGGCGCTGTCGCCGGAAATCTCGAGCTTGGAGGCAAAAGCAGCCTGGGACCAGCCGAGCAGGGCAGACAGCATCTGGCCGGTCTGGTTGCAGTCGTCGTCAATGGCCTGCTTGCCGAGGATGACAAGACCCGGCTGTTCCTCCTCGATGACCTTCTTCAGCAGCTTGGCAACGGCCAGCGGCTCGACATAGTCGTCGTGCTTGATCAGGATGCCGCGGTCGGCGCCCATGGCAAGGGCGGTGCGGATGGTTTCCTGGGCCTGCTGCGGCCCCACCGATACGGCGATGATCTCGCTGACGGTGCCGGCTTCCTTGAGGCGGATGGCCTCTTCCACGGCGATTTCGTCGAACGGGTTCATCGACATCTTGACGTTGGCCAGGTCCACACCCGACCCGTCGGCCTTGACGCGGATCTTGACGTTGTAGTCGACGACCCGCTTGACAGCGACCAGAACTTTCATCGCAAGCAATCTCTCTTGTTAGTCGTGTTAGTCGTGATGATCCCGCAAGATAGGGCGAAGGATCGGGATTTCTTTGCCGTCACGGACATGCACTTTCCAATTCGCGCGCGGACCCTAGGGGTGCCCCAAGGCATGCGTCAATGCGAATTTCGTCGATTCACGGCCAATTGCGACCTCTGGTCTTCTTTTTGGCCAGGGTTGGCACCCCCGTTGAGGGATCAGGCCAGACGGGCGGCCAGCGTTCGCCTGAACAGGCTGGTGATCAGGAAACCCGCTGCAAAGCCGCCAATGTGGGCCCACCATGCAACAAGAACCTCGTTCTTGCCGTCGTCGATGTACAGCGCCAGCACCTGGAAGCCGATCCACATGGCCAGCGCCCACAGGGCAGAGATGCGGAACGGGATCGGCAGCTTCATGAACAGAACCCAGACCCGCGCCTTGGGAAACAACACCATGTAGGAGCCGAGAATGCCCGAGACGGCGCCCGAGGCGCCGACCAGCGGCACGGTCGAGTCCGGGTTTGCAACGATGTGGGCGCCGGCGGCGATGATGCCGCACACGATGTAGAGCAGCAGGAAGCCGACATGGCCGAAGGCATCCTCGACATTGTCGGCAAACACCCACATGAACGCCATGTTCGCGGCAAGATGCAGCCATCCTCCATGGATGAAGGTGTAGGTGATGAGGGTGAGCGGTTCCGGCACGGCCAGCGCGGCGGAACTGGCGCTTGCCGCAGCGCCCGCGCCGATGTGGCCGATCTCGGCCGGCACGAGCCCGAACGCGGTTGCCAGCGCCAGTTGGCTCATGCCCAGATTTCCGTAAGTCAGCAGCAGGTGAACGGCGATGTTCACAAAGATGATCCCGCCGGTCACGAACTGGAAGCGGATCACTCGGAGGGTATTGTCGTCATGCAGCGGTACGAACATGGCTGGCTGATCCCCTCGCTTATGCTGCCGGTCAGGACGATGACTGGGTGGCGCCCGGCCGCCACAGCACGTCGCCGCCGTGGCGGGCATTGACCCAGCGGCTGGCCACGAACAGGAAGTCCGACAGGCGGTTCAGAAAGGTGGCAGCCTCAGGGGTGACGTGCTCGCCGGGAATGGTGGCAAGTTCAACGATGTGGCGCTCGGCGCGGCGGCATACGGTCCTTGCCTGGTGCAGGAAGGCAGCAGCGGGGTGTCCGCCCGGCAGCACGAAGGATCGCAGCGGCTCCAGTTCGCCGTTGAGGTCGTCGATCTCCGCCTCCAGCCGGTCGACCTGGGCCTGCTTGATGCGCAAGGGTTCCCATTCCATCTTCTCGCCGGTGTCGGGCGTGCACAGGTCCGCGCCCAGGTCGAACATGTCGTTCTGGATGCGCGCCAGCATCTCGTCCAGCTTCTCCAGTCCGGCTTCCCGGGTGTGCAGGCGCACCAGCCCGAGGATCGAGTTGGCCTCGTCCACGGTGCCGTAGCTTGCAATGCGGGCGTGGAACTTCGGCAGCCGCTGTCCGGTGGACAGGGCGGTCGTGCCGTCATCGCCGGTCTTGGTGTAGATCCTGTTCAGTACGACCATCTGCGTTTCCCGGATGTGCGTTGTGTTGGCGACGGTATGCAATCGCGCATGATCAGTCTACCCGAAGTACGCGGGCAGGGCTGGCCCTGAGCGCCGACCAGGTTGTCATCAACCCGGCGGTCACGGTCACGACGAGCGCGATCAGCGCGGTGGCCGCTGCGGTGACGAAGGAGAACTGCCAGTCGAGTTGCATGATGAAGGTGATGATGGCCCATGCGCTCAACGATCCTGCGACAATGGCGAACGCAGCGGTGGCGAGGCCGAGAGCTGCGTATTCGATGATCAGAGAACGCAGCAGTTGTGACCGGGTGGCGCCATAGGTCTTGAGGATCACGGCATCATAGATGCGGCCCGACAGGCCGGTGGCGAGCGCCCCGCCCAGCACCAGGATGCCCACCAGCAGCGTCATGGCGTTGGCCCCGCGGATGGCGGTGATGAGCTGGCCCATCAGCGTGTTGATGGCGTCCAGCGCGTCGCGCACGCGGATCGAGGTCACGGTCGGGTAGGGGCCCGAAACGGCCTTCAGGATGGCGGGCTCTGCTGCCGGTTCGGCCTGCGCGGTGACGACGTACATGTGCGGCGCACCGGCAAAGGCGTTGGGCGAAAATACCATCACGAAGTTGATCTGCAGCGAACGCCAGTCCACCTCGCGGAAGTTGGCGACCTTTGCGGTAATCTCGCGGCCCAGCACGTTGACGGTGACGGTGTCGCCAAGCTTCATGCCCAGACCCTCGGCGATGTCGGCCGAGAAGGAAACCAGCGGCTCGCCCGTGTAATCCGGCGCCCACCACTGGCCTTCGCTCAGCTCGGCGTTATCCGGCGCGGTGGCCGAATAGGTGATGCCGCGGTCGCCACGCAGCGCCCAGGCTGCGTCGGGCGATACTTTCACATCAGCAGTGGGAACGCCGTTCACCTTGACGATGCGCCCGCGCAGCATAGGTGCGGTGCCGACGCTTGAAGCGCCTGCATCCTTCAGCGCCGTGGTGAAGCCATCGGCTTCGGTGGAGTGCACGTCGAGGAAGAAGAAGGCGGGCGCACGGTCCGGCAGGTTGTCGCGCAGTTCCTTCGACACGTTGGTGTCTATCAGCGCCAGCGTCACGAACAGGGTGAGGCCGAGGCCCAGCGACATGACCACCGACGGGGTTGGCGTGCCGGGACGGTGCAGGTTGGCGATGGCAAGCCGGGCGGTGGCCGAGCGGGCGTGTTTCAGCCGGGCTGCAATCCACATCAGCACCCGCGCCATGCCGGCGAGAATGAGGAAGCTGGCGATGATGCCGCCGGCATAGCCCCAGGTGACCCTGGGGTCCGGGAAGGCGGTGAAGGTCAGCACGAAGATGCCGGCAAGCGCAGCTGCGATCACGGCCAGGGTACGCAGGCCGGGCCAAGCGGTCACGTGGGCAGTGAGGTCGCGGAACAGGGCGGTTGGCGGAATCCGCCCGGCGCGCACCAGCGGCCAGACGGCGAAGGCGACCACGATCAGGTAGCCGTACAGCGCGGCCCGGACGACGGGCCAGATTTCCGGACTGGCAGCTACCGGTACCGGCAGCAGGCCCGACAGCAGCGCGCCGGCCAGCGGCGGCGTCACGAGGCCGAGGGCGGAGCCGATGCCGATGCCAAGGGTGGCAACGATCAGCACCTCGACGAAGTAGGTCCAGAACACCAGCCGGGCCGGTGCGCCGAGGCATTTGAGCGTGGCGATGTTCTTCGTGCGCCGCTCCAGGAAGGCCTTCACTGCGTTGGCCACGCCGACGCCGCCGACGATCAGTGCGGTCAGACCGACGAGCGACAGGAAGAAGGTCAGGCGGTCGATGAAGCGTCGGACGCCGGGGGCGGCATTCTCGCGCGAGCGCACCCGCCAGCCTTCGTCCTGCAGCACGGGCTCTGCCAGGTCGACCAGCGCCTTGACCTGTTCGTCGCTTGCCGGGCCGGGCAGCGCCACCCGGTAGCGCCAGGTGATCAGGCTGCCGGGCTGGGCAAGGCCGGTGGCATCGAGTTCATCGGTGGAAATCATCATGCGCGGACCGAGCACGAAGCCGTCCGATATGCGGTCCGGCTCGCGTACGATCACGGCGTTGACGGCAAACGTGGCGGTTCCGAGCCTGACCTCGTCGCCGATCTTGAGGCCGAGCCGGTCAAGCAGCGATTGCTCGACCACCGTGCCGGGCACGCCGTTGGCATTGCGTTTGAAGGCTTCAGTCAGGGCGATTGGCGGCGACAGCACGAGGTCGCCGTAGAGCGGATATGCATCGTCGGCGACCTTGACCTCGACCAGTGCCGAGGCCTTGTCCGGCACCGCCGCCATGGCGCGAAGCGTGGCGACGCGGCTCACCCGACCCGCGCCTTCGATCAAAGTGCGCTGTTCCGGTGTCGGCTGGTTGTGCAGGACCGAGAACTCCACGTCGCCGCCCATCAGCGAGCGGCCCTCGTTGGCGATGCCGCGTTCCAGGGCCGCCGACAGTGCGCCGACAATGGCAATGGCGCCGACGCCGAGCACCAGGCAGGCGAGGAAGATGCGGAAGCCTTGCAGGCCGGAGCGCAGTTCGCGCCGGGCCAGCCGCAGGGCAAGCGCCAGCGTCTGGATCATTTGCGGGCTCCCGTATCCTTGTGGATCAGCCCGTCGCGGATCTCGACCATGCGCGAGCAACGCTTTGCAAGCTTCGGATCGTGGGTGACGAGAACGAGCGTCGTGCCGCTGGTGCGCTGAAGTTCGAACAACAGGTCCATGATGGCCTGACCGGTTTCCTGGTCGAGGTTGCCGGTGGGCTCGTCCGCAAGAATGATCTTCGCTCCGGCGGCAAGGGCGCGGGCGATGGCGACGCGCTGCTGCTCGCCGCCCGACAGCTGGCCGGGATAGTGGTCGAGCCGGTGGCCGAGGCCGACGCGCTCAAGCTGCGCCTTCGCCTCGGCAAAGGCATCGCCCGAGCCGCGGAATTCCAGCGGCACCGCTACATTCTCGAGCGCGGTCATCGCGGGAATCAGGTGAAATGACTGGAATACGATGCCGATCTGGTCGCGGCGGAAGGTGGCGAGATCGTCTTCACCGAGTGCGGTCAGATCATGGCCCGCGACCTTCGCCTTGCCGCCGGTGGCGCGTTCGAGGCCGGCAATCACCATGAGCAGCGTGGTCTTGCCGGAGCCCGAAGGGCCCACCACCGAAACCGCCTCGCCCTGGTCGATCTGAAGATCGAGGCCTTTCAGGATGTCGACCGGCCCGGCGCGCGATGGCAGCGTGACCTCCAGGGAATCCAGTTCGATAACCACCTTTCGGCCGGCTTCCGGCTTGGCGTCGAGGTCAGCGGCAGGGGCGCGGGCATCCATTTTCGGCTTGTTCCGTTGTGGTGTTGTTGTGGTGCTGTACGGCGGCTTGCCGTTGGCTGATGCGATTTCTATGTAGGTGAACGACGCGATTTGACAAAGGTTTCCGGCGCCATGAGACAATTTTATGCTTTGGTGATGCTGCTTGCGATGCTGGTTGTCCCGGCAATGGCCGCGGGCCCCGCCACCATCGTGGCGCTCGGCGACAGCCTGACCGCCGGCTACGGGCTGGGGGCGGGCGACGGCTTTACCGATCGTCTGGAGGCGCGGCTGAAGGCGGACGGCCACGACGTGACGGTCGTCAACGCCGGCGTGTCGGGTGATACGTCCAAGGGCGGTCTGGCGCGGCTTGACTGGTCAGTCCCGGATGGCACCTCGCTGGTAATTCTCGAACTTGGCGCCAATGACGCGTTGCGCGGCATTGCGCCGGCCGAAACGCGGGCCAACCTCGACGCCATGCTCGCCCGGCTCAAGGAACGCAACATTCCCGTCCTGCTGGCGGGCATGATCGCGCCGCCCAACATGGGCGAGGATTATGGCCGCGAATTCAACCCGATTTATGCAGAACTCGCAGCCGAACATGATGTGAATCTCTACCCGTTCTTCCTCGAAGGCGTGGCGGGAGATCCGGGGCTCAACCAGGCCGATGGCATGCACCCGAACGCCAAGGGCGTCGATGTGATCGTGGACCGCATCGCGCCACAGGTCGGCCAGCTCTTGTCCGCGATGAAGCCGTGACGGCGTCACAATGTCTTGTGATCGTCATGCAACGGCGGTTAGCCTTGATGAAGCGATTTGATTCGCTGCTTCGCTGATCTGACGGGAGGGCCCTGAGATGCCTCGACTGTTTACCGGCGTGGAACTGCCACCGGATGTGGCGCTGGACTTGTCCATCATGCGCGGCGGCATAGAAGGCGCGCGCTGGATCGACCCCGAAAGCTACCATGTAACCTTGCGCTTCGTCGGCGACATTCCCGACCGGGTGGCGCATGAGTTGTCCGACGAATTGAGCCGGGTGGTGGCAATGCCGCCTTTCACCATTTCGCTGGCCGGCATGGGCGTGTTCGGTTCGAAGAAGCCGCATTCGCTCTATGTGAAGGTGGAGGAAAGCCCTGACCTCAGGCGGCTGCAGGCGATGCACGAGCGTGTTTGCCAGTCGCTCGGACTGCCGCCTGAACCGCGCAAGTTCACCCCGCACGTGACGCTTGCCCGGTTGAAACAAGCCGACCGGCTGCAGACGATCGACTTTGCGCACAGCCACAACCTTTACCGGTCGCGGCCTTTCGAGGTGAATCATTTCGTGCTGTTCTCATCGCGCGCCTCGCGCGGCGGCGGGCCGTACGGGCGCGAAGAGGTCTATCCGCTGGCCCGGGCAATGTGAGCCGCAAGCCCGCGGGCGGCCAGTTCGATCAGGTCGAGGGCGTGCTCGAAGCCTTCCTCGCCGCCATAGTACGGGTCGGGCACTTCGCGCACCGGCACCTCGCCGGCAAACTCCATGAACATGCGCAGCTGCGCAGGCGATCCCTCGGGCTGCATTGTCTTGAGCCGGGCGTAGTTTGCCCCGTCCATGGCGAGCACCATGTCGAAGCGGTGAAAGTCTTCCTGCTCGACCTGCCGGGCGCGCTGGTGGGCGATGTCGATGTCGCGCATCAGGGCTGCCTTGACAGCTCGCGGGTCAGGCGGGCCGCCTGCGTGCCAGCCGCTGGTGCCCGCGCTGTCGGTGGCGACATGGGCAAGCCCCTCAGCATCGAGCGCCTTCCTCACCGCGCCCTCGGCCATGGGCGAGCGGCAGATGTTTCCGAGGCAGACGAGAAGGACAGACTTCATGGGCGGGAACGCGTGGTGCAGGATGAACGTTGGTCAACACGAAAAGGAGATCATCGGCAATGGCGGAAAAACTTCAAGGCCCGGCGCGGGTCCAGCAACTTTCCGAACTGGACGGCTGGCAGGAGGTGGAAGGCCGCGACGCCATCCAGAAGACCTTCACCTTCAAGAACTTCAACCAGGCATTCGGTTTCATGACCAGGGTGGCCATGCAGGCGGAAAAACTCGACCACCATCCAGAATGGTTCAATGTCTACAAGACGGTCGACGTAACACTTTCGACCCATGACGCGGGCGGCGTGACGGATCTCGACATCAAGCTTGCCCGCTTCATGGACAAGGCGGCGATTTGAGAGCGGCCTCTTGCCGGACCTCGCTTCACTCCGGCCGGATGACGCTTAACCTAACCGAAGTGTAATCTTGAGCGTGCTTGTCAGTTTTGGCGTTTGCCCCCATATTCCACAGCGTCAACCAACCTCTGAGGGAGTTTTTCAATGGCAGACCTCCGTTACCAGTCTACCGCGCCGGCCCGTACCCGCGCTGCGGAGATTGACCAGGGCCTGCGCTCGTACATGCTGGGCGTCTACAACTACATGGCGCTTGGCGTGGCCGCGACGGCCATCATCACCCTGTTCGTGGCCTCCACGCCGGCGCTGCTCGCTACGGCAGTGTCGCTCAAATGGGTGTTCTTCATCGGCATCCTTGGCATGGGCTTTCTCGCCCCACGGATGATTTTCTCGAACAGCTCGATCGCAGCACAGGGCGCCTTCTGGGGCTACTGTGCGCTATGGGGCTTCGGCATTGCACCGATGGTCGGCGCCTACATGGCCGTCGATCCGGGCATGGTTGCCCGCGCCTTCTTCATCGCGGCTGCCACGTTCGGAGCCACCAGCCTTGCCGGCTATGTCACCAAGCGTGACCTGTCGGGCTTTGGCGCATTCTTCATGATCGCCACCATCGGCATCATCATCGCCATGCTGGTGAACGTGTTCCTCGTGCAGTCGAGCATGATGAGCCTGATCGTGTCGTGCGTCACCGTGCTGCTGTTTGCCGGCATAACCGCCTACGAAACGCAGCTGATCAAGGAAATGTACGTCGAAGGCGACGGCTCTGCAGCCGCCCGTTCGAAGTCGATCTTCGGCGCGTTCATGCTGTATGGCAGCTTCGTCACGCTGTTCATCCACATCCTGAACATCCTCGGGATCATGCGTTCCGAGTAAGCCTACTGGCGGCAACGCCATAGAATTTTCAAACCCCCGTGGGATGCATTAGTCTCACGGGGGTTTTTGATTCAGGCGAGGCATCAGGATGAGACACACCGTTCCGGCACTTGCACTGGCTGCATTGATGGCATTCCCTGCCGGCGCAAAGGCCGATTTCGCCAGGGTGGGCCGACTGACTTGCGTGGTGTCCAAACCGGACGCGGCGCTGCATTTCGGGTCAGCGCGCCCGATGAACTGCACCTTTCGCCAGCCCGGTCGCCGCTTGCAGCGCTATGGCGGCACGCTGCGCAAGTACGGCATCGAATGGGGCGTGTTCACCCGCACGGTGATGCACTGGGACGTTTTTTCGCGCTCGGGCCGCGTGCGCCGCGGCGGTCTGGAAGGCTCCTATGGCGGCATCACCTTCGAGGCTGCACTGGGCAGCGGTGTAGGCGCCAACGTAGTGGATGGTGGGCCGGACGGCATCCGTCTTTCGCCAGTTGGCACGCAGACCCAGTCAGGCAGCGTCAACGTCACCACCGGGGCCATGCGCTTCCGGCTGAGGTTCAGGCGATAACCAGCTTCGGCTTTTTCAGCAGTACCTTGAGCACCTGGGCCAGGTCATGGCCGCGGCGCAGGATTTGCCCGCCCGCGGCGACGACTGCGTAGGCGCCCTGCTTGCGGGCAAGCTTGGGGTTCTTCTCGATCCGGTAGAGGGGCAGTTCAGACGTGCGCCGGTAGACTGCGAACACAGCCCGGTCGCGGCCGAAGTCCATGGCATAGTCGCGCCATTCGCCCGCGGCGACCTTGGTGCCGTACAAATGCAGAATGGTGGCAAGTTCGGTCCTGTTGAACGCCACCTGCGCCAGCGCGGCCGGAACGGGCTGACGGTTTGCTTCTGGTTGAGCCCCGCTGCTCTCCTGCCTGCTTGCAGGGGTGCGCAGGGCTACAATCTCCGGTTCTTCGCTCACTCGCTGATCCCGGTTGCAGTTCACTCACCTGTTGTCATCTTGGCGTCATTTTACAACCGGTTCAACCCTCAAGCAGGTTCAGTGTGCGGCAGGCCCGAGGGGGCGGACCGGGTCAAGATGCCCAATTCCAGCCACGTTTCCTTCAAAGAATCGTCCGGAACCGGATGCACTATTCAATCGTTGCCTCAAGGCCCGGTTCCGAATCGTTTCGGATATCTCAGCCCCCCAGCCCCCCGTGGCGAATTAGGAGCCGGGCCTCTTTTCAGTTAGTGAGTGAGTCAGTTGCGGTAGCGTTCTCCGGTATTGAATATCCGGCGAAATGACAGTCAACCTGACATCCGGCGGACCTCCCGAGGCCGCCGTTTTCTTTTTGTACGGGCAGGCCGCAAGCAGGCTGCGTACTTGATCTGCGGGCACATTTTCCCAATATCCGGAGAACTCGAATCAATCCTGGCCGGTCGAGGCTGTTGAGGAGTTCTCCCGTGATGTCCAAAGCTGACGAGCAAACCACCAAAGCCAAGCCCAAGGAATTCCAGGCCGAAGTGGCGAAGCTGCTGCACCTGATGGTGCATTCGGTCTATTCAGAGCGCGAGGTATTCCTGCGCGAGCTGATTTCCAACGCGTCAGATGCCTGCGACAAGCTTCGCTACGAGGCGCTCAAGAACGACAAGCTGATGGCCGAGGGCGGCGAGCTGAGGATCGACATCTCGCTCGACAAGAAGGCCAAGGTCCTGACCGTTGCCGATACCGGCATCGGCATGGATGCGAAGGAACTTTCCGACAATCTCGGCACCATTGCCCGCTCTGGCACGCAGGCCTTCATGGAGCAGATGGAAGGCGCCAAGTCGAAGAAGTCCAAATCGGGTGACGGTAACGACGTGCACCTGATTGGCCAGTTCGGCGTCGGGTTCTATTCCGCCTTCATGATTGCCGAGCGTGTCGACGTGGTGTCGCGCAAGGCAGGCTCCAAGAAGGCCAACATATGGAGCTCGGACGGCTCCGGCACCTATACTGTTGCGCCTTATGAGGGCGACGATGCGCCGGTGCGCGGTACGTCGATCCGCCTGACCTTGCGCAAGGACGCCAAGGAATTCCTCGAGGACGTGCGGCTTGAACACATAGTGCGCACCTATTCCGATCACGTAAGCCATCCGATCTATCTTGAGGGCCGGCAAATCAATTCCGGTTCGGCGATCTGGGCGCGGCCGAAGTCCGAGGTCAGCGACGAGCAGCACAAGGAATTCTTCGGCCACGTGTCGGGCATGTATGCCGACCCGGCGCTGACCATTCACTACAAGGCTGAAGGCCGCCACGAGTATTCCGTGCTGCTTTACGTGCCCGGCGAGAAGCCGTTCGACCTGTTCGATCCTGAACGCAAGGGCAAGCAGAAGCTCTACGTTCGCCGGGTGTACATCACGGATGAAGCCGAGATGCTGCCGTCCTACCTGCGCTTCGTGCGTGGCGTGATCGACAGTGAGGACATGCCACTGAACATCTCGCGCGAGATGCTGCAGGACAACCCGACCGTTCATGCCATCCGGGCGGCGGTGACCAAGCGCGTGCTGTCGGAGCTGAAGAAGTGCGCCGACAAGCAGCCCGAGGCCTATGACAAGATCTGGACCGCGTTTGGGCCGGTGATCAAGGAAGGCCTCTACGAGGACATGGAGCGGCGCGATGCGCTGTACGAGATCTGCCGGTTCCGTTCGACGCAGAGCGAGGGCAAGCAGAACGTCACGCTGGCTGACTATGTAGGCCGGCTGAAGGAAAACCAGACGGCGATCTACTATCTGACCGGCGAAGATGCGGCCAAGGCTGAAACCAGCCCGCAGCTTGAAGGCTACAAGGCGCGCGGCGTCGAAGTGCTGCTGCTGACCGATCCGATCGATGCGTTCTGGGTGCGGACTTCGCTGGGTTTCGAGGGCAAGCCGTTCAAGTCGGTGACGCAAGGTGGGGCCGATCTTGAGCAGATTCCACTTGCCGAGGGCGAGAAGGACAAGCCCAAGGCGGACGACGCGAAAACGGCAGACCTGCTGACGGCGCTCAAGAGCGCGCTGGGGGACAAGGTGCAGGACGTGGTGAAGTCGGCACGGCTGACCTCATCGGCGGTGTGCATCGTGGCTGGCGAGCACGGCTTTGACCGCACGCTCGAAAAATACCTCGCCCGCCAACAGGGACATGGCATGATCTCCGCACCGGTGCTTGAGGTGAACCCGTCGCATCCGCTCATCGCGACGCTGGCCGAGCGTCAGGCGAAGGGTGAGGACGTGTCGGACGCTGCTCAGCTTCTGCTGGATCAGGCGGTCATCCTTGAAGGGGAAGCACCGGACGACGTGGCCGGCTTTGCCGAGCGGCTGTCGAAGTTGATGGCGAAGGTGTATGGCTGACGCGGCGCCGGAGCCCGCCTCGGGCATCCGTCCAGACATGTTCCGGGCCGTCAGGCCCGGCCGCTGGACCGCGGATTCCAGTGAACCCTTCGTGCTGTTCCTTATCGGCATGCGCATCAATGCGCTGTGGAAGCCGTGGACCTGGGCGCCGGTGCTGCCGACCATGCCGGCAATGATCCGCGAATTGGCGCGTCAGCCGGAGCTGGGTTATCTCGGCGGTGACGTTTGGCTGGGGCGAACAATTTTGTGTGTCCAGTACTGGAAGGACTTTGACAGCCTGGAAGCCTATGCCCGGGGCGCAGATCACCTGCACTTGCCGGCATGGCGCAAGTTCAACCGGATGCGGGCATCGAGCCCCGATGTCGGGGTATGGCACGAGACCTACGAGATCAAGCGGGGCAATTGGGAGTCGATCTACGTCAACATGCCGCCGTTCGGTGCGGGCAAGGTGTTTCCGGCCAGCCGCATTTCCGGGTACAATGAAGCTGCCCGTGGCCGCCGGGACGGCCGCTAGCGGGCTTGCCGTCATTTGGCTGCAATGGATTCGACATGCAATTTCAGCAAACCCGTCATGGCGCGGTCGAATGGCTGAAACTTGCCGCTGCTAAGCGGGCCTTCCTGTCTGTCCAATCAACGGAGGCCTGACCCAATGCCCATCAAGCTGCAATCCAAATTCCTGTCGCGCCGTTCGGTGCTGCGCGCCAGTGCTGCCGCATCCGCCACATTTGCTACCGGCGTCCTGTTCACACCCGCCATCAGCCGCGCTGCCGACCGTCCACTGATTACGCACGGCTTGCAGTCGGGCGACGTCGATACAAGTTCGGGCATGGTGTGGGCGCGCGCCGACCGTGCAGCGCGGATGATGGTCGAATGGTCGACCACAGAAGACTTCACCAACGCCACCCGCGTGCAGCCGCTCGACGTGATCGCCGACCGCGACTTCGCCGGCAAGCTTTTGCTCGACAACCTGCCCTCCGACCAGGACATCTTCTACCGGGTGCAGTTCGTCAGCCTCGACGACTTCGCCACGGCCGGCGAGGCGATGACCGGCCGCTTCCGTACCGCGCCGGCCAGCAAGCGCGACGTGACGTTTGTCTGGTCGGGCGACACTGCCGGCCAGGGATGGGGCATCGACGTGGACCGCGGCGGGATGAAGACCTATGCCACCATGAACGGTCACCGCCCGGACTTCTTCATTCACTCGGGCGACACCGTCTACGCCGACGGACCGGTGACGGCGGAGAAGGAAATGCCAGGCGGCGGCATCTGGAAGTCCGTGACGATGGAGGAAAAGGCCAAGGTTGCCGAGACCCTCAGCGAGTTCCGCGCCCAGTGGAAGTACAACATGCTGGACGAGCACGTGCGGGCCTTCAATGCCGAGGTTCCAATGTTCGTGCAGTGGGACGACCACGAGGTCACCAACAACTGGTACCCGGGTGAAATGCTGATCTCGGATGACCGCTACACGGTCAAGTCCGCCTCGCTGCTGGCGGCGCGGGCCACACAGGCGTTCCACGAGATGAACCCGATCCGGCCCAACCTGCATGAGCCATACCGGGTTTACCGCAAGATTTCCTATGGGCCGCTGCTCGACATCTTCATGATCGACATGCGCACCTACCGCGGCAAGAACTCGAAGAACGATCAGGCCGAGCGCTCTGCCGATACATCGTTCCTGGGGCGCGAGCAGCTTGACTGGCTGAAGCGCGAGATGCTGGCGTCGAAGGCCACGTGGAAGGTGATCGCCTCGGACATGCCAATCGGCCTTGTGGTGGGCGACGGCGACAATTTCGAGAACGGCGCCAATGGCGATGGCCCGGTGCGCGGGCGCGAGTTCGACATTGCCGAGATCCTGTCATTCATCAAGGCCAACAAGGTGAACAACACGGTGTGGCTGACGGCAGACGTGCATTATACCGCGGCGCACTATTACGATCCGAACAAGGCGCAGTTCCAGGACTTCCTGCCGTTCTGGGAGTTCGTGTCGGGGCCGCTGCACGCAGGCTCGTTCGGGCCGAACAAGCTGGACAACACGTTCGGGCCGGAAGTGAAGTACGTGAAGGCGCCGGAAGAGGGCCAGGTGAACCTGCCGCCGTCGTTCGGGCTGCAGTTCTTCGGCCATGTGAAGATCGACGGCAAGACCGAAGTCATGACCGTGACGCTGCGCGATGCGGCAGACGAGGCGCTGTGGTCGGTCGAGCTGCAGCCAGTACGTTCCAACGCAATCTGACTGAAGCAGTTATAGATGCGAGCCCCGGGCCCAACGGCCCGGGGTTCAGCTTTCAAGGTGCCTCAGGCGGCTTCGGCGCGCGGCTTGACGAGGCCGCGGTTGATCAGCGTTTCGGCGATCTGCACGGTGTTGAGCGCCGCCCCTTTCCGCAGGTTGTCCGACACGCACCACAGGTTCAGGCCGTTCTCGATGGTGGCGTCCTCGCGGATGCGCGAGATGAAGGTGGCATAGTCACCGACGCATTCGACCGGGGTCACGTAGCCACCAGGCTCGCGCTTGTCGACCACCATCAGGCCCGGCGCTTCGCGCAGGATCTCGCGGGCTTCATCAGCCGAAATCGGGCGCTCGAACTCGATGTTGACGGCCTCGGAGTGGCCGACGAACACCGGCACGCGCACGCAGGTTGCGGTGAGCTTGATCTTCGGGTCGAGAATCTTCTTGGTCTCGGCCGTCATCTTCCACTCTTCCTTGGTGTCGCCTGAATCCATGAACACGTCGATGTGCGGGATGACGTTGAAGGCGATCTGCTTGGTGAACTTCTGCGGGGTGGGCGCATCGGTGACGAAGATGCCCTTGGTCTGGTTCCACAGCTCGTCCATGGCTTCCTTGCCGGCGCCCGAGACGGACTGGTAGGTGGCCACGACCACGCGCTTGATCTTTGCCGCGTCGTGCAGGGGCTTCAGCGCCACGACGAGCTGCGCGGTGGAGCAGTTCGGGTTGGCGATGATGTTCTTGCGGTCGTTGCGGGCCATGTACTCCTCGAGCACATGGGCGTTCACTTCCGGCACGATCAGCGGCACGTCCTGGTCGTAGCGCCAGGCGGACGAGTTATCGATGACGATGGCGCCGGTCTTGCCGATCTTCGGCGACCACACCTTGGAGGTTTCACCGCCAGCCGACATCAGCACGAAGTCGACCTTGGAGAAATCGAACTGCTCGAGGTCCTCGCACTTGACCGTCGAGTCGCCGAACGACACTTCGCGCCCGATCGAGCGGCGCGAGGCGATGGCATGCATCCTCGACACGGGAAATTCGCGTTCGGCGAGGATGTTCATCATCTCCATGCCGACATTGCCGGTGGCACCGACGACCGCAACCTTGTAGCTCATCTTGAAGCTCACTTCTTTCCTTGGGGCCCGCTCCCGCCTGGTCCGGCCAGGGCTTTCGGGGCTGTTTGCTGCCAGCGCGCCTCCCGCGGGAGACAAGGGCCGGGAGCAAGCGCGATCAGGCGGTGGTTTTCACCGTTTTCATCGTGGTGCGTTTGGTGGTGATGACAGCCGCGGCCGCGCTGCCGGTGAAGGCAACGGAATGGCAAGCGGCACTGTCGGTCACAAACGGCATCGGTCGATGGATCGCGCTCGGGTTCTTGATACGGACGAGGCTTGTAGCAGCTTTCGGTGAACAGTCAATCGACCGTTCGCCTCAGGCCAGGGCCTCCAGTTCGGCAAGGATGGCGTCGCCCATCTCGACGGTGCCGACCTGCTTCATGCCGGGCTGCATGATGTCGCCGGTGCGATAGCCCTTGTCCAGTGCGCTGGCAATGGCGGCTTCCACCTTGCCGGCCCACTCGCCCATGCCGAACGAATAGCGCAGGCACATGGCGAACGAGGCGATCATGGCGATCGGATTGGCGAGACCCTTGCCGGCGATGTCGGGAGCGGAACCGTGCACGGGCTCGTACAGTGCCTTGCGCACGCCGGTCTTCTCATCGGCTGCACCCAGCGAGGCTGACGGCAGCATGCCGAGCGAGCCGGTCAGCATGGCGGCCACGTCGGACAGGATGTCGCCGAACAGGTTGTCGGTGACGATCACGTCGAACTGCTTGGGGTTGCGGACCAGCTGCATTCCGCCGGCGTCGGCCAGCATGTGGCTGAGCTCGACGTCTTCATAGCCGTCCTTGTGGGTGGCGGTGACGACCTGGTTCCACAGCAGGCCTGACTTCATGACGTTGCGCTTTTCCATGGAGCAGACGCGGTTGCTGCGGGTGCGGGCCAGCTCGAATGCCACCCGGGCGATGCGGTCGATCTCGTAGGTCTCGTAGACCTGGGTATCGACGGCGCGCTGCTGGCCGTTGCCGAGATCGGTGATTTCCTTCGGCTCGCCGAAATACACACCGCCGGTCAGCTCGCGCAGGATCAGGATGTCGAGACCCTCCACCAGTTCCTTCTTGAGCGAGGAGGCATCGGCGAGCGCGGGGTAGACGATTGCCGGACGCAGGTTGGCATAAAGCGCCAGGTCCTTGCGCAGGCGCAGCAGGCCGGCCTCGGGGCGCTTGTCGTAGGGGATGCCGTCCCACTTCGGGCCGCCGACGGCGCCGAAGATGATGGCGTCTGCGGCCATGGCCTTCTTCATGTCTTCTTCGGAAATCGACTCGCCGTGGGCGTCATAGGCAGCGCCACCGACGAGGCCTTCGTCGAGTTCGAAGGAGGCAACGCCCTTGTCCTGGAACCACTGGATGACACGGCGGACCTGGCCCATCACTTCGGGGCCGATACCGTCGCCGGGGAGGAGGAAAAGCTTGTACGTTGCCATGGGTCGGGAACCTTCCTGCGAAATGATGGAAATCGAAGGCGATTGCCTAATCGCAGATTTCAACAAACGCAAGACCAGGACGGCTGTATTGCCGCCCTGCGGACTTCCGGCAGCGCGGTTGGCTTCAGGCCGCCTTGCGGCGTGACCTGCTGCGGCCAGAGGCCGGCTTGTTGGCATTGGCAGGTGGCGTTTCAGGCGTGAACGGCGCTGGGGTGTACGGTTCCATTCCGGCGGCGGCAGGTGCCTTGCGGTTGCGCGCAATGGTCAATGCCAGGGCGAGGAAAGCGGCGAGTACGATGCCGCTGGAGACGACCGTACTGAACGTGTCGGTAAGGTAGGCGTTGCTGACAAACAGCGTGATGCCGATGGCAATTGCCGCGGTGAGCGCATACCCGACAATCATTGCGGCTGTTTCATTGTCCAACAGGCGAGGCGGGTTGGGCCGGCGGAACTGCAAGTAGGCCAGCGCCATCAGAATGAACGTGCCGGCAAGTATGCCGCCACCCAGATAACCGTTTTCCATGGTTCGTTGTCTCGAGAGATGGTGTGCACTGCCGTCATGCCGTGCTGGCATCACGCTGCTCCCGGCCAGCGGCGGAATGGCGGAGGAATTGCGCCGGAATCGTGGCGTACGAAAATTTCGTCAGTCCTGCCTGCGGTAGCGGCTGACGAAGCGGCGCAGGATGGCTTCCGGCACATGCACATGGCAGGCATGCCCCTGCGCGATGAGGGCATCTGCCTCCTCTGGCACAAAGTAACCGCGGTGCTTGTAGATGTTGATACGGACCTCGAGCCCCTTGCTGTCCAGTTCCGGGTGGAACTGGGTGGCGTAGACGTTCTCGCCGTACCGGATCATCTGGAACGGGCACGGGCCGGACGAGACAAGGTGCGCGCAGCCTTCCGGCAATTGCTGGACTGCCTCCTTGTGGCCCACGAAAGCCTCGAACGTGCCGGGCAGGCCGGCGAGCAGAGGGTCGGACCTGCCTTCGGGCGTGAGGCTGCATGCGGATGGTCCAACGGGTTCGGCGTAGCGGTCCTTGCTGACGGCGGCACCCAGGTGGTGGGCGAGAATGCCGATGCCGTAGCAGCAGCCCATGAACGGCAGGTCATGGCTGGTAATGGTCGGCATCAGTGACAGGATGGTGTCCTCGATCCGGCGCTCGGCGGCGGACTTTTTCTCCGGCGGATCGCTGACGCAGCCCGGTCCACCACCGACGATGATTCCGGACAAAGCTTGCGGGTCGAGGCCGTCCGGCAGCGGATCGCGCTCAAGCCGCACGCGGATGGTGTCGCGTTCGTCAAGCCCACCCTTGTCGAGGAAGGCTTCAAATTCATTGTCCGCCGCTGGGGTCTCTGGACGCAGCTGCAGGATGAGGAATGGCCTGGTGGTAGACATGGTCTGCTCGCCTCAGTCGGCCTACTGGCCGCCGAGCGCCTTGTACACCGCCATGGATGGACGGCCATTGGGCTTCATGCCGATCTTTTCCTGCACCTTCTTGATGGCGGCGGTGGTGACCGGGCCGATCTTGCCGTCGGCCTCGCCGATGTCGTAGCCGGCCTTGAGCAGCAGGATCTGCAGCTGGAGCCGCTGGGCACGGGTAAGGCCAGGGTCATTGGTGGGCCAGGGCGCAACAATGGGGCCACGGCCCTTCAGCCGGTCGGACAGGTGACCAATGGCGAGCGCGTAGCTTTCGGCGGCGTTGTAGGAGTAGAGCGCATCGAAATTGCGGCCCACCAGGAAGGCCGGGCCGTTCTTGCCCGCCGGCAGCAGGAGGCCTGCCTGGAAGCTGGACTTGAGGGGCGAGCCGTCGATGTTGGTGATGCCGCGCTTCGCCCAGTCCTGCACGCTGGCGCGGCGCTTGCGGCCAGAGGGACCATTGTAGCCGGGCGGCAGCTTCACCTCGAAGCCCCAGGGCTCGTTTGAGCGCCAGCCGGCCTTGACCAGGAAGTTGGCGGTGGACGCCAGTGCATCGGGCACGGAGTTGACGAGGTCGCGGCGGCCGTCGCCGTCGAAGTCGACCGCAAGGCGCTGGTAGGTCTCGGGGATGAACTGGGTCTGGCCGAAGGCGGAGGCCCAGGACGAGTACAGGTCGTCGTACTTCACATCACCGGACTGGACGAGCTTCAGCCCGGCGATGAGCTGGCGGGTGAACAGGTCCTTCTTGCGGTTGGCGCACACCAGGTTGGCCATGGCGTGGGGCAGGAAAAACTCGCCCTTGATCTGGCCGTAGTCGCTTTCGATGCCCCACAGCGCGGCGATGATGTACCGGTCCGTGCCGAAGCGCTTCTCCACTGCTTCAAGCGTCTTGCCCCATTTCTGCATGTTGGCCATGCCGTCGGCGACGCGCGGTTCATCGACCAGGAAGGTCATGTAGTCCCATACCGGCGTGCGAAACTCGGGCTGGGTACGGGAGAAGCGGACGACTTTCTCGTTGTACTTTGCCCCGTCCAGCGCACGGGCCGCCAGCGAAGCGGACACGCCGGCGCGGGTCGCCTTCGACTTGAGGCCGGCGATGCAGGATTGCGACACCTGGGCTTGGGCAGGCACGGCCGCCGCCAGCATTGCAGTTGCAAAAGCGATGGCGGCAGTGCGAGCAAGCTTCATGTCGGGTCCTGTATCAGCCGTCGTTGTTCACGAAGACTGAAATACTAGGCCCATGGGCGGGATTCGGCCAGCTTGGACTCGTAGGCCGAGATGGCGTCCTGCTTCTCCAGCGTCAGGCCGATGTCATCGAGGCCGTTGAGCAGGCAGTGCTTGCGGAACGGGTCGATGTCGAACTTGATCACGCCGCCGTCCGGTCCCTTGATCTCCTGCGCCTCGAGATCGACGGTGATGGTGGCGTTGGCGCCGCGCCGCGCGTCGTCCATCAGCTTGTCGACGTCTTCCTGCGGCAGCTTGATCGGCAGGATGCCGTTCTTGAAGCAGTTGTTGTAGAAGATGTCAGCGAACGAGGTGGAGATCACGCAGCGGATTCCGAAGTCCAGCAAGGCCCACGGCGCATGCTCGCGCGAGGAGCCGCAGCCGAAATTGTCGCCGGCGACGAGGATCTGCGCCTTCTGCCAGGACGGCTGGTTCAGCACGAAATCCGGGTTCGGCTTGCCGGCCTCGTCGTAGCGCATCTCGAAGAACAGCGACTTGCCGAGACCGGTGCGCTTGATGGTCTTCAGGAACTGCTTCGGGATGATCATGTCGGTGTCGATATTGGTGATCGGCAGCGGGGCCGCGACGCCGGTGAGCGTGGTGAACTTGTCCATCAGTCTGGTTCCTTGAATGCGGAAATTCTGTCGGGTGATGTGTGCCGCGACAGGTGCGAAAGGTCAAGCGTTACCCTGTTTGGCGCGCAGGTCCGGCAAGCCGATGCCGGTCGACTCGAAGCCGCCGTCCACCGACAGGATCTGGCCGTTGATGTAGCTGGCCTTGTCCGAGATGAGGAAATGGATGGCCTCGGCAATCTCGCGCTCGGTGCCGTACCGGTTGAGCGGAATGTTGTCGTGGTAGCTCTGGCGGATGGCGTCGTCGTGGACCTTCATCGCCATGGCGGTGTTGACGGGGCCGGGGCAGACGCAATTGACGCGGATGCCCTGGTTGCCCAGCTCTGCAGCCTGCTGCTTGGTGAGGTGGATGACGCCGGCCTTGGAGGTGCCATAGGCGGTGCGCAGCGTCGAGGCGCGATGGCCGGAGATGGAGGCGATATTGACGATGGCGCCGCCACCTGTGCGCAACATGACAGGTGCTGCGGCCTGCACCATCAGGAACGGGCCGGTGAGGTTGGTTGCCATGATCGCCTGCCAGATCTCGTAACTGGTCCGGGCGATGGGGCCGAAGTCGGCAATGCCGGCATTGTTGACCAGCGCGTCGAGCCTGCCGAATCGTTCTGCGGTCTGGTCCACGGCGCGCTGAACGTCGTCCGGTTTCGAGACGTCGGCGTCGATGCACAGGACGTCAGACGGCAGCGCCTTGCGGGTGGCTGCAAGCGTTTCAGCGTTGTTGTCGAGGGTCGCGACCTGCCAGCCATAATCGAGGAAGGTTCTGACGGTCTCGAGGCCGATGCCGCGGGCACCGCCAGTCACGAGACAGACTTTGGGGGAGGAGGGAGTGGTCATGATGAAACTTTTTCGCCCTGTCATCCCCGGCCTTGTGCCGGGGATCCATTCCTTTAGTGAAAGTTGGACCCTCGGGACAAGCCCGAGGGTGACAAAATTCAGGATCAGATGACGCCGTAGCGGGCGAGGAACCAGAAAACAAGGTAGATGCCAAGTGCATAGGCCAGGATGCGGCCGATGCGCTTGCCCCAGATGACGGCCGGCTCGTTCGAGTCGTCCTCATCCCCGGCATGCCGGGCGCCGAGCAGCTTCTCGGACTGCTCGCCCAGGCGCTTCAGGTCGGCCTCGGCGCGGGCAACGGTTTCGTCGTCGCGTTGCTTGCGGGAGGACATGGGCGCTACTGCACGGTGCGCGGGCTGGGGGCGGCCGCTTCCAGTTCGGCTTCAAGCTGGGCCACCATGTCGTCGGACAGTTCCAGCTGGTGGGCCGTCTCGTGCACCATGACGTGGGTCAGTACGGCGGACAGTTCGTCACCCGTCTCGACCCAGTAGTCCAGTACGGCGCGGCGATAGATCACCATGACCGGTGGTTCACCGGCGGTGGTGCGCAAGAGCCCCATGATGTCGAACGGCGTCTCTGCGCCGATTTCGTCCATGGTGTCGTCGTCGGGAAATTCCTCGATAACGATGGCGATCTCGCCGGTCAGGTCGCGCAAGGAAGCAGGGACTGCCTCCCAGACCTTGCGGGCCAGCAGCGCGAGGTCGGCAGCCGTCGGCGCACGCATGTGCGCCCAGCGGCTATCGCTATTGAATGAAGATGTCATGAGCACGATTTTGCCAGTCTACGCCCGGCAATGCCAGTCTTGATATTTGGACAGGCCTTCGTGCCGCAGGGAACGGCTTCAGCCCAGGTGGGCGGCGGCGTAGGCCATCACGGCGCCGGAGGCGAGGGTGGCTGCGACGAGAAAACCGAGCACGCGACGCAAGAAGCGCGCGTCAGCCGTAACTGTAGACATTGGATCGTCCCCCTGGACTTCTAAACTTGATCACCGGCCCCCCGCGGGACGACGACCGCTCCTGTTTACACAGCTCTTGTTGCGGTCCGGTTAACGGTTGCTACACCATAAAACGGACCGCGCTGCAAGTGAATTTCCGGACGCAAGGTAAATTCCGCGGCGTGGATGTGCTGGATTTGGCCTGTTCTCCAGCAACGTCATCTTGCCGGTCCTCGACTCCGCCCGGATGATGCTCAGCCCAGCGTCCTCACGTCGACGAAGTGACCGGCGATGGCGGCGGCTGCCGCCATTGCGGGCGAGACGAGGTGGGTGCGGCCCTTGAAGCCCTGGCGGCCCTCGAAGTTGCGGTTCGAGGTGGATGCGCAGCGCTGGCCGGGCTTGAGCTGGTCCGGGTTCATGCCGAGGCACATGGAGCAGCCGGGCTCGCGCCATTCGAAGCCGGCGGCGAGGAAGATCTTGTCCAGACCCTCGGCCTCGGCCTGCGCCTTCACCACGCCGGAGCCCGGCACGATCATGGCGTAATCGAGCCGGTCGGAGATCTTCTTGCCCTCGACGATGCGGGCAACCTCGCGCAGGTCCTCGATGCGGCCGTTGGTGCACGAGCCGATCCACACGACGTCGAGGCCGATGTCGGTGATCCTGGTTCCCGGCGTCAGGCCCATGTACTCCAGTGCCCGAGCCTTGGAGGCACGCTTGTTCTCGTCGGCGATGGCGGCCGGATCCGGCACGGCACCGGTCACCGAGATAACGTCTTCAGGCGAGGTGCCCCAGGACACGATCGGCGGCAGGGAGGCGGCGTCCAGCGTGATGATCTTGTCGAAGTGGGCGCCGTCGTCGGTGAACAGCGTTTCCCAGTAGCGCATGGCGGCGTCCCACTTGTCGCCCTTGGGCGCCATGGGCCGGCCCTTCAGGTAGTCATAGGCCTTCTGGTCGGGCGCGATCATGCCGGCGCGCGCACCACCCTCGATGGTCATGTTGCATACGGTCATGCGGCCTTCCATGGTCAGGTCGCGGAAGGCTTCGCCGGTGAACTCGATGACGTGGCCGGTGCCGCCGGCAGTGCCGATCTCGCCGATGACGGCGAGGATGATGTCCTTGGCGGTGGCGCCCCTGGCGAGCTTGCCGTCCACCTGGACCTTCATGTTCTTTGCCTTCTTCTGGATCAGCGTCTGCGTCGCCAGAACGTGCTCCACTTCGGAGGTGCCGATGCCGTGGGCCAGTGCGCCGAAGGCGCCGTGGGTCGAGGTGTGGCTGTCGCCGCACACGATGGTGGTGCCGGGAAGCGTGAAGCCCTGCTCGGGGCCGATGATGTGCACGATGCCCTGGCGCTGGTCGGTCTCGGAGAAATACTCGATACCGAAATCAGCAGCGTTCTGCGCCAGCGTCTCGACCTGGATGCGGCTTTCTTCTTCCTCGATGCCGTGCGAGCGGTCGGTGGTCGGCACGTTGTGGTCGACCACGGCGAGGGTCTTTTCCGGGCAGTGCACCTTGCGGCCAGCCATCCGCAGGCCTTCAAACGCCTGCGGGCTGGTGACTTCGTGGACGAGATGGCGGTCGATATACAGCAGGCAGGTGCCGTCCTCGGCCTCGTGGACCAGGTGGTCGTCCCAGATCTTGTCGTACAGTGTGCGTGGCGCGGCCATAAGAAGTCAGTCCTCAAACGTCGGTAGAGTGGTGTTTGGATTTGGCGGCAAACTAGCGCCAAGGTGCGGGTTTGTCATCCGGAAATGGGCAGGAGAAATTCCATCAATTTGTAACAGACGCGGCGGCGCTTGCTTAAAGGTTTTGCGGCAATAAGGACTGGCAGAGTGAAACTTGCGGGGACCCTCAAGATCCATGTTCAACAGCCAGAGCCAGAGAAAAGAAGAACCGGTGCAGCTTGTGCTGTCCGACGGACGTGTCGTAACCGGCACGCTGTTGTTGCCAATCACCAGCGAGGTGCGCCGCGCACTCAACGGCGATGCCGCGACGGTGGAATTCCTGCACGCCGACGGGCGGCTGTCGCTGGTGGCAAAGCAGGCCATCGTCGAGATCGTGCTGGTGAAGGAAAACCAGGCGGCTGCAACGGCGGTTGCCGCCTGATCCTTCCCGCGCTTCCAGACTCAGCGAAGTGGCGATATGCAGGCAGGCATGCCTGCAAATTCCTTGCGCGAGACCGATCTCTATGAACCCGTGAAGCTGCTGCTCGAGAAGCAGGGCTATGAGGTGAAGGCCGAGGTGGGCGCTGCCGACGTGGTGGCGCGCCGGGGCGATGAAGCGCCGGTGATCGTCGAACTCAAGACGGGGTTCTCGCTGGCGCTGTTCCATCAGGCCATCGACCGGCTGAAGCTGGCGGACGCTGTCTACGTGGCGGTGCCGCGGGGTACGGGCCGGGCGTTCCAGAAATCGCTCAAGAACAACCTGGCGCTGTGCCGTCGGCTCGGCCTTGGGCTGATGACGGTGAGGCTGAAGGATGGGCTGGTTGAGGTACATGCCGACCCGGGGCCTTATGCGCCGCGCAAGCAGGTGCGCAAACAGGCGCGGCTGTTGAAGGATTTCATGCGGCTGAATGGCGATCCCAATACCGGCGGGCAGACCCGCAAGGGTGGGCTGGTGACGGCCTACCGGCAGGATGCTTTGCGCTGCGCGGCGGTGCTGAGCACGGGGCCGGTCAAGGCCGCCGAGGTGGCGAAGCTGGCGCAAGTGGAACGGGCGCGGGCGATCATGGCCGACAATCACTATGGCTGGTTCGAACGGGTCGAGCGCGGCGTCTATGGCCTGACGCCGGCCGGGTTGTCGGCGGTTTCCTGAAAGCCGGGGCTTGTCTTCACGGAGAACGCGCGGACAGCCAGGTAAAGCAGCAGGCCGAACGGCCCGAACATCAAGGTGAAGAACAGGCACGGCAGAAGCAGCCAGTGCGGTACGCCGCGGCGGCGTGCATCGCGTGCTTCCCAGGCGCCCACGAACAGGTCAAACGCGAGGTAGTGCACCCAGCCGATGAGCACGCCAAGGGGCGAGGAGAACAGCGCCATCACGCCAGCCAGCGAGTTGAAGCTCGCGCCTTCCACGGGCGGGGTGAAGCCGAGTGCGTAGACCAGCAAGGCCGAATAAAGCAGGCAATAGGCGGCGATGTACCAGCCGCCATGGACGAGGGCCCCGGTCACCCGCCAGCGCGGCGCAAAGGCCAGCAGCAGCCATGCCGGCAGTATGCCGGTATTGGCGATGGCGAATGCGGTCTCGGGGGTCATGGGGACTACTGTGCGGTTGCGTCCTGCGAGGTTGAAGCTTGCTGGTCGAAGAACGAGGCGCCAGTAGGGATTTCCGGCATCTCCATTTCGAAGCTGGTGGCGCGGATGCGGCCTGGCTCGGAGCCGGCCAGCAGCAGGCCGGCATGCCGGCTGGGCAACGGGTTGGGCGTGAGCGGCATGGCGTCGGCGGCGGCGATCTCGGCGATGAAGAGCGTGCGCGGCTGGTCCGACGCGTTGGCGCTGGAGGCATGCAGCACGCGCGAGTGCATCAGGCAGGCCGAGCCGGCCTTGCCCATTTGCGGGATGGCGCGTGAGTCGAGGTCAGCGGTGAACTCGTCGGCAATGGCGCCGGTGAACCGGCCGTTCTGGCGCAGGCTGTAGAGCGGTCCCTTGTGCGAGCCCGGCACGATGCGCAACGGGCCATTGGCCTCGGTGACGTCGTCGAGGAACACGAGGCAGGTGACGACATCGTCGTTCGAGTGCGGATCGTAGGTGAAGTCCTGGTGCCACTTCACCGTGGTGGCTGTGCCGGGCAGCTTGGAATTGAGCTTGGAGTGGTGCAGGCGCAAGTCGGGCCCGATCAGGTCCTGCAGCATGGTGATCATCGCGGACCTGGTCAGCACGTCGAGGAACACGCCATCGAGTTCGGTTGGCGAGGCGACACGGCGGAGGCCCGGGCGCTCGGCGGTGTGGCCTGGTTCCAGATCGAAGCGCGGGCGGCCGTCGGCCTGCTCGCCATAGGGTTTCTGATGGGCGCGCGAGTCGTCCACCCAGCGATCGAATGCGGCGCGCATCCCCTCGAGCTGTGCGGTGGAAACGGCGTTCTCGATAGTGATGCAGCCATCGCGGTGAAAGGTTTCGATCTGGTGCTGGCTGAGTTGCGTCATCGGCTGTCTCCCGGTCGGCAAGGCTGGTGGTCGGATGAGCAGATTGCAGCACAAAGGCCCAACGGACCAGTGCTATCTGGGCATCCGGCTGACCGGCCTATGCAGCCGGTGTTTCCTGCTCCAGCGCGTCGACATAGGCGGCGATGGCGCGGGCGGTGGGCGTCATGGTCTGGCGGTAGAACAGCATGGCCATGACCAGGCAGGTCGCGATGATGCAGGCGATGGGGCCGGCCATCAGGAACAGGGCGGCGACGGCGTAATAGTATCCCCTGATGCCGTTGTTGAAGCTGCGGATGGCCTCGGACAGCACGGTGGCGGTGGCCGCAACCTGGGCCTTGAGGGCGGGCGTCTGCTCTGCCTGTTCGGGCAGGCCACCGGTGAGCGCCACGGTGTAGATCAGCTTCCGCAAGGCATAGGTGAACGAGAAGAAACTGATGGCCAATACCAGCGTGACGGTGCCGAGATTGACGGCCAGCAGACCGACGCTCATCGGCGCGAAGAAGTGCAGCCCGGTGATGACCTCGTGCACCGACTTGACGCTGGCGAAGGTGCCGAACAGACCTGCGACGACGATCAGCGTGGCCGAACCGAAGAACGACACCGAGTTGATGACCTGGTTGAGCAGCAGTGCGTCGAAGGTGCGGTTCTGGCGGCTGGTGGACAAGGTCATCCAGCGCACGCGTACGACGCCAAGCTGTGCGTTCAGCGTGCCGCGGCCGAACAGTCGCAGCAGCGGCGAATAAAGCCACCAGGCGGCGAACAGCAGGCCGATTGCAAGAGCGTGGGAAATCGTCAGATCCGAAGGTATCATGACCGCGAACTTACAACCCAAGCCGGGCTGCTGCCAGCGCCAACGCGAGAATTGCCATGACAAATCCGGCCGACTATGTCGCCGCCAACCGGGAAGCGTGGAACGAGGCGGCGCCGCGCCATGCCGCGCACAATCAGCAGCGGCTGAAGGCGCTGTTTGCGCAAGGCTACAATCACCTGTCGGATGAATACACCGCCATGCTGGAGCGCATCGGCGTTGCTGGCAAAAGCGTCGTGCAGGTGTGCTGCAACAACGGCATCGACCTGCTGTCGGCGAAGGGCATGGGTGCTGGCGAATGCCTCGGGATCGACCAGGCGGCCGCTTTCCTGGAGCAGGCGCGCGAACTGGCTGCAGTTGCCGGGCATGCAGATGTGCGTTTCATCGAGGCGAATGTGTATGCGCTGCCCGACGGGCTGACGGGGCGGTACGACATTGCCATGACCACGATTGGCGTTACAGGGTGGATGCCGGACATCGGAGTGTTCTTCAAGGCGGTGGCGGGGCTGGTCAAGCCAGGCGGATACTGGGTGATGGAAGAAATGCACCCTGTCTTGATGATGTACGAGCCGGACCCTGCAGGCGGGCCGTCGAGGCTGCAGCACTCGTATTTCCGGACGGAGCCATTCGTGGAGACGACGGGGCTCGACTACTTCGGCCATGAGGCCTACGAGTCTGCGCCCAACTACTCGTTTACCCACAAGCTGTCGGACCTGGTGAACGCCGGGGTTGCCGCCGGGCTGGAGCTTCAGTTCATGGACGAGGTTGGCCATGACATCTCCAACTTCTGCAGTGATCTGGAGCTGGCAGAAGCACGGCCGCCGCTGGGCCTCTACATGCTGTGGCGCAAGCGGGACTGATCAAGACCCGTGTCAGGAAAGGGCCGGATGGCGCACACCTGCATACGTGGCGCATCCGGCAAGGTGCAGGGTCAGGCAGTCAAGGCGTCCGGGCTATTGCGCCGGGGATTGCTGTGCCGGTGCTGCGGGGGCAGGTTGCGGCGCCACCTGCGTCGAGGTGGTTCCGGCGGGCGTGGACGTGCTGATCACCGGGCGGTCTCCGCCGGTCCACGAGAAGAATGCCAGCAGGCCGAGCAGGGCGGCGGCGGCAAGCGCCAGAAGCCAGCCATTGGAACTGCCGGTATGGGTTCTGTAGTCAGGCGCATGGGAGTGCGCGTGAACCTGGTTGCGATAATCGGTGGCCATGGAAATTCCTCCGTTGCATGGCCCACCAGCCCTCGTGCAGTTCAAAGTGCACCACCGCACGATGGCGGCGTGGCGGCAGGAATCGGGCAATTCCGGCGCAAACAAAAAGGCCGGGCGCGGGGCCCGGCCTTTGTACATTTCCCTGCCTCGGAGAGGGAGGATTACTTTTCTTCGGCGGCCTTTTCGGCGGCTTCCTGGTCGACCTTGGCGCGCGGCGCCTTGCCTTCGAGCAGTTCCTTGGCCTGCTGGACCCACTCTTCGCGCTCGATGCGGCCGCCCAGCGACAGCTTGGCGTCGTAGTCGGCGATGTCGTCCTTCTTCCACTTGGCGATCTGGGTCAGGCTGGTCACGCCTTCGCCGGCCAGCTTTTCCGACAGCACGTCGCCGATGCCGGAGATGAGGGAGATGTCGTCAACCACCTGCGGTGCGTTGGCGGCTTCCGCCTTGGCGGCAGCTGCTTCGGCAGCGCCAGGCACGACGACCGAGCGCTTCTTCTCGGCGATGCGGGCGCGCTTGCCGGTGCGGCCACGCAGGTAATAGAGCTTGGCGCGACGCACCTTGCCGCGGCGCAGCACCTTGATGCCCTCGACCAGCGGCGAGAACACCGGGAACACGCGTTCCACGCCTTCGCCGTAGGAGAGCTTGCGCACGGTGAAGCTTTCATTCAGGCCTGCGCCGGAGCGGGCGATCACCACGCCTTCATAATTCTGGATGCGCGAACGCTCGCCTTCGGTGACGCGCACGGCCACGATAACGGTATCGCCGGGAGCGAAATCCGGCATCTCGCGCTTGGCCGCAATGGCCTGTGCCTGCTCGGCTTCGAGCTGCTGAATGATGTTCATCGGTCTTTTCCTTGTTTGGCGCGGCCAGCAGTCATTGCCTGCTGAAAAGCCACTCCAATATGTTGTTTGCGATCAACTTTTATCGACCATTCGGCGGCTCGTGTACGCCGGGTGATCTTTTGGATGCGGGTCTTTACCCGCGAGTTGCTGTCAAAGTCAATGTCTATTGGCGATTCAAGGTCCTTTCAGGCCTTTTCGTCGCGGTTTCGGCCCGCCAGCAAGTCCGGGCGGCGTGACCGGGTGAGGTCTTCCGCCATCTTGCGTTTCCATCGGGCGATCGCCGCATGATCTCCCGACAGCAGCACGGACGGGATCTCGCGGCCCTCCCATTCGCGCGGGCGGGTGTATTGGGGGTGTTCCAGCAGACCGGTCTCGAAGCTTTCCTCGCTGCCCGACGCGTCATTGCCCATGATGCCGGGCAACAGGCGCACGATGGCGTCCAGCACCACATGGGCTGCCGGCTCGCCACCCGACAGGATGTAGTCGCCAATGGACACTTCCTCGAGATTGCGGGCCTCAATGACGCGTTCATCCACGCCCTCGAAGCGGCCGCAGACGACAATCACGCCGTCACCTGCCGCAAGCTCGCGCACGCGTTCTTGCGTGAGCGGTCTCCCGCGCGGGCTCATCAGCAGGCGCGGGCGGGTGTCGCCTTGAGGCGAGGCGGCGTCGATGGCGCGGGCCAGCACGTCGGGCTTCAGCACCATGCCGGGGCCGCCGCCGGCGGGCGTGTCGTCAACCGACGAGTGCCGGTCGGTGGCCGAGTCGCGGATATTGCGGACATCGAGGGACCAAACGCCATCCTCGAGCCCGCGGCCCGCCATGGACATGCCAAGCGGTCCCGGAAACATGTCCGGATA